>NZ_CP041614.1:600000-855000 GCF_007197555.1 Shewanella psychropiezotolerans
TATCAGTCCTATGTCGATAGATGCATTTTTTACTACCTTAGTGCATCACGGTGAACTGATTTTAGGTCATGGAAAGTTTGTATTGAGTGTTGAGTTGATGCGAGCCGAACCTAAAAATTTGAGTCCCTGGCAAAATTGTTTTTCCTGTCCTATCTCTTTCGATAAGCAAGAGAACTGTTTGTGGATGGACAGAAGCATGTTGGAGCAATCCACTGTCATGGGTAATCCAAAACTCGCGGCTCAAAATGAGACTAAAGTGAGGAATTACTTAGATAAGATGCAGGCCCTTAAGTGGCAGGAGAAAGCCAGCCAGGCGATTCATGCCATGTTGGTGTCGGGAGAGCCTAGGGCGCAGAAGGTCGCGCAAGTTTATAATATTAGCGAGCGAACCTTGAGGCGTAAGTTGAAGGAGGAAGGGACCAGTTTTCGAGACTTGCTGCAACAAAAGCGCAGGGAGCTGGCCTATCATTATTTGCTGAATACTGAACTTTCGATCACCTTGCTCTCAGATAAACTCGGTTATACCAGCTTAACCAATTTTTCCCGTGCTTTTCATCGCTGGCATGGCACAGGTCCAGCCGATTTTCGTCACCGAAGCAAGCCCTAGCCAAGCTCACCATTTTTAAATTCAACCCGAGCCAATATAAACACATGTTTATATTGGCCGAAAATGATAACCATTATGTTGTATTAGTGTAATAGGTTAGCTCTAGTTGTTAATGCCAGAGTGAGTACCCATGTTGAATAATCATAATAAAATGGATAACGGTCAGCGGCCTTTTCTCAAGCAGCTTGCCAAACATATTTCCAAGCAGAGCCTAAAGCAAGGTTTTCACCCTTTTGGAATTAGATTAAATCGAACCAAGCTTAGCCGTACATTGCTCTTATCCAGTGCCTTGTTGCTGCTAGCCTGTCAGCCTAAGGTTGGTGAGCGAGCAGGTATGGCTGCTACACCCGTTGCCCCTGATGTGGTGGATGCCTATGGTTTTACGCCCGCGACTCGCCATACTCTAGAGGCAAACTCTGTATTGCTGACTCAGCTGCCTTTTCAGGACAAGCAAGACTTCACCGATGCGAATCGAGGATTTATCGCTAAACTGCCGGATTTAAAGGTGGTCGACGCACAGGGGAAAAATATCTGGGACAGGCCCGCTTACGATTTTATTCAGGGGGATGCTCCGGCCAGCGTTAATCCGAGTCTATGGCGACAGGCGAGTCTGAATAACATTCATGGTTTATTTGAAGTGACTCCTGGGGTATATCAAGTCCGTGGCTTCGACTTGGCTAACATGACAGTGATCGCCGGAAAAACTGGCTGGATTATCGTTGACCCCCTGACCACGGTGGAAACGGCGAAGGCTGCACTGGCTTTCGTAAATAAGCAGCTAGGCAAGAAGCCTGTCTCAGGCATTATTTTCACCCATAGCCATATGGATCATTTTGGTGGGGCTTTGGGCTTGCTGGATGATTCGGAACTTACTGTTATAGGGGATATAGACATAGTTGCACCAGGCGGTTTTATGCATGAGGCCACCAGCGAAAATGTCATGGCCGGGACAGCCATGAGCCGCCGCGCCATGTATATGTATGGCAAGCGATTACCCAGATCTCCCCGGGGTCATATAGATTCTGGGTTAGGTAAAGAGCCCGCATTCGGTACGTTCAGTATTCTGGCTCCAACCATCACAGTAGCAGCCGATGAGACTAAGATAATCGATGGCGTGAAGTTTGAGTTTCAGATCGTATCGGGCACAGAGGCCCCCTCTGAATTTACCTTCTACTTGCCTGAGCATCAGGCCTATTGCGGTGCGGAGCTTGTCTCTAAGACCATGCATAACCTCTATACCTTACGGGGCGCTAAGGTCAGGGACGCACTCGAGTGGAGCCGTTCAATTGATGAGGCGCTCACAAACCAGAAAGAGGCCAAGGTCTACTTTGGCAGTCATCATTGGCCTATATGGGGCGAGGATGCCATAGCCGATTTCTTAGGTAAGCAGAGAGACACCTATAAATACATCCACGATCAATCTGTGCGCATGCTCAACCAGGGTCTGACTCCGGCTGAAATAGCCGAAGAGATTGAGATGCCACCTTCTCTGGCGAATACCTTCGCCAGTCGGGGTATTACGGTACCGCTAAGCATAATGCTAAGGCGGTCTATCAGGCATACCTTGGCTGGTATGATGCTAATCCGGCTAACTTAGATCCTTTGCCTGACTCTCAATCGGCGCATAAATATGTTGAATTGATGGGAGGCGCCGATGCCGTGTTAATTCATGGCAAGACAGCCTTCGCAGCCGGAGAATATCGTTGGGCCGCCGAGCTGCTCAATCGTCTGGTCTTTGCTGATGGGGCTAATACATCGGCTAAAGAATTACTGGCCAAGAGCTACGATCAACTTGGTTATCAGGCCGAGTCTGCCGCCTGGCGTGATGTGTACCTATCAGCTGCATTTGAATTACGCCACGGCGCTCCGGATAAGGGCATAGACCTGGTCTCTATGAAGCAGATATTGCTGCGCTCGCCGATAGAGAACTTCCTGCAATCTATGGCATCGCGTGTGATCGGCCCCGAGGCATTCGGTAAACATTATTTGCTCAACATAAACTTCATCGATCTCGGTGAAAACTATGTATTGGAGCTGAACAATTCGGTGCTACATCATAAACGAGGGGATAAGAATCCCGATGCCGATGCGACGTTAAATATCAGTCACGAGCTCTTCATCGATTTGATCATAGGTAATGCCGGGGCATCGGATCTCATGTTCTCCGATGATCTCAATATTGAGGGTAGCAAGTTGGATCTGGTGAGTTTCTTTAGGCTACTAGATAAGCCTAAGGGCGTGTTCGATATCGTTACACCTTAAATTAGGCCAAGCAGTTCCTAGGTTCAACTAGGAACTGCTTCTATCTGACTGCTAACCGCTTATCATTTACCACTCTTTTCATAGTTTGAGCCTCGCAGAGTAAATACGATTGACATATTTAGCATAAAAACGCTTAATGATATTAATTGTCATTCTCATCAAGTGGTTTGTATGTGCCAATGTTTTCCACAGTTCGATAGTCAAGATCCTGCGATCAATGTGCTTCGTCATAAGATACGCCACGGCGAAGAGGTCGATAATCCTAGCCTGGTGTTGATCTGGTTTTCCATGGAGTTAGCCCTTATGGGAGCCTGTAAACATGCTGCCTGGTCCCTCCATGTGGCAGAGTATCGATTATTGCTCGATACTTTAGCTGATGACATGCTCGAAGGACATTGGCGGTTGTGGTGTTTAGACAATATCTATAAGCCCTTAAGTGCTTTGTCGAGACTCGTGGATAGTGACTCTCAAAAGCAGGAACTCGAGAAGCTGTTCTATGAACTGAGAGTGACGAGCCAGTTTTTCAAATCTGGTTTAGCGCACTGAATTTGATTACTTAGTTCGCTAAGAAAGGACATTGGTTAGTTTATGGGTGTCTGGATAACATCTATAAGCCGCTTAGTGCACTTTCTAGGTTGATGTTCAGAAGCAGGAACTTGAGAAGCTTTTCTATGAGCTGAGAGCCACTAGCCAGTTTTTCAAAGCAGGTTTGGCGCACTGATTGAATTAATTAGTAAGTAATAATGGAAAGGAAGATCATGACTACACGTATTGAAAGAGACAGCATGGGAGAGCTAGAGGTGCCAGCTTCGGCGCTATATGGAGCCCAAACACAACGAGCGGTGAATAACTTTCCCATCAGTGGCAAGAGAATGCCTGAGGCATTTATTCGTGCTTTACTTCTGGCTAAATCGGCTGCTGCTCAGGCTAATGCAAAGCTAGCCTTGCTGCCACAAGATATGGCTGATGGTATCTCAGATGCAGTGTCTCAACTACTCGATGATAAGGCCATGATGCAGCATTTTCCGGTTGATGTGTTTCAAACCGGCTCGGGTACTAGCTCGAACATGAATGCTAACGAGGTATTAGCCACTCTGGCGTCTAGAATTGCTAATCAAACAGTAGGTGCTAATGATCATGTTAATTATGGTCAGAGCAGTAACGATATCATCCCTTCCTGTATTCATATCAGTGCCGCCATGGAGCTGGAGAATCGTTTATTACCGGCACTGGAACATCTGTTGAAGGTGATTAAGCACAAAGCCGCTGAAGTCGATCATCATATCAAGACGGGTCGAACTCATCTTATGGATGCCATGCCTGTGCGTATGAGTCAGAGTCTGCTGAGTTGGGCGAGCCAAATAGAGCTAAATATTGACCTGATCGATGGGATTAAGCCGAGATTACAGAGCCTGGCTCAGGGAGGGACAGCTGTGGGCACCGGGATTAATGCCCATGCAGATTTTGCCGCGGAGTTTAACCATCAGCTCAGTGAGGCCACCGGCCTCACGTTTACTCCGGCGAGTAATTTTTTCAGCCATATTGGCACACAAGACATTGCAGTTTCATTGTCGGGACAGCTGAAAACTGTGGCCGTATCTATGATGAAGATAGCTAACGACCTACGTTGGATGAATTCGGGACCCTTAGCCGGGTTGGGGGAGATCGAGCTGCAAGCACTACAACCCGGATCATCTATCATGCCGGGCAAAGTCAATCCCGTGATCCCTGAGGCGGCCACTATGGTCGCGGCTCAGGTAATAGGTAACGATAGCGCGATTACAGTGGGTGGTCAGGCGGGTAATTTTGAATTAAATGTTATGTTGCCCATGATTGCCGATAACTTACTTTCGAGCATAAGCTTGCTGGCCAATGTCAGTTATCTATTGGCGGATAAGGCCATAGCGACATTCAAGGTTAACGAGGCGCAATTGCAGAAAGCCTTAGCTCGAAATCCCATTCTAGTGACCGCGCTAAATCCAATTATTGGCTATGCTAAGGCCGCTGAAATTGCTAAGAAGTCTTACAAAGAAGGTCGAGCCGTACTGGATGTCGCCGAGGAGGAAACCGACATTTCTCGTGAGGAGCTTGAGAAGCTTTTAGACCCAGCCAAACTCACCTTAGGTGGGCTTTAATCCCTTTAATTCAAAGAATAATGGGAGTAGATATCTAAGGGAGAGCTGGCTCTCCCTTCAGTGGGTTAATGCCAACCGGTATTGCTTAGGCATTTTTGGGGTTTGGCTTATCATCCCGCTGAAACTTGCTGCACATGTAGACGGTCAGTGAGATAAGGGCTGTGATGATTAGGTAGCGGTTAAACAGGAGCACAGAGAAAGGATCTTCACCTAAATTCTTTAATTCACTCACTAGCACTATCATGGAGAGGGCAAAGATAATCCAATATTGATGCTTGAGTTTGAGTGCCGATAATGGCACTGCACTGCAAGCCAGGTAAGCCAATAACCAGCCCAATATCGCGCCAAAGGCGATGTCTTCTGGCCAGTGTGCTCCCACCGCAATACGAGAAATCCCCACCGCAACTGCCAGTATCAATACGCTTAGTTTACACCATAGTTTGTCGGCTAATAGCCAGATGATTCCGGCTAATGCGAAGGCTGTCGTTGTGTGTCCCGATGGGAATGCATGCTCATAGCGAGCCTTGCCTATTATATTGATGACTTCGAGTACGGCAGCAGGCCTGGGGGCATCGAAATATTGTTTAAAAAAGTGCACGCATAATGCACAGAGCAGTGTGGTGACTAGGACTCGATATAGCCACTGGGGCTTATAAGTGAGACAAATTAAGATTAAGGCTCCGGCGGTAATGCCGTCGCCTAGGTCGGTCACACTGAGTAGTAACCAGCTAGGTAGGCTAGCGCCAAGTTCATTGAACCAGTTGAAGGTCTCTAAATTAGTTTGCGTATTCAAGGTGAGAATATGGAAGACAAATAACAGCAGTAAAACTGATAGGAAGCTGCTGTTAATCCCTGAGTCTAGTGGCTGCTTTACAGCCACTATTCGACTGAGTTCGAGGGTCGGTAACATAAACTGATACTCTTATTTTTAGTATTTTTAGTTTAAAGCGACAGGTTCGACCGGACTCTTGCGAGAAATGTAGGCCTGAAGCAAATTGTTAACATAGACATGGAATTATCTGTCATATGTTGAAATCCGTTTCAGTCATTGAACGTTTTGTTTTAAAAATGATCTTTTAAAACGACCTCATATTCAAACACTGAGGATGCAATGTCAATGAAGTTAATGTATCGCGAACGTTACATTTGTGGAGTGAAGGGCGAGAAGCTCCAGCGTTTGAGTTAAATGCCAAAGTTAATATTTATTAAGGCGAAAACAGGCGGAGAAAATATAGAGTATGTCGTATTGTTAGCTTATGTCACTAGTGCAATGAATTCTATTTTTACACTAGTGACTAGAAAAGATTAAGACTGTTAACTTATGACCAGAGAGACCATCTTAAGTGGGTGATTACCATCAAATGACGGGAAGTCATGATGACACTCTAGCCAGGTATGCCTGGTAACTAAGCGGCCCTGCTTTTCGACACAGCGAACCAGAGCATTGAACCAGGCTTCTCTTTCAACTTTAGCCACATTGTTACAGCAGACTATGGTGCCGCCCGATTTCGTTGTCAGTAGCGCAGGCTTAAACAGGCTCTGGTAGTCATTGATAAGATCGACAGTACCGAAAGGGCTCTTGGCGAATCTAGGTGGGTCGAGAAACACCAGATCAAATTGAGTCATCGGCAATTTAGGGTATTTAGGTAGCTTCTGGTTACGACGTCCACCGACGTTAAGTCCGGCTAGCTGGCGCAGCGCCGGGAAGGCATCACTCTGAACAAACTCACACACATCGCTGACATCATTGAGCTCGGCATTCTTTTTACCTGCAGTTAATGCAAACGATGAGAAATCCACATTCATCACGCGAGTGGCTCCGCCTACCGCGGCAGCAGTGCCTATGCCGCAGGTATATGAAAACAGGTTGAGTACGGTTTTATTCAGGCTGTTTGCCTTGACGAATTCACGACCCGCTCGCATATCCAGAAACAGCAAGGGATCTTGCCCCTCATGTCTGAGCTTAGAGGTGAACTTGATGCCATTCTCATGTATGACCTGATCTAGGTCAGCAAAGTCTTGGCTAATGACATCTAGCTGATTCATCACGCGTGAATTTTTATCGGAGCGGTCGTTGTAGGTAATGGGCAGGTCTTCGATTCGAGTCAGGGAGTCACTAATCTCTTTGAGCTCATCTGCATTCAATGTCTGATGAAAGCTTTGAATTAACCAGGCTTCGCCGTATCTATCTATGTTCAAGCCATTTATACCTTCGACGGTGCCATGAAATACCCGATAACAATCTGTGTTGTTTATTTTAGCTTGGGTAAGCAAGTCTTGACGCTTTTTTAGAGCTGTGGCTAATAATTCGGAGATAGACATGGTAAATAACTCGTTTAAATGGCTAATATTGATACTAGGTAGTCGTTGCCGCGCAATGATAGCAAAATTGAACGCCAAAATCGGCGTTAGACATGATAAAAGGTGAGATGTACAGGCCTATGACCACAACACAGAGAAAGCCAAAACTGGTTTTAGTGCATGGTATTTTCAATACGGGATCTGTGATGAACTGGATGAGGAGACAATTTGAGTCTCAGGGATTCGAGTGCTTCACTCCAACGCTAAAGCCGTTTGATGGAAGTCATGGCGTCGAGTATGCCGCCAATAACCTAAAGGAGCAGATAGATAATCGATACGGTGAGAATCAAACTTTAGTGCTTATCGGCTTCAGTATGGGGGGAATAGTCGCTAGATATTACCTGCAGCATCTCGAAGGATGTTCACGATCTAGCCATTTATTTACCATCTCTACTCCCCATAGTGGCAGCTACATGGCCTATCTCCCTTACCCATCGAAAGCGATGAAACAGCTTAGGCCCGATAGTGAGCTGCTCAAGTCCTTAGATGAATCTACAGACCGGCTCGATGGGCTTAAGCTCTATTCCTACAGAACATCTATCGACTACACGATAGTGCCGAGTACCAGTTCACATTGGGAGTTGGCTGAGAATAAGAAATTCTTCGTCGCTTTGCATCTTTCTATGGTCTTCAGCAGTAAGATCACTAACGAAATTCTCGCTAGATTGAATGAGTAACTGTGTTCCTAGCTTCCTAGCTTCAAGTTAGTTCGTTTCTGTCTCAGTGCTGGTAAGGCTTCGAGTGTGCAGAGTAAAAGGCCCGTCCAGATCAAGGCGAAACTGATCGCTTTGACTTGATCGAAATACTCGTTAAACAGTATCACAGCGAGCAGAAAGTGCATGCTAGGCTCGATATATTGCATCAGGCCTATCATAGACAAGCTGGTACGGCTGATGGCAAGGGCAAAAAAGATAAGCGGCATTAAGGTGATAGGTGCTGCGCCCATGTAGAGCAGCAGTTGTGACCAGGTATCTGTGTCAGAGATTGAGAACTGAGCCAGAGCCATGCTCTGATCTGTGATCCCTAGCCAAAAGAGATAACTTAGGGCGAAAGGCATCAAGAGGGCTGACTCCAGAGTTACCGAAGTTAACGAATCGAAACGGATAAATTTCTTACATAAACCATAGAGAGCGAAGCATCCTCCCATAAGCAGAGAACTCCAGGGCAGCTCTCCATAGCTGTATACCATGTAGCCGATACCACAGCTTCCTAAAATGACGGCTAGGCTCTGAGCTCTGGACAGCTTATCCCCTAGAAACATTACGCCGAGGGCGATAGCGAACAAGGGATTGATGAAAAATCCTAAGCTAGCGGCTAGCACCTGCCCATGGGTGATAGCCCAGGTAAAGTTATACCAAGATACACACATGATCACTGCCGCGAGTCCGCATAGTGCTACCGAACGCTTGTCGGCCTTGAGTGCCGCCAAAGAGGGGAGTTTCTTACCCATGACAAGAATAACCAGCAGCATAAAGGGCACCGAGAATGTGATCCTAAAGGCTTGTAGTTCATTGGTATCGGCCCCAGGTAACATCTGAAAATACAGTGGCATCAAGCCCCAAAGCAAGAAAGCGAAAGCGGCAAGGGCATTACCCTGAAATGTGGTACGGCTAGTGTGTGGCATTTTACATAATCCAAAAATGACAGAGGACGATAAGAAAAATATGCTTATGGAATGCTATCGGATGAGCAAGTGATATTTGGTATATAGAGGTGGCCGATACTATCAATACGCTTGGATATATCAAGGAAAATTTTTTGTCTCGATGACAGTAAATTAAGGTAGGCCCCTATCGCTAGGTCGAAGGTTCGGCCTAGCGATAGGGGCTAGATTAATTACGACTCATCCCCCTATATCTGAGCCTCTATCCATTGCTCTACATCTGACTGAACCACTGACATAGGTCTGGCGCCTGGCAGTAAGATGAGATCATGGAAGGCACGGATATCAAACTTGTCCCCAAGAGTCTGTTGCGCTTTGGCTCTGAGCTTGACTAGCTTCAACATGCCAAGCTTGTAGCCTAGGGCTTGACCCGGCCAGGCGATATAGCGGTCGATGGCAGAAGTCACCTCTTTTTGGGTGGACCCTGTCGCCTCGGCAAAATATTCTATGGCCTGCTGGCGAGTCCACTTTTTATGATGAAGTCCGGTATCGACTACGAGTCTCGCGGCGCGATAAGCCTCGGCTTTGAGACGGCCCAAGTTACCCCAAGGATCGTTTTCATACATGCCCATCTCAAAGGCAAGCAACTCAGAATAAAGGGCCCAGCCTTCGATATAGGCATTGAATGAAGCGTTCTGACGCATCAAGCCAATGTCAGTTTGTAACATGTTAAGGGCTATCTGAAAATGATGTCCCGGGACTGCTTCATGATAAGTGAGCGTCTTGAGACCGTATTTGGAGATAGAAGTCATATCTTTAAGGTTAATAAAGAAGACGCCGGGTCGACTAGCATCGAGCGCTGGTGGTATATAGGAGCCACCAGCAGCCCCAGCCTCAGTCTCAACAGGAACACGCTTAACGATCACCTCTTGTGGAGGCAAAGTCGAGAATAACTGCGGCGCCTTAGTCATCACCAGATCGATATCTTTGCTGAGATCCTTGAGCAATTGCTGACGGCCAGCATCTGAGTTCTCGTATAGGAAGCGTGGCTCAGTGCTGAGCTGGATCATGCGCTCGCCAACACTTTCCTTGTTATAGCCGTTAGCTTTTAAGATGCTGTCCATCTCGCTGGTGATGCGGTTAACTTCTTCGACGCCCAGTTGATGGATCTCGTCGGCACTCAAATCAGAGTCAGCCAGGTAGGTGATACCATGTTGGTAGAAAGACTCACCATTGGGCTGGGCCCAAATTCCCACGTCAGTCGGTGCTTTGCGCGCTAAGCTGGTCATCAGAGAGCTAACATCACGGTAAGCGGGATAAATCTTCTCATCGACGAGTTTACTGGCTTGTGCAATGAAAGCTTCTGTGTGCTCTGCATCAACTTTATCTGTGGCATTGAGCTTTTCTTGGAAGCTAGTGACCAGGCTGTGTTCAATAGCAGGTTGTGCCGTAAAGTTGGCGAGGAACTTAAGTGTGTTGGCAAATAGTGGCTTAGGAAGAATGACACCGTTAGCGGCATCGGCTTCCACTTTGGCCCTAACCTGATTAGTCATTTCAGCTAAGGCATTTAAGCGGCGCAGATAATCTTCAGCATCGCCTAAGTCTGAGATGGGTTGCTGATCGGTTAAGATGGCAGGAATGTCGATCAGTGGCCCATTAATTTGGTTGACGATGTAAGGCAGATGTCCGGCCCAGGTATCGATATAACCTGCGTTAAATTGAGCATCTCCGGCGTAGTAATTAGCGATTACTTGGTTAACGATTACGTGACGTTTGTCGTTATCGGATAGATTTTGGGTATCTATACTGGCTAGCTGTGATGCCGCGTGCAGCATTTTTTGTTGCAAGGTTTTCATGCCAGTCGGAGAGTAATCGGGGAGCCGGCGTTGAAAGTCTCCCGCCATGTCAGAACCGAGATTTAACGAGGTGGCTAATGCTGGCTGAGACTTGATGAAGTCTTGAGTGAACTGAGCCACTCTAGCGTCAATACTCGCTCGTTTATCTGTGTCGACCTTAGTTGTTTGTGCTATTTGGGCAGCGGTTACCGTCGTATTGTTTGCAGATTCAGTCCGTTCATTAGTGCATCCAAATAAGGCCACTAAAACACTTAGGCTGATAAGACTTTTACTAAACATGGATTACCCTTATTTATCACGTTTTTTATATTTTTGTGAACTATACCCTGATTTTTGGTGGTCGACATTGGTTAAAAAATATTGTGACATCCTCTGCAGTTGGCCAAGTGGGAATCTTGATATTTCACTGTTCGATGATAGTTATCATGCTCATAACGGCGCAATGAGTGAATCTGAGCATGTCTATATTCAGGTCAGTTTCAGCGAAAATTGTATCTAATTAGGCTCCTGCCCCATTAGTTTGTAACATCTGATTAACTGAACTTTCTTTTTTTTTCAGAGTCGATAGATTAAGTCCATAGGTTTTAGCGCGATTTGAAAGATTAAGTCAGGCGCTTATTGCGAGATTGGAGTTAGTTGCAAATGGAAAAAATCAGAAACGGTTCACCTTTTTTATCAATGCTTGCGGCGTCCCCCGTACATGCATTACCTGTATTGCTCTTGCCTATGCTGGCTCTGGCATCGGTTGGCGCTAATGCGGCTTCTCAAAATTCAGCTGTAACACTCGAGTCCCACAGCGTTGAAACCAGCTTCAAGCTGACTCATCCCATATTGCCGGCTAATTTGCTAGCGAATAGTGGCAAAGAGCTAGTTACCTTCGGAGTGGATGATTTCGGGCAGAAGTGGTTAGCCGTTTTTGCTTTCGATAAGGCGAAGGGCAAGTATACCGAGTCTTTAAAAGTTAAACTTCCTCGTGAGCTTGCCAGCTTCGATTTGACCCGACGTGATAACGAGGGCTCGTCAGCTAATGAAATGCAGCAATTGATGTTTTTATCGAGTAAGCATTTAATTAGATTCGTTCCCAGCGATAAGTTAAACCCCTTTCAAATTGTTGCCGATATCAACTCAATGTCGCTCAAGCATAGCCCCGACTACATTAGTGACAGTGATTTTATTCGTGATCTTAACGATGACGGCCTGGATGACATCATCATTAGCGACTTCGATCAGGTAGAGCTTTTTATCGCACAAACCGATGGCAGTTATCACAGACAGCCACTGCCGATTAAGCCTCAAGTCAGACTCTATAACGATGGTGTCCGCTACACTCAGTCAAAAATCTATAGTGCCGACATCAATCTCGATGGTAAACCGGATGTCGTCAAGATAGGGGAGGGGGAACTAGAGGTGTATAGACAAGAGGAGTCGGGACATTTCAATCCTATCGCTAAATACAGCTCGGTTCGTCTGGCTATCAGCGGTTTGGATTGGTGGAACAAGCGAGATGCTTTCGGTGAGCAGTTAGATCAGAGTGATTTGATTTACCGTAAAGTGGAGCAGCTCAAAGATATCAATAACGATGGCTTGACCGATATGGTGGTGCGTTACACCAAGAGCTCAGGTGTACTGGATAGGGTTAATGATTATGAGATTTATCTGGGTGAAAACATCAAGGGACAGCTGACGTTTCCGAAGAAGCCCAATAGCGTGATTCGAGCCGATGGCACCTTAACGGGGTTAGAATTTATCGATATCGACGGCGATAAAAAAGATGAGGTGTTGGTGGCGGGTTTCGACATCGGCTTATCGCAGATCATCGGCGCCTTGATTTCGGGCAGTATCGATCAGGATGTGTATCTATTTAAGATGGATGAAAATAGCCAGTTCTCCGATGATGCCAATATCAGTAAAGAGGTGGAGTTAAGCTTCAGCCTCACCTCGGGTCAAAGTGGCACCCCTGTGGTCAAGCTGGCGGATATTAATGGTGATGGGCTACAAGATCTGTTGTTGTCAGACGGGGATGATACCTTGCAGATTTTTCTAGGCAGTGACAGTGACAGGCTTTTTGTTAAGAGGAGTGAAAAAATCCGAGTTCAGCTGCCTCAAGACGGTGGCATGGTATCTAGCGAAGACCTCAATGGTGATGGTAAGGATGACCTGCTGATCAAGTACGGTCAGCAAGATGATGAATCACTACAAAGTAAATTTAAGGTGATTTTAGCTGGATAGAGATGTTACTACTTTATGATTTATTGAGCAGGGCAAGACTGAGCTAAGCCTGATTAACATTGAGAGTAAGGTTTCTTTTGTTCATTAACATATTCTCTTTCTCGCTAAAAAAACGGTGCCATTTTGGCGCCGTTTTTTTGTTCGTTTACTTTTGTATGCAATAACTTACAAAACTATAGGGAGCATTATTTTTAATTACCTAGCTTGACGTTTCTTGACCTTCTTTTGTTGTCGTAAGTAACAGCCATGTAAATGGCTATAACAAATTAATATCAAAGGGAGTGAGTTTTGAAGAAACAACTATTGGGATATGCTGTTCTATTTTCTGGTTTGCTTATCGGGACTACAGCTTGTAGTTCTGATGATGAAGAGAGTTCCACAGATGAGAGCTATATTCAGTTTTATAATGCATCGGCTAACAGCACTAGCTTAAGCTTGTCATTGGATGATTATCAGTACACGGCTGTGGAATACGCCAATGCCATGCCTAAATATGCTTATGTTACCGGGGAGGTTGAACTTGAAATTACTGGTGAAGATGAGATTGGTGAAGACTTGGTTAAATATCAGGAGACACTTAATCTAAATTATGGTGAGCATCATCTGTTTATGCTAGTGGGAGACTATCACTCGCCTGAGTTTTTGGATGTTAGCTATTTGACCACAGAGATGGATGAGCTGAATGACGATGAAGATGTAGATTATAGCAAGATGCAGGTTCTTGTGGCCCACACCGCTATGGATGCTGGTGCTTACGATGTTTATATCGGGGTCGATGGACGAGAGTTCATTGATGCCACCCTTCTCGACAGTTTGAGCTACAAGGGAAGTACCTTAGGTGTGACCTTAGATACTGGAGATTACGTTATCTATCTGACGGGCACTGGCTCGTTAGAGCCTGTTTATACTACGGCATCACTCTCGTTAACTGCTGAAACTGTCTACAAACTCATTATTAGGGACAGTTTTGGGCCGGGGACTCCTAATATCACCATAGACAATGTGGATTCGACTTCGGGAGCTGATAACCATGCCAATATCGACGCAGCAGCCGAGTTTCGTCTGTTTAATGGTTTGAAGGAACAGGGAACGGTAGAGGTTCTGGTTACGAACAATGGCAATGATATAGCGATAAAGGACATCGAACTTGGTCAGAGTACAGAGTTTCAATTGGTTGATTTCGATGACTATGGCGTGACGATAATTCAGGTTGAATCTCAAGCGGTGCTAGCAAATAACCTCTTGGTGACATTTAACCAAGATGAGACCAAGTCCATGTTGTTGTACCAAGATGCAGACGAGAAAATCAAAGGGTTAACCTTATTACATGACTTGAGACCCAGAGCCTATGAGAGTGAGGTAAGCTTCGCTAATCTTGCTCATGAATATGATGATCTCAATATCTATTTTGTGTCTCAAAGTGAAACGATCGAGTCGGCAGAGTATTACATTGAAGGGATAGATTTTACCGAAATTAAATCACTGGACTTAGCCACAGGTGATTATGAGGTGAGCGTGGTGTATGAAGATGATAATGGCGATTTGACCTTGTTGTATCAGTCTGAGAACTTCGGTTTCGAAGCGAGTCAATATACCTTAGTATTGTATGCCGATGACACGCAACCCTTAGGCTTTAAGTTGGCTATTCATTGAATAGAGTCATAGTCATCAACAGCTAACTTAATCGATAAAGAGTACTTATGCTTCTAAAAGTACTCTTTTAACTTCTTCCTTGTTTGCGCATTACATTTAGCATCAGCGGGCTGGCTAGAAGGTCTGCTCTTGGAAGATAAAATGAAATATAGCTATAGCGTTTTCCTAGATATTTAGCGCCATCGAGTCGCTCCTTAAGTACCTCTCCTTGCCCAACACGTTTGCCGGACAAAAAATCCATTAACTTGATGCCAATATCACTGCGGGCCTTATAGCCCAATGACAAATTGAGTGGGTTTTCAAGTAAGGTAAATAACATGTGTAGCAAAGAGTCTTCGGCCACATGGCGTCCGCCGATATATGCACTTAACATATATAGGCAAGCAGGTTTGTCCTTCTCGATGAGATCGTCAGTGCTTAGTTGGGTTTCTTGCATCTTACCGCTGAGTAGAGCGGATAATGTGTCTTCATCGATGCGTATATAAAGGGAGTGTCCCATTAAAATGTCATCTATCTGGTAGAAGATCACTTCGGTAGAAGGAAATAAAACCAGTTGAGCTAAAGACTCCGCATCCCAAGATTCTCGCTGCCTAGTTAAATTATTGTGGGCATTACATACCCAGCGTAATTTTTGTAATAGATTATCGCTCCGCTTATTTAATTTTTCAAAGTTAAGTTCATCTTGAGGAATATAAGGATGGGCACCCATGACGTGATTGTAATTCGTTTGCTGCTCTAACATCTGTTGAAATGCTGACATGGAGGGCAGTTGTTTCAACTCAAAATCAGGATTAGCGAGTAACAAGTGTGGTTCATCGCCAAAAAACTCCATAAGTGCCACTTGTCTGCGAATATTGGGACTGACTCTGCCTCGTTCCCAACGGCTGATCGTGAGGGAGTCAAGTTCAGAAAATAGTGGGTCAAACTGCTGGAGTGCCAGTGCGAGCCCCTCTTGAGACAGATCTTGTTGAGTACGTTTCTGGAACAAGTATTCGTCTATGCCCTTGTATTGTCTCTGGTTCATTGTTCCTCTTTAAACCACAAGTTATACCAATCGGTATTAATTTCGTTAAGTCACAATCGATTAAATCTGAACGCTCGCTGACCCAACAGAGAGAAAACCTCTAGGCATTAGGCAGTTTTTTTTCTTAACGCCTGCCCTGATGTTAGGGCATGCTATCTGGTTAAATAATCACACTATCTTATGGGTACCAATGTACCGCTTTATGTCGAGAAATACACTATGACCAACATGAAAAAGACCTTACTAGCAGCATTGTGCTTTGCAGCATTGAGCGGTTGTGCCAGTACCAGTGATGAAGACGGTGAACGTGATCAGAATCGCGGCTTAAAAACAGGAGCTGCTGGTGGTGCTTTAATTGGCTTAGTCATGGGCGCGGCTATGGGGGATGCAAGCTTAGCGGCAAAAGGCGCTATGCTTGGTGCGGCAACGGGTGCAGCTGCAGGAGCAGCTGCAGATTATCATAATGACAGAGAAGACTATCGCAATGAAAATGGCACTAAGAACATCAATATTAATGGTTTAGCCAGCGCACCTATGACGGCTGGTACTGCGTCAATGGTGCCACAAAACTGGGATAAACTAGATAGTTTTAACGGTAACTGGCGTGTTGATATTTGGGCATTAGATGCACAAGGGGATCGCATCGAAGCAAGTGGTATGGCGAGGGGGAGCTTAGCAAAAACGACGGCCGTCGAACTGCATTTCGATGAACTTCAGGTTAATGGTGAGCCACACAACCTGAATGGCAAAGTGCAACTAGCCTACACTCCAAGTGATGGCTATAGTCTGGAAACAGACTTTAGCAATAATGAGCTGATGCGTTTCTCCGGTGAGTTAAATGTGACAAACCAAAGATATAGCTACTATCCAGTGGACGTACAAGGCCAGACGTTAAATGGTGACGAAAGAAACAATATGCGTTTAGAGTTAAGGTTTGCCGGAAAAGACGTGTTCTTAGTCGACACCTTTACCCAAGTTAAAGGTGAAGAACAGCTGATACAATCATATCGTTTTACTCGTCAAGGTTAATATGCGGCGAAAAAGGGAGTTAATGGCTCCCTTTTTAAGCCTTTGATGATTTTGTGTTTTAAATGATTGTAGGAATAATTTATGACATGTTTTACAGATGACTTTCTTGATGATCTCTATTGAACTTTTTTAAATACCCCTAGTGTTAAATTAATAAATCATTGGTGAATGAGTTGTTAATCTTTCTTTGACGCGGCTCAACTCAACAGTACTCCTTTAGGAGTAACCTCCGAGTGTTCACAAAATAATTATATTGAACAACTCCACGGAGATGATGAGCAATGTTAAATACTAAAAAAAGTAAACTCTGGTTACTGCTTGCAGCAGCAATGACTATGGGAGTAGTCGGTTGTAGTGACGGCGAAGATGGTAAAAATGGTGAAGATGGACAACCAGGTGGCGGTGGTGAGCCTGGTCAATCAGGTCTTCATATCGATATGGCCGCTGAAGCCGTTGCCAATATCAGTAACGCAACTTATGCCGATGGCATTATCACAGTTGATTTCGACCTAGAAAATAAGCAAGGCGTAGGTTTGCACGGCTTAAGTGCAGAGAATGAGTTCCATGATTTCCGCTTCTCATTAGCTCAATTGAAAACCAATGAAGGCTCAGAGCTAAAACAGTGGATTTCATTGTTAAATGAGACAACAAATGGCGCAGGAACAACGTTTGAACAAGGTTTTGAGCAGTTAAAAAACTGTGCCGAATGTCTGGTCGATCATAAAGACGGTACTTATACCTACACTTTCGACACTAATCTAACGACTGCTGTCGATCCCGCTGGTGTGGAATTTTCTCCTGCGCTGACTCAACGCATTGCCATTGAGATGCAGTTTGAATATGCCTCGGGTCATGAGCTGGCAGAAAACGCACACTATGACTGGATCCCTGCAACCAATGCCACTGAAGGTGTTGAGACTCGTGAGCTGGTTACTCTTGAGACATGTTATACCTGTCATCAGCCAGATAGTTTAAAGGCTCATGGTGGTCGTCGTCTCGATCTGGAGAACTGCCAATCTTGTCATAACGGCATAGTTTCAGATCCTAATGCAGTTTCAGTCGAACTAGGTCATATGATACATGCGATTCATATGGGGCCTGAGCGTGAAGGTAAAGATACAGAGGGCAATGTTGTGCCTATGCCTTATACCATAGCGGGTTACGGTGGCGACCATGCATTCGATTACCCGGCTTTCCCAACTAAGCCATTTATGGACTGTGCAGTTTGTCATGTTCAAGATGAAGAGTTAGCCGATAAAGATCTATGGCTTGCCAACGCAAATGCCAACGCGTGTACAGGTTGTCACACAGACTCTCCGGCTCAGCATAAGTCAGATAAGAACCCTGAGTTTACCTGTACCGATTGTCATAGTGTTGAAGTGCATTCAGAAGCTGCCAAGCCTTATCAAGCTGCTAAAGAATACAGTGTTGAAGTCAGTAATGTGACTATCGACGCTGCTAACTTGATTAAGTTTGATATGAAGGTTATGGATGCCAATGGTGAGCTAGTTGCTAAAGATGAAATCTATAAAGAAGGCTATAGCAAGCCGTACATGGTAGTAAGCTGGGATGTAGAGAAAGATTATCCCGATTATAATCAAGCACCATATAGCAAGCGCCGCATCGATATTAAAGATGAAACTAAAGCGACTTGGAATGCCGATAACACAGTAAGTGTTGCAGTCACTATTAACTTCCCTGCCGATATTACAACGCGTTCACTTGAAGTGTTATCAGTATTAAAAGTGTGTTTTGAAGAAGGTACTGATAGGCGTGCAGCATGTGATGCTGAAAATGCTTATCCAGCTTATGTACAAACACCCGCTTATCGCAGCGTGTTAGACAATGCTGAGGCTGTAGTAGGCGAGCGTCGTTCGATTGTCGATACTGCATCTTGTCATGGTTGTCATAGCTTTGAGTTCTATCATGATTCTAATGGTGTGAACTGTATGGCTTGTCATACTAACGATAAGAGCCTTAAAGGTAATGGTGAAGCCAGCAATGGCGTAGCACTACTTAAATCTACAAGCTTTATGTACAAGGCCCACAAAGCTAAGGGACATGATAATGGCCACGGTGGTAGCGGTACTATTCTGAAGACAGATTGTACAACGTGTCACTCAGCTGTAGAGGGTTATGGTGGTCTTAAGTATGGTTTCGAGTTAGGCCGTAATGCGGGTCAAGCTCATACAATTCCAAGCACTCAAAGCCCTGCTGCTGATGAAGTGGTTGAAACTTGGTACGCCTCTTCTGATGCGGCAGCCTGCATAAGTTGTCATCAGAAGTACTTGTCTGATGCTGCTATGTCTCATATCAGAAGCAACGGTGGTTACTTTGGTGCTAATAAAGATGCCGACCATATTGTTGATGTGAATGACGCTGGTAATGCCAAAGACGCAAAAGAAGCTTGTGCCACTTGTCACAGCCCAGAGAAGGTTATGGAGCACCATGGTTTTACTCTGTAATGATTAAGTTCCTAGAGAGGCCATCAAGGTTAGCTCTAGGGGTTTAAGCTCCAGAATGTTTTCCTGCAAAGTCAAAGGCACCTTAGGGTGCCTTTTTTTATTTCTTACTTTTTTATACTGCATGCTATGCATGTTCAATACAGAATCCTGGCTACGAGCTAGGGTATCGCTATGAGAATATGTAGCTGTTGTTAGATGATTAATTGTTGCAGATCACTATTTGTTTATTCCTGTGTTGAGCTTGGTCACACAAGAAAATTAATGGTGTAGACAAGTATCTAGCAAAAATAATATAACTATCTAAGCAGATATTAATTTATCTATTTATAAATAAAACAACAAAAATCAAGATGGCTAACAATCAATTATTCAATGCAGGGGGATAATGATGAGTAATGCCAAAGGTGCTGTGAGCTCGCTTGACTGTTTTCAGGAGTATGCCATGGTAAATAATGGTATCGGAAATAAAGTCAGAAAACGGATATGGGAGTTGACACTAGAGGAGTGCAGGGCGCGCGCTAAAGTGCATGATGCAAAAGATGATGATGATAACTTTCGGATTTTAACCTTAAAGCTTGGTAAGAAAGTGCTAGCCATGGAGCAGATACATCCTGGCTGCAGCAGGCTACGCGTACCTAGGCTTAAAGTAGAAGAGATGAAATTAAAATTACTTCACGCCGTCAGTACCGGCGTGTTTGATCGAGAGCTGATTCATGCTCAAAAATTACAGACTAAGGTGATGAGATAGCGTCGCCAACTAATAGCTAACTTTAATCATAAACTAGATGAGATGGGCTAATCACTAGCCCTTGTCTCACTGGTATTGGGAAAGGTCAGCTTAGCAATGCAACCTGATTCTTCTCCAGACGTTAACATCAGTTGCCAGCCATAGCGTTCGCAGAGTGCATCTACGATTAGTAGGCCTAAGCCGTGACCGTCTTTGCTCTGTTCTGAATCATTCAATCCCCGGCCCTGGTCTAGGACTTTGATACAAGACTGCCAAACTTCCAGGGTGATAATTCCTGAATCACTGGCATTGATGGCGTTCTGTAACAAGTTGATCAATAACATCCTCAGTACGGGAGGGCTTGGCTGAATGTCTGGTTCAGCAAATATCTTGAGCTCGACCTTGAGATGCTTATATTTAGCCAGAGGGGACACCTCATCCAAGATCTGCTTTATCTCTTTTTCAACCAGTTTCCTACTGGTGGAATTCTCTCTTGTCTGTTCCTGTTTGACCAGACTCAGCAGGGCTTCAATCGTGTGTTGCATGTCGGCCGTAGCCTTAGCGATTCTTGCTCTCTGTCGAAGTTGAAACTCAGGCTTATCACTCTTGTCGAGCAGCTTGGTGGCTCCCAGAATAACGGTTAAAGGAGTTCTTAGCTCATGGCTGGCATACTTGGCGAATGACTGCTCTTGTTTTATTAGGAGTTCATTTTGATTGCGATATTTATTCAGGCTATTAGATAGCTCTGTGAACTCTAATGCCGAACCTTCCGGGACTGAGAAGCTGGTTTCTCTTTGGGCGGATTTCAGTTGCTGGCTGAGCTGATTGACAGGCTGCACCAGACGTTTAGATAATTTTGAAATGGCGAAATCGAATGCCAGATAGAGGAGTATCATGATAGCGAGAGAGGCAAAATTGATATATCGCCATTCATCAGAGCTGAGTTCGACTTTTTCTGCTTCCATGGTTAAGAAGAGAGGTCTAGTCTCACCTTCGAGAATAAAGCTGGAGTGATGGAAAAAGAGGTCGTGGGCTATGTCATCGGTGATTTCATCATTGTAGCCAATGGGGTATTGGCTGAGTTGTTGGAATTGCTTAGGTAACGTTTGGACAGAATCATAGGCTAAAATATTAGGACCTATGATGAGGGGGGAGCTTGCCCCTTGCTGAAATTGGTCGACAGAAAAATCAGCTGTCTGCTGTAAGTTACGCTTGTTTATCTCATCTTCGAGCCAGTAGAGGCCCGCCTGACTCAGAGCAAAAACCAATATACCAATAAGCAGAGCGATGGCATTGAAATAGAGGCTTAATTTCTTGGTTAAGCTCTGGGCCGTGGAGCTAGGAGGTTGAGGGGTTTTCATTACTATTATTTAACGTTTCCTGTTGAAGTTTAAAGCCTATTTTTGGCACCGTGACCAGCATTGACTCAGAAAATGGCTTATCTAATTGATTGCGAAGTTGGTACATGTGGCTACGTAATATGTCGCTACCCGGTGGCATATCACCCCATAACTCCTCGATAAGCTCTTCACGTTTGACCACGTTCGGCGCTCGCTTCATTAATAATTGCAATATTTGATAGCAAGCAGGCGTCAGAATGAGCTTAGTTCCGTTGCGATAGACTTGATGTTCAGCCGTGTTTAATTCGAGGCTGCCGTATTTTAATATGCCTAAGGCTACTCTTCCTTGCTGGCGTTTGATCAATGCTGTGACTCGGGCATTGAGTACATCTAAGTCGAAAGGTTTGGCTAGATAGTCGTCAGCCCCT
Organism: Shewanella psychropiezotolerans; assembly: GCF_007197555.1. Taxonomy (NCBI): domain Bacteria; kingdom Pseudomonadati; phylum Pseudomonadota; class Gammaproteobacteria; order Alteromonadales; family Shewanellaceae; genus Shewanella; species Shewanella psychropiezotolerans. The sequence continues at coordinate 621,720 of NZ_CP041614.1, forward strand.
GATTCAAATCCGTTGAGCAGATCTTGCTTATCATCGAGGGCCGTTAACATGAGGATCGGAGTGGTACAGCCTTGCTTTCTGAGTTCTTTAGCGACACTGAGGCCATCCATCTTAGGCAGCATTAGATCCAGTATGATGGCGTCGAAGTTGGACTCAAGAGCGAGCTTAAATCCGAGCTCGCCATTGGTCGCGAAATCGACTTCTGTTCCTTGCACTTCAAAATAATCGGCAAGAATGCCTGCGACATCTTGATTATCTTCAACGATTAATAGTTTTGACCTCAATGTACCTTACCTATTGTTTTTTAGAGTCGAGAATTATCTCATTTAAATGTGTAAAAAATGTCGACTTGGTAACAACTCGATGCATCATGAATAAATATTAAGCTGAAATAATGAACGGTTAGCCGATGAACATTTGTTTATTCATAAGGAGTTTATATACTGAACATCATTCAATTTACAAAATGTAAACTGTATTTACCCTGTTGTATATCTTGAGTGTAAACTTATCAAGATATTCTGGAGTTCTATGTGATCAAAAAAATTAATAAGTCAGCACTGAGTGTTGCAGTTCTTGCTACTAGTATCTTAGTTGCAGGTTGCCAGACGACAAATCCCTATACTAACGAAAGTCAAAACGCCAAAGCCACCAATGGTGCCCTTATCGGCGCGATTGCGGGCGCTGCTATCGGAGTTGTATCTTCGAGCAAGAGCGATCGTGGTAAGGGAGCCCTGATCGGTGCAGCCTCGGGGGCGGCTTTAGGTGGTGGTATTGGTTATTACATGGATACCCAAGAAGCCGAATTGAGGAAGCAACTTAAGTCAACAGGAGTGAGTGTGACTCGCTCCGGTGACAATATTGTGCTGAATATGCCGAATGAAGTCACCTTCGGAGTCGATGAGGTTCATCTCAATTCTGGAGCTAAAAAGGTGCTTAATAGCGTGGCCTTAGTGGCTAAAGAGTATGATCAAACTCAACTCAATATATTGGGTTATACGGACAGTTCAGGTTCTGAGTCATACAACCTGCGTTTATCGAAAATTCGCGCCATTGAAGTGGGTAATTATCTTGTGGCTCAGAAAGTGGAATATGCCAGAGTAAAGTCTGAAGGCATAGGTGAAGCTAGACCTATTGCGAGTAATTCTTCGGCAGAAGGCAGGGCGCAGAACCGCCGTGTGGAGATTATCTTGAGTCCATTGCCTCAAAGTTAATTCTTGTTTATTACAGTTTCTAAAAAGGCTTCCCTTGGGAAGCCTTTTCTCTTCTTGAGTGCCAATGTTGGACACTAGGTTCATCTATTAATCTGCATTCGATTAATAATACGGTAAGTCACATATATCAATAACAGAATAACAAGGTAAATAACCCACCTGATGGTATGGTGGTTACTGATTTTTACATCTATCGCTTGGGTTAGTTTTGGAAGAATCTCTTCTATTTTATGTATATCAGAGCGCATCTGTCCCATGGTCCCGGCTTCATGGGAATACTGATGGCTTTCAATAAACTGCTTCAGTGTATTGACCTTTTTCAGGTATCCCTCAAGCTCTAGTTTGAGCTTTTTGGACACATCTTGCCATTGACTGATTGCCATGACATTATTACCCAAGAGTTGCAGTGATATGGCTTGTTTCGAGGTGATATATTCGAACAAGTGTTGGCGTATCGCTAATGTCTGAGCATAAACATTATTATCCTCAATCTTGGCGAGTTTCTCTAATCTTTCTTGTAGGGCCATCAAACTATTCAACATACTCAAAGATTGTTTGTCTGACTTGTCTAGTTCGGAAGTGAGTACGATGAAATTTGCTTCATAACTTTTTAAATTAAGCTTCATCTGTGTAATGAGATCTGTCTGTATGTCCCATATCGAGAAACACGTATTTGAGAGAGCAAACTCTCTCTTTAGCTCCTTGAGTGTTTGTTGCCACTTCTTTAAGTATTTATCCTGCTTCCTAAAAAAGAAATCTTTCTCATGACGGCGAAGGCTGAGCTTTTTTATGGAGAGTTCTAAACTGATCTCTTTACATTGGTTAAGCTGAGCGAGTCTATGTAGGTAGATCTCACTAATGCCTATGCTCAATATGATACACAGGATTATTGGGATAAGTATGAGTGGGTTAAAAGGTTTCAAACAAGGGCCCGCAGAGTGCTTTTTACAAGTATAGCGTTAAAAGGCAAGACTGCTGGACTGGAGGCCTTGCTTAAGCCCCTTTTAGGGGCTAATACTTGTTACCGGTTTTTTATTAGATCACAGCAGGAAGAAGGTGGCCAGTCCGAGGAAGGCGAACAAACCAATCACATCAGTGACTGTGGTTAACACCATGCCACCGGCGAGGGCCGGGTCGATGTTCATTTTTTTAAGTAGTAATGGAATACTTGCACCGGCAAACCCTGCCACTGTCATATTGATTAGCATGGCTCCGCCTATGAGTGCACCTAAGGCTATATCACCTTTCCAGAGCCACACGGCTGCGAATACCAATACTGACCATAACAAGCCATTGAGGAAACCGATGGCCAACTCCTTGCCTATCAGCCAACGAGAGTTACTCTGTCCTATCTGGCCCAGTGCAATTCCTCGAATCACCAGGGCTAAGGTCTGATTACCGGCGACGCCTCCCATGCTCGGCACTATGGTCATAAGAATCGCTATGGTGGCAAATTGCTCCAGCGTGCCTTCAAACATATTACTGACAGACGCTGCCAAGAGCGCGGCAAATAGGTTGATGGTCAGCCATAGAGAGCGCTGTAAAGTACTCTTTAAGACCGGGCCAAAGGTATCGCTATCTTCATCCATACCCGCCATGCCCATCATGGAGTGCTCGGCATCTTCCCTGATGATATCAACGACATCATCTATGGTGATCCTGCCAAGCAGCTGATTATCTTCGCCGATAACAGGTGCCGAGATCCAATCGTGTCGTTCAAATAGTTGTGCGACTTCGCTGTCATTCATGCCAACAGGAATACCTTCTAGATCCGAGGCCATAATGTCTCTGACTGATGCGTCCGGGTTGCAGGTGAGCAGATCTGAAATCCGCACACCGCCGAGTAAATTATCACGTTTATCGACGACATAGAGGGTGTCAGTCGCTTCCGGTAGCTTTCCACGAATTCTAAGGTAACGCAGTATCACATCTATGTTGACGTCGGGACGTAGGGTGACGGTATCGGTATTCATGATACTGCCAGCGGTGTCGTCCGGGTAAGATAGCGCCTGCTCGACTCTCGTCCTATCTTGGCTGCTCATGGACTGGAGTACTTTATTGAAGACACTGTCGGGCAAACTACGCAGGATATAGGCAAGATCGTCGGTATCCATGCCTTCCGCGGCTTTCGCGACTCGCTCTGGTGTCATCTGTTTGATGAGGCTATCTTTTAGTTCCTCCCCTAACTCGTCTAAGATCTCCCCGGTATGATCCAGATCGATAAGTTGCCATAAGACCTGACGCGTTCTTGGCGGAGATGATTCTAAAATAAAGGCCACATCCGATGCTGCCATATCATGGAGCATGTTTCTGACATGAACAAACATACCATTACCAAGGGCTTGGGTAAGCTGATTTAGACGTTGATCGGTTGTTTCACTGTCTAGCACTTCTTTCGGCATAGTGGACCCTCCTTTGGTTGTGTTTGATAGTTTGCTTTAGATTAGGGTTAGCTAATTTGTAAAAGAAAGGGCGAATATAGTGAGAGTAAAAGGTTAGGGTTAACTTGCTTCATCGAATTTTGCATCGACAAGTGCACATATTGCATCTAGCGCAGCATCGGCATCCTGACCTTCACCGAGCAGTGTGATGGTTTTTCCCATGCCAGTTTCTAGCATCAATAAGCCTAACACACTGGCAGCAGAGGCCTCCTTCTTTCCCTGCACTATGGTTATCTCGGCGTCAAACTCGGACGCCAGGATGGCGAGTTTAGTTGCGGCTCGGGCATGGAGGCCGAGTTTATTACATATGGTGACCTGGCGTTCTAATTTAGTCATTACTCAATTCGCGATGACGCGCCTGAATCTTATGCTTACTGTTACTAAATAGCTTAGCTAATTGCTCTGTGACATAAACAGATCTATGTTGTCCGCCAGTACAACCTATGGCGATGGTAAGGTAGCTACGGTTATTTCTTTCAAGATGAGGTAACCAGGTTGCCAGTAAGTTTTCTATTTGCCAGATAAATTTATTGACTGTGGGTTGTTGGCTCAAAAAAAGTTGAACCGGCTCATCTAGCCCTGTCATGGATCTTAGCTCCGGTTCCCAATGGGGGTTTGGCAAGAAACGAACGTCAAACATGAAGTCTGCCTCGGCTGGCATCCCGTATTTGAAGCCAAAAGATTCGAAGTTAATGACCAACTCTTTATCGATACTGCCTAGGAGAATTTCACGGATCTTGTCACTCAGGTCGTAGATATTGAGGTTTGATGTGTCTATGTAATGATCGACCATCTTAGACACGGGTTCGAGCAGTTCTCTTTCATGCTCTATCGCCTCTTTAAGAGACGTCTTAGTGCGGGATAGTGGGTGTAATCTTCGGGTTTCACTGTAACGTTTCAGCAGTACCTCATCGCTCGAGTTCAAGAAGAAACTGAGTAATTCTGTGCCTTCGGGGAGGTTAGCAAACTGCTTCTCTAGCTCTTTGTCTTGCTCTGATATATTACGCACGTCGACACTAATGGCTACGAGTTCTGTACTGCCTTTGAGTTGTTCGAGCAAGGTATCCATTAGTGGCAGAGGAAGGTTATCGACACAGTAGTAGCCAAGATCTTCTAAGACCCTGAGTACGACAGATTTTCCCGAACCGGAACGACCGGACACCATCACCAGTTTCATTGTGTTATCACCTGATAGAGTTCTGACTCATCTTGAGTTTTTCGTAACTGTTTCACAATATGCTTGTTATTGAGTTTCTCAGCCATGGATGACAGAGTACTCAAGTGCTGCTCACATTGATCCGCAGGGACTAAAAGTGCAAATAGTATATCTACAGGTTGCTTATCAATGGCGTCGAAGGAGATAGGCTCTTCGCACTTGATTAATACAGCAACCGGTTGACTTATATTGCTCAACCTACCATGAGGAATCGCAATACCATTACCTATACCTGTGCTTCCCATTTTTTCCCTCGCCAAGAGACTTTCAAAAATCTCTTGTGAAGATAGGGTTGGGTACTGGACAGCGGCAAGATCGCTGATGAGTTCCAGTACCTTTTTCTTACTGCCCGGAGTGGCGCAAGTTGTACATTCCGGCTGCAGGATGGTGCTTAATTCCATTATTAATGCTTTGTTAGCTTCTCTTTGTGTTTAATAACCTGACGGTCGAGCTTATCAATCAGGGAGTCGATAGCGGCGTACATGTCAGCGTTCTCTGACATAGCAAAAACCTCACCACCGGCAAGGTGGAGTTTAGCTTCGGCTTTTTGCTGCATTTTCTGAACATTTAAAATAACGTGTACATTATTGATCTGATCGAAATGTCGTTCAAGCTTAGTGAACTTTTCTTCGACATATTGCCTTAGCGATGTAGTGATCTCTATATGGTGTCCAGTTAGGTTTATTTGCATAGAAATACTCCTCCAGTGTCCAATTTAACTCTTAGGTAGGTTGTAGAAAAATCTTTCGGGATTTAACTCACAACATAATTCCCTGTTATACCAGGAGTTGAGCCTAAGGGTTATCGACTACAGGCTGCTTCTGGTGATTAGCGCTCAACATGAGCGCTAATCAGGTCGTGGCTAAGTAGATTTTTCTATTTAGGTGACGACCTTACTTCCTTCTTTATAAACTCTTACGTTGATTCGATGGTGGAATCAACATGGCTTCACGATACTTAGCTATGGTGCGCCTCGCGACCTGAATTCCCTGCTCTGCTAATAGCAAAGCCATCTTACTGTCGCTGAGTGGTTTCTGTTGATTTTCGGCTGCAACCAGCTTCTTTATGAAAGCACGAATGGCGGTAGATGAACACTCGCCGCCATCATCGGTCCCCACATGGCTGGAGAAAAAGTATTTCAGCTCAAATATGCCCCTCGGGGTATGCATATATTTTTGTGTGGTGACACGGGATATGGTGGATTCGTGCATCTCTACGGCTTCGGCTATGTCGTTCAATACCATAGGTTTCATGGCTTCTTCACCGAATTCGAAGAAGCCCTGTTGGAATTTAACTATGCAGTTTGAGACTTTCAGTAAGGTCTCGTTGCGGCTCTCTAAGCTCTTGATAAACCACTTAGCCTCTTGCAGGTGACCACGAATAAACTGACTATCTGATTGATTCTTGGTACTTTTCACCATGGATGCATAATGTTGGTTGACGTTGATCTTCGGCATATTGTCTGGATTTAACTCAACCATCCAACGACCTTTCTTCTTGGTCACAGTGACATCTGGGATGACATACTCATCTTTACCTGGAGTAATGGCGAGTCCTGGGCGGGGATTAAGCGTTTGGATTAACTCAATGGCGACTCTGAGATCATCTTCCTTAAGCTTAGTCTTACGCATTAACTGGCGGAAATCACGTCCTGCGATCAGATCCAGATGATCTTTGATAAGGAGCCTGGCATTATCTATGTGGGGGGTTGTATCTGCGTATTGTGCCAGTTGAATCAAGAGACATTCGCTGAGGTCCCTGGCTGCTATGCCGATAGGATCGAAGTGTTGGATACGTTTGAGGACGGCTTCAACTTCATCCTGTTCAATTTCTGGATCACCCATGGCCTCGAGAATATCTTCAACACTTTGGGTGAGATAGCCCCTCTCATCAATGGCATCTATGATGGCGGTCGCTATGGCGAGATCATTATCAGAAAACGGTGTCAGGTTCTTCTGCCATTCGAGATGCTCATACAAACCTTCGCTGGTCTCGCCTTGGAAGGGCATATCATCGTCGCGCATGGCACCAGAACTCGAGTTCGGAGACGCGGTATAGACTTCATCCCAAGTGGTGTCCATGGGGAGCTCTTCTGGCATGGAATCTTGGGTTATTGCCTCTGAGGTTTCAACCGCAGAGCTGTCGATTGGACCATCACCTTCGCCATCACCCGTGGCGTTAAAGTCTTCTGCGTCTATGGTCTTATCTTCACCATTGACTGGGGGTCAACCTGTTCTTCATCTAGTTCGAGAAGGGGGTTGGAGTCTAACGCTTGTTGGATTTCTTGTTGCAGTTCCAGCGACGATAGTTGCAATAGACGTATAGCCTGCTGCAGTTGTGGTGTCATGGTTAACTGCTGACCCATTTTAAGCTGGAGTGACGCTTTCATTTACCGCTATTCCCTTCATTGTAATTATAAAATGAGAAAGCCTGCTTTGACTTGTTTGGGGTTTCTCTGAGCCCCTGGACCTTAGGCTGAGTAAGCCGAGTGTCGATAAATACTCATCCCTTAATGCGCGTTAAGAATGAGTCTCTTGATTAACTATAGCTTGAATTGTTCACCTAAGTACACAGCTCGTACTTGCTTATTGTCCAAGATCTCGGCGGGTGTACCTTCAGCGATTAAATTTCCGTGACTGACTATGTAAGCTCGCTCACATACGTCTAAAGTTTCACGCACATTATGGTCAGTGATCAGTACACCTAAGCCGCGACTCTTAAGCTGCTCGATGATTTTTTTAATGTCGATAACCGAAATAGGATCCACCCCTGCAAAGGGCTCATCGAGGAGAATAAACTTAGGGTTAGCTGCCAAGGCTCTGGCTATCTCGACGCGTCTGCGTTCACCGCCCGAGAGTGCCATGCCTTGGCTGTCACGAATATGGGTAATATGAAACTCTTCCAGAAGGCTCTCGAGTTGTTCTTCCCGGGTGTTGTTATCTATATCTGAACGTGTCTGTAGTACCGCCATTATGTTATCCCTAACCGATAACTTCCTAAAGATGCTCGCCTCTTGAGGTAGGTAACCTATGCCTTTTCTTGCCCTCAAGTGCATAGGATCTAAGGTCAGATCATCATCATCGATTAAGATCCTACCTTTATCACTCTGTACTAAGCCTACGATCATGTAGAAAGTGGTGGTTTTTCCCGCGCCATTAGGGCCTAACAGACCGACTATCTGTCCGGTTTTGACTGTGATACTGACATCTTGAACTACGGCTCTATTCTTATAACTCTTGGCAAGGTTGACTGCCTTTAGCGTCATCTGGCTCATTGTTTCTCCTGCCCTATGACTGGTAACTGAGTAGGTATAATATCTTGCTTGCTGGTTTGATTGTTCGTTTCAGCTGGCTCGACTTCTGGTAATTGAGTCGGCAGCGGCTCCGTAGCTGGCTCTTGTTCTTTGGCCTTATCTTGACTGGTATCCTGATAGCTTTCTGGCTGAATAATGGTGATAACCCTATCATTGCCTTTGCTTTCTGCTATCAACTGTTGCTTAGCTATGTTGTAGCGAATCATATTACCTGTTACTCGGCTACCATCTTGCTCCAGCGTGGCATTACCTACCAAGGTTAAGGTTCTGCTCGATAGCTCATACCTAATTTCTTTGGCACTGGCAGAAGCCGGGCGTCCATCTTCCATTATCTGGGAGTATGTCGCGGGATTTCCGATGGCGACAAGTGTTTTTCCGCCGCCATCTTCTTTAGAGGAGGCTCTGAGTTCGTCGGCTAAAATCTTGATCGATCCCTGAGTCACTTCCACTGGACCATGAAAGATCATCTGATTATTCTTGATATCGGCTTCCTGACTCGCTGCCGAGATCTTAACTTCTTGCATGAGATCATCTTGCTTTGTCATGCCACTAAAACTTGTGATACACAGTAGAGCAGCGATGATTAAGTTATGTTTGTTCATATCGTCCTTCAAATGGCGTACTTGTCTTGTTCACAACACATATGGATCATAGGTATTGTTGGTCTGAGTCTGTTTTTCTAAAATATGGCTTTGGGCTAGCAAAAAGCCAAGCTAATTGACCTCATATATCCCTTTAACCTTACTCAATAATTGTACTTTTTGGGCGTTAAGATCACCGAACAAACCCACACCTTGGATAATAAAATCAGTACCTGTGATGTAAACCTCACGATCTGAGGTCATGACCATGGTATTGAGATCTAATTCCAAGTAACTGGTTTTCATGGTTTGAATCGGTTCTTCAGGGCTTATGGAATCGATAATAACATTGTTCTCGAGAACGACTTTGCCTGATTTCTTATTGAGTGTCCCCATCGTCGATTGAAGGCGCCATTTAGCTTGGCCTCCGTCGGGATAGATTAGGTATATGGGCTGAGTGAAATAGGTCATATTGGCCTCATCAAAGTGCTCCATATGGGTAGCTGTGACTCGGCTGTTGACTAACCCCTTGTCATTATAATCGACACTACGTAGGTTATCGGCAATATAATCTGGTCTTAAACTGACATCGATAGCCACCTCTTCATCGCTTTTCTTGGATTGCACCTGCCAATAAAGCAGCAAGGCCGTGCCGAAGAAAGCTATGATGGCCAGAGTCACTCTATTCATATACTCATACCGTGTGCGGTATCGAATTTCTTTTGGCTGAGAAGTATGAGATCCGTTAACTCTCGTAAGGCACCATGTCCGCCTTGGATGCTAGTGACGAAGTCGGCAGCTTGTTTTACATAGGGGTGACCATCGGCGACACAGACTGAAAGCCCAACCTGTTTCATGACTGGCAGGTCAACCATATCATCGCCTATATAAGCCACCTGCTCAGGGGTCACATCATACAAGGAGAGTAGCGCTTGATATGGCTCTAATTTGTTGTCTACACCTTGGTATATATGCTTGATGCCTAGTGCTGTCATACGGTCTTCAACTATCTGAGACTTACGTCCAGTGATGATCGCCACGGGGATATCACTGGTGAGTAGAGATCTCACTCCGTATCCGTCTCGGGTGTGGAAGGTCTTTAGTTCTTCACCGGCATTACTCATATAGACCAGACCGTCGGAAAACACGCCATCTACATCACAGATGAGTAGTTTTATCTGCTTAGCCTTCTGCCAAACCTTGTCAGCTACAGGACCATAAAAACTCTGATGGGATTCATTCATTTATATTACTCCTGCCTTAACCATGTCGAGCATGTTTAATGCACCTATTGGGGTGTTGTTATCATCTACTATGATGAGACCATTGATATCGTTTTCGTCCATCACTTTTAGTGCTTCGGCGGCCAAAATTCCTTCAGAGATGGTGATGCAGCCTTTACTCATCACATCTGAGATTGATGTTTCTCTCAGGTTGACTTGGGCATCTATGACCCGGCGTAGATCGCCGTCGGTAAAAATACCCACTAACTTGTTGGAATCATCGGTAACCGCCGTCATGCCCAGGCCTTTGTTCGATATTTCATAGAGGGCATCTGTGACGCAGATATTCTGCCTTACCAGAGGCAGGTCATGACCTTTATGCATGACATCACTGACTTTGAGCAGTAATTTCCGGCCTAACATACCACCTGGGTGTGACAGGGCGAAATCATCTTTGGTAAACCCCCTCGCTTGTAACAGTGCTACGGCGAGTGCATCGCCCATGACTAAGGTCGCCGTGGTGCTGGATGTGGGAGCAAGCCCTAGGGGGCAAGCTTCTTCGGGTACTTCGATGCACAGATGCACGATAGCATGTTTAGCCATGGTGGATTTTGGCTTACCCGTTACCGCTATAATAGGCAGGCCCATACGTTTAATGACCGGCATCAAGGTTAAGATTTCTGAGGCTTCTCCCGAATTGGAGATGGCTAAGATGATATCGTTCTCACTGAGCACACCGAGATCGCCATGACTGGCTTCACCTGGATGCACAAAAAATGCGGGGGTGCCTGTGCTGGCAAAGGTGGCTGAAATTTTATTGCCTATATGGCCAGACTTGCCCATCCCCATGACGATGACCTTGCCGGTGCACTCAAAGATCAATTTACACGCTGTAGCAAACTCAGCTGAATCTACATACTGGTATAAGTTATCGAGAGCTTTTCGCTCGACATCGATAACGTTTTTGCCCCATTGGCGTAATTTATTTACATCTAGCATTTTGATCTCTCTGTTTATTCAGTCTGATGTAAGTCTTGTTAAGCAAGAAAAAGGACTAGTTGATACGAGATAAAGGTCAACAGTAACACGCCTCCATGCCAAGGCTTTAATGCTCTTGCACGGCCACTCAGTAAAATGAGTACGGCAAGGGCGCTGCTTGTGGCCATTACCATATAGAAATCCCGGGTACTGGCCGCCGCGTCGACTTCCCCTGGCGCAATTAACGCGGGGAGGGCGAGTACGGCGAGAATATTGAACAAATTTGAACCGACAATATTGCCAATGGCCAGATCGTCTTCTTTTTTCAGCACGCCGGCAACACAAGCTGCAAGCTCAGGTAGGCTGGTGCCTATGGCTATGATGGTCAAGCCTATGACCAGATCCGATAAATGATAGGCTTTGGCGATACCTACCGCACCCTGAACCATCCAGTCGGCAGACAGAGGTAGTAAAATAATACCCACGACTAACCAGAGAACCGCCTTGTGAGTCGGAACTCCAGTCGGTATTTCCTCATCGGCTTCATCTTCGAGTGTGTCAGCTTGCTTGTTGGTTAAGCCATGCCAGATAAGGTAACCCATGAGGATGAAGAAAAGCCCCATTAACATGACGCCTTCCATGCGTGTCAGCAGGCCATCATAGAGAAAATACCCCGCGATTGCTGTGGCGGCCAACATCAAAGGTATTTCTCGCATCAGGGTTTGGGAGCGTACTGAAATGGCCCCTAATAGCGCTGTGATACCCAATATCAAGGTGATGTTGGCGATATTTGAGCCCAATACGTTGCCGATGGCCGTATCTGTCATGCCTTCCATGGATGCGGTGGCCGCGACGAACATTTCGGGAGCTGAGCTGCCCATTGCCACTATGGTCAATCCGATCAACATCGGTGGGAGTCCGAGGTTGCGGGCAAAAGCCGCCGCACCATAGACAAATTTGTCGGCGCTCCAGACTAAAACGCCCAATCCTGCAATAAGCATGAAGATATTAAATAACATTTAATTCAATTCTAAAATGAGTCAACGAGCATTTTCGCTGGATTTGAATGAAAATGAAAGTATTGAGGCAAGATAGTGTCGATTCAGTTGTGCCTATTAGCGCAATTACGTACAATTTGCTGCTCAGTTTCTGTCAGACTCGTCTGCCTTCCCCTGGTGCTTGTACGTAAATGGATGCGGTATGAACATAGAAGTGTCACCAAAACCCAACTCATTGGTCGAGATCCGCAACTTAAAATTTAGTCGCGGTGACCACGTCATTTTTGATGATATTAGCCTATCTATTCCCAAAGGTAAGATCACGGCCATCATGGGCCCGAGTGGAATAGGTAAGACGACCTTGCTTAAGTTGATTGGCGGCCAGCTAATTCCTGACTCAGGTTCGGTATTGTTCGATGGCAAAGATGTGCATAGATGCAGCCGCAAGGAGTTATTTACACTGCGTAAGCGAATGAGCATGCTATTCCAAAGTGGGGCCCTGTTTACCGACATGAATGTGTTCGACAATGTGGCATTCGCTCTGCGTGAGCATTCAGGACTCGCCGAAGAGATTATCACCCGCATCGTATTGATGAAACTAGAAGCGGTTGGTTTACGGGGCGCAGCTAAAATGATGCCTAGCGAGCTTTCCGGGGGGATGCAGCGTCGGGTGGCGCTTGCCAGAGCGATTGCGCTCGAGCCCGATATGGTGATGTATGATGAGCCTTTTGCGGGTCAAGACCCTATCTCAATGGGGGTGTTGGTGAAGCTTATCAAAGAACTCTCTGCTGCTTTAGGCCTCACCTCTGTGGTGATATCCCATGATGTGCAGGAAGTCTTAGGCATCGCCGATTATGTTTATGTGATGGCCGATAAGCGCGTGATAGCCCAAGGGACTCCCGAGGAGTTACGAGTTGCCGACAATGAGCAGCTTAAACAATTTATTGGTGGTGAACCTGATGGCCCGGTGCCTTTTCATTTTCCTGCATCAAGCTATGCCGAGGAGTTAGTCGGTCAGTGATAAGACTGTGAGAAATTATAAAAAAGCTAGTTGTTTAATTGTGGCCATCAATGAACGACAAAAACAAATTATTGGCGGTGAGCTAGGCGGTCTTATTATTGTGAACGCCTCTCTCCACTTACACCAAATAGTTACATCAAGGAATTAGTAGGCTAGTGATGAATCGTATTAGTATTAGCTTTCTGTCCAGACTTCAAGATGGGGTTAAGGAAGGGACTGAATGAGCATGACAGATAACATAGCTAATCTTGGCCGTAGAGGCATAGACCTGGTAACTGGCTTGGGTCGGGCAGGTCTCATGCTTTGGGGGGCGATAGCCCGTAGGCCACGTGTAAAGGGATTTCCGCTATTTGTGAAACAACTCTATGTTGTTGGCGTGCAATCTATGGTGCTCATACTGATATCGGGTCTGTTTATTGGCATGGTATTGGCGTTGCAGGGGTATAATATTCTCGTTGGTTTCGGTACCGAGGAGAGCCTTGGTCCTATGGTTGCTTTGAGCCTGCTACGGGAATTAGGCCCAGTTGTGACGGCTCTGTTGTTCGCCGGTCGTGCTGGTTCGGCGTTGACCGCCGAGATAGGCTTGATGAAGAGTACCGAGCAACTCTCCAGTCTGGAGATGATGGCTATCGATCCGCTAAGGCAGATCATTGCGCCTCGTTTCTGGGCCGGCGTAGTCAGTCTGCCTCTGCTGACATTGATGTTTACCGCTATCGGCATCTATGGTGGTTATGTCGTAGGAGTCGAGTGGAAGGGTATAGACGGTGGCAGTTTTTGGTCGATTCTGCAGGCTTCTGTAGAGTGGCGTCAGGATATCGTCAACTGTTTGATTAAGAGCTTCCTGTTTGGCATCGTCGTGACCTGGATTGCCTTGTATAGAGGCTATCAGGTGGTTCCTAATCCAGAAGGGATAAGTAAAGCCACGACTCAGACCGTGGTTCAGTCGAGTCTGGCGGTATTGGCTTTAGATTTTTTACTTACGGCGATAATGTTCGGCCGTTAATGGATTTTATTGAGCAGATTTGAAGTCGGCTCAACAGGTAGAGTGGAAATGAAAGTATGTTAACTCGTAAAATTGAAGTATTAGTGGGACTATTTCTGTTATCCGGCTTGGCGGCATTTTTGATATTAGTGTTCAATGTTGCCAATGTCGAGGTAAAGTCCGGGGCTAATCATTACACCCTCTATGCTAAATTTAGCAATGTCGGCGGGCTTAAAGTGCGTTCTCCGGTCAAGGTGGGTGGCGTGGTTGTCGGGCGTGTGAGTGCTATTACTCTCGATCCCAACGAGCTGATACCTGTGGTTAAGTTGTCTATGGATAAGCATTTCGATCAGTTCCCTGAAACGAGTAGTCTGTCGATTCTGACTTCGGGTTTATTGGGTGAGCAATTTCTGGGGCTGACTCCAGGATTTATGGACGATGATATCGCCATGCTGGTTGATGGCGATAGAATTGATGATACTCACTCGGCTCTTGTACTCGAAGAGCTTATTGGTCAGTTCCTATATAGTGTCAAAGATTAGGCCTAAATTGAGTCAAGCTTCTATATGAAGCTAGTGATAGATTGTATTAAATAGTCGAACATATTTTTATAGCGTCAAGGATTTTAAATGAGAATGTTTAATCGCATCTGTATGTATAGCGCTTCACTTTTTTTACTCGCGTTGAGTGCAACAGCCCATAGTGAAGACGCGGCCGTAAACACCATGAACCCCTATGATATGGTTGAGGCTGTTGCGAATAATACTTTTGCCAGGTTTCATCAGGATATTGACATAATTAAGACCAATCCTGACCATCTTAAACTGATAGTCTCAGATGAGCTGATGCCCTATATTGATTATAAGTATGCTTCTTATAAAGTCATGGGTATACATCTTAAGGCAACCACAAAAGACCAAAGAGAGCGATTTGTAAAAGCATTTCAGGGCTATCTGGTGTCGACCTATGCACAGGCGTTTACCGAGTACACAGATCAACAAGTTAAGTTTGCCCCTGCGAAAGATTTTTCTGGTGAGAAGATGGTCGATGTCAACGTTGATTTGATTGAAGCGGGTCGACCGGCAATTAAGTTAATGTTTAAGGTGCGCCGCCTTAAAGACGGTAGTTGGAAGGCATTCGATCTTGTTGCCGAAGGTGTCAGCTTGCTGGCATCGAAGAGCTCAGAAATTTCAAACTTGATCCGTCAAAAAGGGATCGATTCGGTGATTTTAGAGTTAGAACAACGCAATAAAGGCCATATCAGTCAGAAGACTCATGGAGCTAAACTCTAAGTGGTTGAGTTTATCTGTGAGGACTCTGTGTGTTGCATCTCAGGTCGGCTCTCACAAGGAGATGTCGTTAAGCTTTGGGGTAAGAGAAAGCGCCTGCTTAGTGCCAAGATTAAGGTCATCGACCTGTCGGCACTGAGTTACAGCGACAGTGCTGGCATCGCTTTCATCTTAGAGTTGATAGCCCTGGCTAAAAGAGAGGGAAGAGAGGTAACACTCAGTACTGCATCGAGTCAGCTGTCGAAATTAATTGCGTTATACGATTTAGAACACTTCTTCGATGAAGAAGCAAAACAAGGTAAATAGATCCATGGATACCAACGAAACAGAACAAACAAACGAAGCACAGAAGCTAAAAGAGATCGAGCAGCTTCTTCAGGATGCACTCTCATTAGATGAAGTGCACGTCACCCAAGCTGGAACCCACTATAAAATCGTGGCCGTCGGTGAGTGTTTCGATGGCATGGGGCGCGTAAAGCAGCAGCAAACCATATACGGCCCTCTGATGGATCGTATCACTAGTGGTGAGCTACATGCGCTAACTATCAATGCCTTCACGCCGACACAATGGAAGCGTGAAAAAATCTTTAACATGTAAGCCGAGATCTAAATTGGATAAATTAAAAATTCAGGCGAGCGAAGCGCTGGCTGGTGAAGTTGTGATCTCCGGGGCTAAGAATGCTGCCTTGCCTATCTTGATGGCTGGCGTGTTGGCCGAAACCGATTTTGTGGTAAGCAATGTGCCGGATCTTAGAGACGTAAGCACAAGTTGTGAGTTGCTGCGTTGCCTAGGCGCCGAAGTGAGCCGTACCGATAACAGTGAAGTGCGCATCTCAACCACCTCTTTGGATCATTTTTGTGCACCTTATGATCTCGTTAAAACAATGCGGGCATCGATTCTTATCTTGGGACCCTTATTGGCCCGTTTCGGTACCGCAGATGTATCCCTGCCTGGTGGCTGTGCCATTGGTGCACGACCGGTGAATCTTCATCTCCATGGTTTAGAACAGATGGGGGCGAAGATTGATGTCGAAGAGGGTTATATCAAGGCCCGTGTCGACGGCCGTTTAAAAGGCGCGCATATCTTCATGGATATGGTCAGCGTGGGTGCGACAGAAAATTTATTGATGGCTGCCTCCCTCGCCGATGGCGAAACCATCATAGAGAATGCCGCCCGTGAACCCGAAGTTGTCGATCTGGCTAACTGCCTTATTGCCATGGGTGCGAAAATTGAGGGTGCAGGCACCGACTCGATCCGTATTCAAGGGGTCGAATCCCTACAGGGCTGTCATTATCGTGTGATGCCAGACAGAATCGAGACCGGTAGTTTCTTGATTGCCGCAGCGGTCACTCGTGGCAAGATACGCTGTGTCAACGCCGCTCCATCGACGCTTGAGGCTGTGCTTGCCAAGCTAGAAGATGCTGGTGCTAAGATCACCACCGGCAGTGATTGGATTGAGCTGGATATGCAAGGTAAGCGACCTAAGGCCGTTAATATTAAAACTGTGCCATACCCGGGCTTTCCAACCGATATGCAGGCACAGTTTTGCTTACTCAATGCGTTAGCCGAAGGCACCTCGACCATCACCGAAACCATTTTCGAGAATCGCTTCATGCATGTCCCTGAGCTTATTCGTATGGGCGCAAACATGGAGCTTGAAGGCAATACCTGCATTATTCAGGGAATTGAGCGACTCAAGGGTGCCCAAGTGATGGCGACGGACTTAAGGGCCTCGGCCAGCCTGGTGATTGCCGGACTCGTAGCCGATGGCACCACGATAGTCGATCGTATCTATCATCTGGATCGCGGTTATGAGCATATCGAAGATAAATTTAAAGGTTTAGGTGGCCAGGTAGAGCGCACCAGATAACCGATATAAGTTTTGATAGTAAAAAGATAAGCTAATCATAGCTAAAAGCCATCGATACCTGAGTGTCGATGGCTTTTTATTTCTAGTAGCCGTGCTTAGGGGGAGAGGAAAGTAAAAGGTCAGCTGCTCGCTGACCTTTTTGCTGAATAGTGTTATATCAGTTATACCAACCGGTATTACTCTTCGTTATTGGCATGCTCACCTATGAGTACAGGCACATCATAGGACTTACCCTTACGTATGATGGTCATAGAGATCTTCTTTCCGGGAGGAGTTTCGGCGATCCTATCCATGAGCATTTCAACCCCGGGAATATCTTCCCCTTCATACTGAATGATGACATCTCTCGGCTGTAGCTGGGCGCGCGCTGCGGGCCCATTGGGATCGACGCCTGTGATCACCACGCCAGTCAGATCCGGTAGGTTTAATATCTGTGCCATGACCGGGCTGATGGGTTCACCACTTATGCCTAATGCTCCACGGATCACCCGACCATTTTTAATCAGTTTACCCATGATGCTATGGGCCAGTTTGATTGGAATGGCGAAACTTATTCCATGACCGCCACCTTCTTCACCGACCTGGAAGGCCGCTGTGTTTATGCCGATAAGTTGGCCACTGGTATCTATGAGTGCTCCGCCTGAATTGCCTGCGTTAATAGCGGCATCTGTCTGCAGGAAGTCCAGGTAACCAGAGCTGAGTCCATTACGGCCGGTGGCACTGATAATCCCCTGAGTAATCGTCTGGCCAATGTTGTAAGGATTACCTATGGCTAAGACAACATCACCGACTTGTGCCGGCACTCCTAAGTTAATGGGCACTATCGGCAGGCTATCGCCTTCAATTTTCAGTACCGCCAGATCGGTGACAGGATCTGAACCGACGACTTCCGAGGTGAATTTACGGCCATCTTGCAGGGCGACGACGATCTCATCGGCTTTCTTAATGACATGGTAATTGGTAAGGATATAGCCTTCGCTACTCATTATCACGCCAGAACCAAGGCCCTGTAGTGAACCTGAGTTAAGAGGTTGATTACGATTGATACTCAGACTATAGATATTGACCACGGCAGGGGCTGCACGTCTGACAGCAACGGAAAACGAAAGCTCAACCCCATGATCACCACGCTTTTGGAAAAACAGGCTCGTCATATCCTTGTTTGCCAAAAAAGGCGTTACTACCAGAAAGACTGCCGCCATAATGAGGCCGAAAAAAACGGCCTTGCCGAGATAGAGTAGAGTGTCTTTAAGGGCCATATCAGAGAGTGTTAAAGAAAAAGTAGCGTAAGATTAGCATGTTTAAAGCTTGAAGGTAATTAAGATAAAGTGATGAAGCATCAAAGAAGACAAGCCTGTCAATGCTTCGTCATCGCTTTATTTGATATTAGGAGAAAAGCATAAAGGCTAACACCACCTTTATGCTTTCGTTTCTATCTGAGGACCAAGTATAGGCTGCTCTTGTCACGTTTTATCTTCAATGCTACATCGCCTTGTTGATCGGCAAGTTTGGCCTTGAGAGACTTAATATTTTTTATTGGTGAGCGATTCACACCGACAATAAGATCGCCTTTTTGTAAGCCACTGGCTGCCGCCGGCGAGTTTTGGGCCACATCGGTTATCTCGACGCCTTGCTTGCTGTTTTCTAATGCCGCGCCGGCTAGCATGGGATGAATGGCACCAGCGGCAGTTTCTGTTGTCTGACTGGTTTCCCCTAGAGTCGCGGTTACGCTGTGTTTGTCACCATCGCGGATCAAGCCAAACTCAACTTCTGCGCCTGCACCCATGGTGGCTACTTTCGCTCGCAACTCCTGGAAGCTTTTGATATTGCGTCCATTGACACTGACAATGATATCGCCCGCCTTTATACCTGCTTTATCGGCTGCACTATCGGTCATGACCTGATCGACGAAGCCACCATGTTGGGTATTTAAGCCAAAACCTTTCGCCAGCTCATTGGTCAGGTCTCGACCCGATACACCTAATACGCCGCGGCGGACTTCGCCGTGTTCGATGATTTGATCGACCAGGTTGTTAACCATATTGGAAGGGATCGCGAAGCCTATGCCTACGTTACCGCCGCCTGGGGCTACGATGGCGGTATTGATACCGATAAGGTTACCATTGAGGTTGACTAAGGCGCCGCCGGAATTACCACTGTTAATTGCTGCATCGGTTTGAATGAAGTTCTCTAGCATCTCAATACCCAGGCCAGAGCGGCCCATGGCGCTGACAATGCCCGATGTCACCGTTTGGCCTAGACCGAAAGGATTACCGATAGCAACGGCAAAATCACCGACCCTGAGTTCATCGGAGTCGGCACGTTTCAACGCAACTAAGTTATCGGCTTTGATCTGCAACAAGGCGATATCTGATTCGGCATCTGTGCCGATAAGTTTTGCCTCGACCTCACGTCCATCATGCAGGCCAATTAGAATCTCGTCGGCTCCTTCAATCACATGATTATTGGTGACGATATAGCCTTTGTCGGCGTCTATGATGACTCCCGAACCTAAGCCTCGAAATGGACGCTCCTGCACTTGCTCCCGGGGAGCATTAGGGCCAAAAAAATATCTGAAGGCATCGGGCAGTTTCTGCTTAGAAACATGGGTCCCTGTAACTGCTACGGCAACCACAGCGGGTGTTGTGCGCGTTAGCATGGGAGCCAGACTGGGGATGGATTGTCCATCGACCGCGATTGGAATTGCTGCCTGAGAGAGGCTAGGTGCCAAAGAGAGCGATGCCGTAAGCAGGGCGGCAGAGAGTAAGCTTAATTTGGATTTCATCTATTTGTAGCTCCAATATCGGATTCAGTAGTATTACTTAAGGATATAGGGATATTTTTTGCTATATCAAGAAGCAATTACGGATCTTTTGTTACTGAATCCGACAATCGGCTGGAGATGAAAGTTCATCTTTATTAACAAATGTTAATTTTTTTGATTCACGATTATGACATTTTCACTAGTGAGTTCATTGGCTTGGGTGTCTATAGAGTCTTGAGTTACTTCATGGCTAACTAAGTTAGCCAGAGGCTTAGCAGTGCTTTTGGGGGCTAAGGTGTTCGCCGCTTCATTCCACTGTTTGTTGACCTTGTTTAATTGCTCCGTAAGCTCGGCGAGTTGTTTATGGTGCAGTTCGAAATGATCTGTGACCTCTTGCTTGTGCTGACTTAATTCTAATTTTGTCTGCTCAAAGGCTTTTCCCTTGCCATTGGGCTCACTGTTACGGGCAATGATAGTACGACCGACGTAACCCAGTAAGATACCGAGAACGAAAGTTGCAATAACTAAGGGCCATTCCATATAAAACTCCTTTACATCAGGAACTGAAAAATTCGAATAAATTATTATTGCTGGCATGATACCATCTAGGCGTTCATTTAAGCATTAAAGAGATTATTTTACGTGTCCCAGCTAACTCCGTGGCAGCATTACCAGCAAGACTTGACTCGAGATGACTTTTCACACGATCCAGCGCAGGAACAAGCGGTAAAAAGTTTGCAGCGTGTGTTTGATGAAATTCAGCTTATCAATAGCAAGCCGAGCCTGATGAAAAGGGTATTTTCGTTTCTGGGGGCAAAACAACAAGGGGTTCAGGGGCTTTATCTCTGGGGCGGGGTTGGGCGCGGTAAAACCTACTTGATGGATACTTTCTATGAGGCTTTGCCCGGAGAGAGAAAGCTGCGGGCACACTTCCATCGTTTCATGCATCAGGTTCACTTAGATCTAGATAGCCTGAAAGGGCAGAGAGATCCTCTATTGATCATCGCAAAGCAGATGGCTGGTAGGTATCAGGTGATCTGTTTCGATGAGTTCTTCGTGTCGGACATTACCGATGCCATGTTACTGGGTACCTTATTTCAAGCTCTATTCAAAGAGGGGTGGCGCTGGTCGCGACATCCAACATCATTCCCGACGAACTCTACCGTAATGGATTACAGCGAGCGCGCTTTCTGCCAGCCATCGCGCTGATCAATCAACATTGCCAAATACTCAACGTGGACTCAGGAATCGATTATCGTCTGCGTACTCTGGAGCAGGCGGAAATCTATCACTTCCCCCTCGATGTTAAGGCCGATACTAATTTACTCTCCTATTTTGATAGGTTGGCACCCGAGTCTGAGGTGTCAGTAGATGGGATAGAGATCGACGGGCGTAACATAAGTATAAGAAAACAGGCTCAAGGCGTCTTACTAGTGGATTTTCTTGCCCTATGCGATGGACCAAGAAGCCAGAGAGACTATATGGAGCTTGCCTGCCTCTACCATACTGTCTTGCTCAGCGGGGTTAAGCAGATGGGTGATAAGCTTACCGGCGACGATATTGCCCGACGTTTTCTCGCCATGGTGGATGAGTTTTACGAGCGTAATGTGAAACTCATCATTTCAGCAGAAGTCTCCCTCGAAGACATCTACACTCAGGGCTTGTTGAGTTTCGAATTCAGGCGCTGCCGCTCACGTCTCACCGAGATGCAATCCCATGATTATCTGGCTTTAGAACATCTACCATAAGATTAAATATTTGAGCTTTAAAGGCCTAGCGGGAGGAGGGAGTTATTTAAATCACCAGCACTGCAAATATTAGGTGATTTTTAGCTCATCTTTGTCTATAATCCGCCACCTGCCCTCGTTACTCCATCGATTAGATGGAAGTTGTAAAGCCTAATTCTTTGCTCGAAGGGGCGGGGAATGGCACTATTTGTGTTTTTACCAATTTTGGTAAAGCATTTGAGACAGAATTTTAACATTGGGTTTTTGTAAAATGAAGACTACTTTTACTGCTACACCAGAGACAGTCACTCGCGAGTGGTTTGTCGTTGACGCTGAAGGTAAAACTTTGGGTCGTATCGCTACTGAAATTGCTTCACGTTTACGTGGCAAGCATAAGCCAGAGTATACACCTCATGTTGACACCGGTGATTACATCATCGTTATCAATGCTGAAAAAGTTACCGTCACTGGTAATAAAGCGAAAGGCAAAGTGTACTACTCGCATTCGGGTTTCATCGGTGGCATCAAGCAGATCACCTTTGAAAAGTTGCAGGCTCATAAGCCTGAAATGATTATCGAGAAAGCGGTTAAGGGTATGTTACCTAAAGGTCCTTTAGGACGTGCCATGTTCCGTAAACTTAAGGTTTACGCTGGTACAGAACATAACCACGCTGCACAACAACCTCAAGTTCTTGATATCTAAACAGGATTAAGCTAATGGCTGCAACTCAGTACTACGGCACTGGCCGTCGAAAAACATCTACTGCACGCGTATTCGCGAAAGCAGGAACTGGCAACATAGTTGTCAATCAACTTCCACTAGATAAGTATTTTGGTCGTGAAACTGCTCGTATGGTTGTTCGTCAACCACTAGAGCTAGTTGAAATGACTGATAAACTAGATATCTATGTAACTGTAAAGGGCGGTGGTATCACTGGTCAAGCAGGTGCAATTCGTCACGGTATTACCCGTGCATTGTTGGAGCTTGATGAAGCTCTACGTCCATCTCTACGTGCCGCTGGTTTCGTTACTCGTGATGCTCGTAAAGTTGAGCGTAAGAAAGTTGGTCTACGTAAAGCTCGTCGTAAGCCACAATTCTCAAAGCGTTAATTTTCGCTATCGAGAACTCAAAAAACCCAGCTTTTGCTGGGTTTTTTATTGCCTGAAATTTATTTTTACCATCAAAAATAGCGCATAGAAAGCATCACTTTGTTAATCTAGTCTTAATCCTGTTCAAGTTTACTCTACGCTATGCGGAATTTTAAATTATGTCACTACAGCTAATCATGCTAGCGTTAGGTATTGTGCTTGTTATCGAAGGAATTGGACCACTGTTATTTCCTAATCGCTGGAAAGCATATTTAAAGGATATTTCGAACCAAAATCAGCAACTTCTGCAACGTTTGGGTGGTGGTTTAGTCACCGCAGGTATCATTTTGTTGATTATTTTTTCATAAATTACTTGCCTACAGCCCCTATAGATCTGCTAAAATCCCGTTTTAACCACTACCGTGCAGCAAATAATGGGCAAAAACGTCGTAGTTCTCGGCACCCAATGGGGTGACGAAGGAAAGGGTAAGATAGTTGACCTACTTACCGAACAGGCTAAATATGTCGTTCGATATCAGGGGGCCACAATGCCGGTCACACTCTCGTTATCGATGGTGACAAAACCGTTCTTCATCTTATTCCATCAGGGATCTTACGTGATAATGTAAAATGCATTATCGGTAATGGTGTGGTGCTTGCGCCAGACGCTCTGATGACTGAGATCAACATGCTTAAAGAGCGTGGAGTTCCTGTTGAGGAGCGTCTACTGATCTCTGAAGCGTGTCCACTGATCCTTCCATTCCATTGTGCTCTAGATGTTGCCCGTGAGAAAGCTCGCGGTAATAAAGCTATTGGTACAACGGGCCGTGGTATTGGTCCTGCATACGAAGATAAGGTTTCACGCCGTGGTCTTCGTGTTGGCGATCTGTTTGATGCTGAGCTGTTTGCAGAGAAGCTGAAAGATGTGATGAGTTATCACAACTTCATGTTGACTGAATACTACAAGTGCGAAGCTGTAGATTATGAAAAGACATTGAAAGATGCTTTGGCAATCGCAGATTACCTTAAGAGTATGTGTACCGACGTCACTGAATTGTTAGATCAGGCGCGTAAAGCGGGTGAGCCTATTCTGTTTGAAGGTGCACAGGGTACCTTGCTTGATATCGACCATGGTACTTATCCTTTCGTCACCTCTTCTAATACTACCGCAGGTGGTGTTGCTACTGGTTCTGGATTCGGTCCACGTCATCTGGATTATGTATTGGGTATCATGAAGGCTTACACGACTCGCGTCGGAGCCGGACCTTTCCCAACTGAGCTTGAGTGTGAAATCGGTGACTACTTAGGCACTAAGGGTCACGAATTCGGTGCAACTACTGGTCGTAAGCGTCGTCCAGGCTGGTTAGACATAGTTGCAATGAAGCGTGCGGTACAGATCAACAGCGTAAGTGGTTTCTGTCTGACTAAGCTAGATGTGCTAGATGGTCTGAAAGAAGTGAAGATCTGCGTTGGTTACCAGTATCCGGATGGCACTGTCGCTACAGTGACTCCACTCGCAGCCGAAGGCTACGAGCAGGTAACACCAGTACTGGAAACTATGCCAGGCTGGAGTGAAATAACTTTCGGTGCGACTTCTTTAGAGCAATTGCCACAAGCGGCATTGAACTACATTAAGCGTCTCGAAGATTTGCTAGAAACGCCAATTGATATTATCTCTACGGGTCCCGATAGAAACGAGACCATGATTCTGGTGAATCCGTTTAGTTAATAGAAAGAGGCCGCATATAGCGGCCTTTTTATTGGTGCTGATACGGGCAGGCAGTGCTCAAGAAATGCGTTATACTGCCGATGACCTATTATGTACCCAATAGGCGAGTATTGATTAGACAAGGTATTCACCGATAATCGAGTGTCTTGTCTGATCACTACTTATGTTTATGAATTTTTCGCGAGAGAGCTCATGCTACGAGAAGTGCTAAAAGTTTCATCGAAAATCATGTCGCGTTATCTGTTGTTATCGATAGTAGCGCTTACACCAGCATTGAGCTGGGCCGAGACGCGAGCCGTGGATATCTATAGTCAGGAGCAGTTAATTGAACTGATCAGGACTAAACAATATCTTACGCGAGTCACGGGAGATGATTGTCAGTTAGTCCAGGATATTGAGGCGAGAGCCGAGGTGCTTAAACAGCCCCTATATCAATATCTTTGGGCCGAGATGCTTAATCATGGTATTTGTGTAAAAGCAAACCCACCGAGAGGGATCTCTTTACTACGTGACTCTGCAGAGCAGGGGAGCGCAGAAGCTATGCTCAGGATCGCCGAGTACTATCACGATGGACAATTTGTGATAAAAGATCGCGAGAGAGCCATTCATTATGTGATGCCCGCAGCGGCCAATGGCGATCTGCCGTCACGTATGATGTTAGTTAGACTGTTTGGTGAAGGCTATGGTAGCCCAAGAGATTTTGAGATGGGATATCACTGGCTATATAACGATGTATTTAGTGATGAGGCTACAAAACAAAAAGCCTTAGAATTATTGAAGGTGCTAGAGCAGAAGATGCCGCCCAGCGCAGTTGCCAGGGCAAAACAGGAGCACCTGAGATCCCGATAAACAGTACCATTTACCTATTAGTAATTGGTATGACCCGGAATGTTCCGGTAAAATATTTGAGATATTGAATGATCAAAGATCCGCATTTAAAGCGTGAACAAGAAAATTACGAAAACCCCATTCCAAGCCGTGAGTTTATTTTAGAATACTTACGATCAGAAAAATCCCCGTTAAACCGTGAACGCATAGCACAGGAGCTTAAACTCGAAAGTGAGGAGCAGCTTGAGGCGCTTAGACGTCGATTGCGTGCCATGGAGCGGGATGGGCAGCTTGTGTTTACCCGTGGACAGGCCTACGGCCTCCCTGAGCGTATGGACCTGCTTACCGGTACAATTATCGGTCACAGAGATGGTTTTGGCTTCTTGAAGCTGGAGGAGGGCGGTGACGACCTCTTTATCAATAACCGTGACATGATGATGTACTTTCACGGCGACAAGGTGCTGGCACAGAAAGCCGGAGTCGATCGTAAGGGGCGCCGCGAAGCCCGTATCGTACGCCTGGTCGAACAGAGAGCTGCCGCCCTAGTGGGACGTTTCCATCTGGATTCCGGCATGGCTTTCGTCATAGCCGATGACCGGCGCATAGGTCAAGAGATACTCATTGCCGATGAGGACCGTAATGGTGCTCGCCAGGGTGATGTAGTGGTGCTTGAATTGACTCGTCGTCCGGGCCGCTATGTGAAGGCTGCAGGTAAAGTTACCGAAGTCTTAGGCAAGCAGCTTGCTCCGGGTATGGAGATCGAGATTGCCCTGCGTAACTACGATCTGCCACATACCTGGTCGAGTCAGATTGAGAAGAAGCTGCGCGCTATTCCCGATGAAGTGACTGAAGCTGACAAAGAGGACCGGGTTGATTTACGTCACTTGCCTTTAGTGACTATTGATGGCGAAGATGCCCGAGATTTCGACGATGCCGTTTATGCCGAAGCGAAAAAGAGCGGTGGCTGGCGTCTTTGGGTAGCGATTGCCGATGTGAGCCATTATGTGCGCACCGAATCGGCGTTAGATAAGGAAGCACGTAGTCGAGGAAACTCGGTGTATTTCCCATCACAAGTTATCCCTATGCTGCCGGAAAAGATCTCTAATGGCTTATGTTCTTTGATGCCAGAGGTCGATCGCTTATGTATGGTTGCCGAGATGACTATCTCCGCAGCAGGTAAGCTCTCAGGATATAAATTCTATCCGGCTGTTATGCATTCTCATGCCCGTCTGACTTATACCCAGGTTGCCGATATGCTCGAAGGCGGAGAGGTGAGTGATAAACTCAAACCTATATTCCCGCATCTGCAGACGTTGCAATCTCTGTATCTGACTCTGGATGTGACACGTGCGCAACGAGGCGCTATCGCATTTGAAACTACTGAGACTCAGTTTGTTTTCAATGCAGATCGCAAGATTGACAGCATAGTACCGAGAAATCGTAACCAGGCCCATAAGATCATCGAAGAGTGCATGATTTTGGCTAACGTGGCATCGGCCAAGTTCGTCAAGAAGCACAAAGGCGAAGTCTTATACCGGGTGCATGAGTCTCCATCTGAGCAGAAGCTGAGTAACTTTAAAGACTTCCTCAAGGAACGTGGCTTGACCATGGGTGGGGGGCTTGAGCCTACACCGACCGATTATCAGGCGCTGATGGAATCGATCACAGATAGGCCCGATGCCGAGCTTATCCAGATCATGTTACTACGTTCCATGAAGCAAGCGGTTTACACACCGGATAATGAAGGACACTTTGGTCTAGCCTTAGAAGCATACTCTCACTTTACTTCGCCTATTCGTCGTTATCCGGATCTTATTCTGCATCGGGTTATTCGCTTCCTGCTGGCGAAAGAACAGGGAGAAACGACAGAGAAATGGACGCCTGGTGGTGGTTATAACTATCAGCTAGAAGAGTTAGATCTTCTTGGTGTCGAGTGTTCGACCACAGAGCGCCGCGCCGATGAGGCGACCCGTGATGTCAGCGATTGGCTCAAGTGTGAGTTTATGCAAGATCACGTGGGCGATACCTTCGACGCTGTAGTGGCCTCGGTAACTCATTTCGGCATGTTCGTCCGTCTTGATAAACTCTTTATCGATGGCTTAGTGCATATCTCAAGTTTGGGTAGCGATTACTACCAATATGATAATATGCGTCAGCGTCTGGTGGGTGAATCATCCGGTCAGGTATACCAGATAGGTGACAAGGTCACGGTGAAGGTGGCTAGCGTCAATCTGGATGACAGGCAGATTGACTTGATGATGGAAGGTGAGGAAGGTAAGTCTAAACGTCCAAGCCGTGGCAAGAAGCCAATGACTGCCAGAGAGCGAGTCAATGCAGAGGGCGCTAAGCTAGGCAAAGCAGATAAGAGCGGTAAACCTAAACGACGCGGTTCTCGCTCAAAATCAGCGGCGGGTAAAGCTTCTGCCGATTCAGCTAAAACCAATACAAGCGGTGGAGCTAAAAAGTCCGGCGCTAACACAAAAACGACGGCTAAGAAGTCGAAGGCTAAAAAGTCTTCAGCAAAAAAGGCTTCAGTAAAAAAGAGCCCCGCTAAGCGTAAAGCCAAAGCAAGCAAGTAATAGAGACAGTAATAGATGAAAAAACAAGATATCACCTTTGGTATTCACGCCGTTGAAGCGGTACTGAAATATAGCCCGGAACGCGTAATCGAACTTTGGGTACTACAGGGCCGTGATGACAAGCGTTTTATGCCGATCCTAGAGAGCGCGGCGGAGTACGGTGTCTCAGTGCAGCATGCAACACGTAAGGTATTGGATGACAAGTCAGACGGTGGTCAACATCAAGGCGTGATAGCCAGAGTCAAGGCCGTCAAGCAGCTCAATGACAAAGACTTAGCGGTCTTAGTAGAGAAGACAGAGACACCTTTCTTGCTGATCCTCGATGGTGTTACCGATCCGCACAATTTAGGTGCTTGTTTGCGTAACGCAGATGCTGCCGGTGTTCATGGGGTTATCGTGCCACGTGATAACTCTGTAGGTCTAACGCCAACGGTGAGCAAGGTTGCTTGTGGCGCTGCAGAAGTGGTGCCCCTGTTTCAGGTCACTAATCTGGCTCGCACCATGAAAAGCCTGCAAGAGAAAGGTATCTGGATTGTCGGCGCTGCGGGTGAAGCCGAGCATGACTTGTATAAAGCCGATCTTAAGGGCTCTCTGGCTATCGCCATGGGTGCCGAAGACAAGGGTCTGCGTCGTCTCACTCGTGAAAGCTGTGATTCACTAGTTTCGATACCTATGACCGGCTCAGTGTCCAGTCTGAACGTCTCAGTGGCGACTGGGGTTTGCTTGTTTGAAGCTGTACGCCAAAGATTGAGCTAAGTTTGTGAAAACTTAGCTATCGTCATTTTGGGAGCTTGTATCTCATAGTGCATCGAATGCCGATGTGGATTAGTCCTCATCGGCATTTTTGTTTCCATCGTTTGATTCGATGACCGTTATCGGTGAGTGTATGAAAGGCGTACCTTCATGGTTACTTATCACCTGCCGTGGGCTTATGTGCAGATACTTCTGCAAGACGCCGCAAGTACAATCCCTGTAGGCTCTGCCAAAACGTCCCTGTTTTGGAAGCTCGCAGCCGCATATATGAACCCATCCTGTTTGCAAGACATTTGATATCAATTTTGAGAAGAGTTCATTGCACCCATATATTCGGCCTATTTATGAGGTTATGGAAGTCGTGCCTTCATTGATACATATCACCTGCTGTGGTGCCGTGCAGGGTCTTGTATGTTCCAGACATGCATAAGACATTTCCTATATTCCTATAGGTCAGATGCATCAATGTCGTGATCACATGGATGTGAATGAACGATCTTATATGCAGATACTTCTGTGGCACAGCTAGTACGTGCTTGTAAGTTTGGCCGTGACATCTTTGTCACGGTCGGTTGTTAGTGGATTACAAGAAAGTTTGACCTTTATTCACTCAACTCTGTTTGTATTAGTTACAAAAATTATTTTTATACTAATTTTCCATATTGCGATTTCTTTTGTTTTTTATCAGGAATTGATGTTTCAAGTCTGAACGCTTTTTGATCGTTGTTTCAGGTAGGGGTAAGCATTGCTGATAAGTACGCCAGCGCCAACTAAGGCAATCCCCACCACCTGAATCCATTGGACTTGGGTACCCGCAAGCACTGAAATAACCAGGGTAAAGATTGGCATGATATTGAAAATTGAGGTGACCTTGTGTGGACCTAGTACAAATGCTCCTTTCATCCAGAAGTAGTAGGCTAGCAGAGTGCCACATAGTCCCATATACACGATCAGTATGGTGTCTTTAAATGTCAGCAGAGAGAGGCCATTGAGAAAGTCCCCTTGACAGCAGCGATTATTAGCATTTGAAGTGCACCCAGACACATCATCCATCGTAGCTGTTGGCCGATCGGAATATTGGGTGTCCAGCGTTTTGAAAGAATTGTATACAGGCAGCCACTCGTGAGGGCGACAACCATCAGTAGATCGCCAGAGTTAAATGATAGAGATAGTATATTTCCACCAGTGATAACTAAGAGCACACCCACAATGCTGACGAGCGCCCCTGCAATGTTGAAACGAGAAATAGGTGTTTTTAGCAGTAGTGCTGACAGCAGTATTCCTGCGAGAGGCATGTTTGCCATAACTACTGATGCATTAACTGCCTGAGTGTATTTCATCGCGAAGAAAATGGAGAAATTTTGAATGGTGACACCAATGGTCGCGATAACAAACAGAGCGTATTTGTTCCTTCTTGTCAGCGAAATTTCATTTGATTGGTATCGTGTAGCCCTTAGGCCAACTAAAACTAGAGCTGCAACGGTAAAGCGCAGAGCTGCTGACAGTAGGGGAGATATTTCGGGGTGATTGCTTTAATCGCATTAAAGTTACTGGCCCAGAAAAAGATTGCAACGATAATCCCAGCCCAGACATAATTATTTTTAGACATATATACCTCAGTGTTTTGACTTGTTGGTATAAGGGTATATATTTCAATCATGATATTTAATGGCCAATATTGGGAGTTCATATCTCAAATATGAAAAGTCATTCGTTGGACGACTTACAACTATTTATTTTAGCTGCAAAATATAAAAGTTTGACACAAGCGTCTGAGCATCTCAGTGTGCCATTGGCGACTCTCAGCAGAAGACTGAAACGGCTTGAAGTCAAACTTAATTGTCGATTGTTTAACCGGAGCGCTCATCATTTCTCACTGACCCTTGATGGAGAAAAGTATCGGCAGTTGTGCGAACCTTTAATCCTCGGATTGGAAAACGTCACCGATCGCATCGCGCAAGACAGAAAGGCGCTGTCTGGTAAAATAAAAATTTCTGCTCCCATCAATATGACTCAGGTGTGGTTGAAGCATTGCATCTATGAGTTTGCAGAAAAGCACCCGGATATCTGTATTGATTTGGACGTTCAAAACGATAAAATCGACTTGATATCCAAACAGGTTGATATCACGTTTCGTATTGGTGATTTAATCGAAATGGACTGGGTGGCGAGAAAGCTCTGGCACCTGCCATTCGGTTTATGTGCTTCGACTTTTTATCTTGAGCAGTATGCTCCAATTACCCATCCATCAGAGTTAGCTAGGCACCGTCTTATCACGGTTAATAATGACCGTCATTGGAAAATGACACATCAGATAAGTGGTGAGATCTTCTCGTATGAAGATACATTTAACTTTTCTTCTAATGATGTTTTATTGGTCAGAGATGCGGCTGTAAAAGGGCTGGGAATAGCTTGGATACCACCTTATTACTTCAATAATCTAGCTAAAAATAATCATCATCTGGAGCCGGTTCTTCCGGATTGGCAAGGGGCTGAAAGAGAGGTATATATAATGTACCGGGACAGGGATAAGCGGCCTGCGAGAATTGATGCTTTTATAAACCATGTCTACGAGTGGAAGTCCCGATTCAATATGGGTCTGTAAGTTATGTAAACCTTCAATGAACTTGCTAGTACCACTACTGGTTTTAGTCATGATAAAGGCGATAAGGCGATAAGGCGATAAGGCGATAAGGCGATAAGGCGATAAGGCGATAAGGCGATAAGGCGGTCGGAGCGAATTAGAGCCTCTAAGAAGGATTAGTCCATAAATGACTTACTAACCAGTAAACACTCAAATCGAAGAGATAAACACTCAGGTGTGAACGCGGCTGCGAGCTTCCGAAACAGGGATGTTTTGACAGAGCCCACAGGGAAGTGTTCACGGCGTCTCGTAGAAGTGTTTACATGTTTGGCGAGCCACAGGCTATAAATTAGATTGAAGCTAGGCTATTCAGCAAGCTAACTAAATACCAAAATCATATAAATGAACCCACAGGGGATATTTCAGTAATTTGTTATCCGACAAGTTCATTCACTACTAGAACGTATACAGCAAATTGAACGTGGTGATGGTGTCTGTCTGCTTGGTGCCTTCGGGGACGACGTCGGTGTACTTGATGTTGACGCCTATCTTGAAGGCCCAGTCTTGAAATAGGGTATTCTTGTAATTCATATCCAGCGTGAGGGTGCTGTTATTTTCGCCCACTTCTGCGGTGAGGTCGGCGTTGAGGCTGGTGTATTCCTGCAGTTTTTGTTCAAACTTGGCTGCGGTACGGATAATGATGTCTTTCTCGGCCACGGGATCTGACTCAGATTCTGTTTCGATAGGCATGTTATATCGGTAACCTGGACCGATTTCTAAGCTGAGCTTAGTATCGCTATTTGAGATAGCATCGAAACCGTAACCCACAGAAACCGTAGATATTTGGGTGTAACTACCGAAGCGGTCAAGGGTAAAGTCACCTCGAGCGAAGACATAACCATCGTCTAACCATGAAAAATCATTGTCTAGTTTATAGCTGGACTGCAGCTGTAAATCATATTTCTCCGCCGTTGTTTTCTCATTATCGGCAGCATAATAGAGTTTAAATGTCCCTTCTTGTCTAAACTGCTCAGTATCGTAAACCAGTTTGGTTCGACCATTGAAGCTACTGGATTCGGTATTGCCGGTATTGAGTTGCAAACCTGCCTCGATTTCTGCGGTGAAATCACTGGGCGGCTCCTGGTAATCGGGTGGCACTAAAGCCCAGGCTGACATAGGTATAGATACAAGTAGGGCAGTTAAAACTCTAAACATTATTTTATTCTTATTATTATTTTAATGTGGTGGGTTCTATGACGATAGGTCAACATCATACCTATTCTGTTCTGCATCGGTAAAGTTAATATAACGATACAATTTCAAATTATTGCTGCCATGTTTAATGTGACAATCAGGCCACGGATAAGCAATGAACTTAGCTGGTCACTTGTCTGTGGGCTTATGTCAAAGTTATGCCTGTCGATGAACACGACTCAAGTCGACACATTAGTTTAATTGGTTATAGATTCTTCTTGAATTTAGTCTTAGATTTGTGTAATATTCCGCGGCTTAAATCAGTCACTTTAATTAGTTCCTTGCCTCTATTTGGTCTGACTGAGCCAACAACGAGGCTAGATAACCGTAAGGAGCAAAAAAATGCGTCATTATGAAATCGTATTTTTGGTTCACCCTGATCAGAGTGAACAAGTACCTAGTATGATTGAACGTTACACGGGTATTCTTACCCAAGCTGGCGGTCAAGTTCATCGTTTAGAAGACTGGGGCCGTCGTCAACTGGCTTACCCAATCATCGAATTGCACAAGGCTCACTATGTTCTTATGAACGTAGAAGCTTCTGCTGAAACGGTTGAAGAGTTAGAAACAGTTTTCCGTCTTAACGACGCTGTTCTGCGTAGCATGGTTATGCGTACTAAAGCTGCCATCACTGAAGCATCTCCAATGGCTAAGCTAAAAGAAGAGCGTGATTCACGCCGTTCTAGCGAAGGCGAGCGTCGTAGCGCGCCTGTTGAAAAAGCTGTTGAAGAAGTTAAAGAAACCGCTGAAAAAGCAGCAGAGTAAGTTTTTCTTTGGCCACAAACCATTTGGTGTTATCGGGAACCATTACGCGTTCCAGAAGCTTTAAAAGCCCGGCAGGCATCGCACACTGTGTGATTATGCTGGAACACAAATCTCAGTGCTTCGAAGCAGAGATGCTAAGAAACGTATACTGTCAGATACAAGTGATATTAAGTGGTGAACGCTTTGAAAGCGTTACAGATAAACTGAAAATCGGCGTGGATATTGAAGTGCAAGGCTTTATCGCTCTCCAGCAGAGTCGAAATGGTCAAAATCGCTTAGTAATACACGCTGAAAATGTCGAATTGAAAACTTAGGAGACTGTCACATGGCACGTTATTTCCGTCGTCGCAAGTTCTGCCGTTTCACAGCAGAAGGCGTTACAGAGATTGATTACAAAGATATCGTAACTCTAAAGAACTATATCACTGAAAGTGGTAAAATTGTTCCTAGCCGTATCACAGGTACAAACGCTAAATATCAACGTCAACTAGCTCGCGCTATCAAGCGTGCTCGTTATCTTTCTCTACTGCCTTACACTGATTTACATCAGTAATAGCGCAATAATCTAGAGGAATTAATAATGAACATTATTTTACTTGATAAGATCGCTAACCTAGGAAATCTAGGTGACCAAGTTGCAGTTAAGTCTGGTTACGCACGTAACTATCTTCTGCCACAAGGTAAAGCTGTTGTTGCCAACGTTGCTAACACTGAAGTCTTTGAAGCACGTCGTGCTGAATTAGAAGCTAAGTTAGCTGCTACCCTTACTGCTGCAAACGAGCGCGCTGAGAAAATCAATGCACTTGAGTCTGTTGTTATCGCTTCTAAAGCTGGTGACGAAGGCAAGCTGTTCGGTTCAATTGGTAACCGTGATATCGCTGATGCAGTTACAGCTGCTGGTGTTGAACTAGTTAAGAGCGAAGTTCGTCTTCCATTAGGTGCTTTGCGTACTACTGGTGAGTTCGAAGTTGAAGTTCAGGTTCACACTGAAGTTAAAGCTATCGTTAAGATTTCTGTTGTTGCAGAAGCCTAATTACATAGTTTTAAAGCGAACGACTTAATGCCTCGGTATTAAGGCAAAAGCTTTAAAAGAAAACACCGCACTAATTTAATTAGGGCGGTGTTTTTTTATGTCTGTAGAAAATGCGTTGTAGGACCGGCTTTAGCCGGGAGAGGATGAACCTAGGAACCTCGGGGCTAAAGCCCCTCCTACAAAGGAGCTTTTACTATTTAGTTCCTGACTAAATCCAACTCGGCTATCAAGTTGTCTGCATGGTCCACTTCATCCATCATCCAGAGGATATAGCGGAAATCCACATGTATAGCGCGGGTGATGGTGGGGTTGAAGAACCAGTCCTTAGTTATCGCTTCATAGGTGGAATCGAAGTTTAGGCCAACTAACTCTCCCTTACCGTTAAACACGGGTGAGCCAGAGTTTCCGCCTGTGGTGTCGACACTGGAGAGGAAGTTTACCGGTACCGAATTAAACGCTTCCGGCTTATCTAAGCAAGAAAACAGTCGACACAACCAAGTGATGGGATCTTGTATGACTGAGGCGACCTTGTGGCTGCCATATCTCTGCTCTTTAATGGCATCCAAGACTTTCTGTGGCGCGTTGAAGGGGGCTACACCTGTATGCTTGGCAGTTATGCCTTCTAGACGAGTGAAAGGCTGTTTATATAAGGCATCTTTCGACTGATATCCGTCGACCATGCCATAGGTGATCCTCAGTGTGCCATTAGCATCGGGATAGACTGGCCAGTCGTTAGCCTTGTAATAGGCAATAACAGCTTTCATATAATCAGGGCGAGCCTGGGATAGCTGACCGGCTAAGGTCTTCTTGTCTTTTTCCTGGGCCATATTGGTATCAAAAAGCGCTACGGCAAGACGAATAAAGGGATCGGCACTGGTCTCGAACGCTTCGGCTTCGGCGTCCATCCAGGCTAATCGTTTATCTTGATTTGTCAGTGAGGTAAGCGAGTAAAGGCCATCTAGCTTTTCAGATAGAGAGGCGGACTCTTGATTATCGATAAGCATAGCGTCCAGGGCTGTCACTCGGTTGCCTTGAGCCTTGTAAGCTTGTAGATCTTGTAGCCATAGGGCTTTATCTACTGAAGTATCGAAGCTGGAATCTATGCGTTTGAGACGAGCCTTGAACATCTTCATGTCTCGCTCTTGATAACCTTCTTCACGCTCCGCATCGGGCTTAGTCTTCTCTTTCGATAATCGATACAGTTTGTTGGCTGCGGCCAGAAGCGGACTAGATTGGG
Organism: Shewanella psychropiezotolerans; assembly: GCF_007197555.1. Taxonomy (NCBI): domain Bacteria; kingdom Pseudomonadati; phylum Pseudomonadota; class Gammaproteobacteria; order Alteromonadales; family Shewanellaceae; genus Shewanella; species Shewanella psychropiezotolerans. Next base: position 657,189 of record NZ_CP041614.1, read on the forward strand.
CATTTTCGAAATAGTACCGTGTCTGGCTATCGATGCGTTTCTTGGTCAGTAGGCGCTCGAGTTGATCGAGTTTGACTTGATAAGTCTGGTAGGTCTTATCGGTTGCCAGCCATTGCTTGAAGTCATCTTCACGGCTCTGCTTGATGCCTGCTATGTCGGTGGCCTTAAAACCATCGAGTAGACCGTTATATTTTTTCATGCGGTTAGCCATAGAGGCTAAGGTGCCGGCATATTTGATTTCAATTTCACTACTCCTGTCTCCCATGGCCTCAATGGTGTCGATACGCAGTTGATATCGAGACGCTAAGGTGGGGTAGAGCCAGTCACTGGCAAATTTAAGTTCGCTGGTTAAACGATAGCGACTGGTAGAGCCTGGGTATCCGGCGACAAACACGCCATCGCCAGCTTTTACACCGTCGGCATTTATCTTCAGATAACTCTTAGGCTCGAACGGCACATTATCTTCAGCATACGCCGCAGGCTGTCCATCTTTGCCTACATAGGCGCGGAGGAAGGTGAAGTCTCCTGCATGGCGTGGATATTCATAGTTGTCGATATCGCCACCGAACGCGCCGACACTCTTAGGTGGCGCATAAACGAGGCGCACATCACGGATAATCAGCTGCTTAATAAGATAATATTCGAGGCCGCTATGAAAACTTCTGACTGAGCAGCGATAGTTGTCATCGCTCTCACAGCTTTTAATCAAAGACTTTCTATTTGATTGGATCTCTTCATAACGTACCAGAGGATCTTGACTCAAGTCTTGGGTTACTTGCTCGGAGACATCGGTCACTGCTTCGGTAATATATAATCTTTCGTTAGGACCCGCGCTCGGTTCATCGATTTTACTCGTTGCCAGGAACCCATCGGCAATATAATTATGCTCTTTTTTACTGTTGTATTGTATGGCTCTATATGCGCAGTGATGGTTTGTGACAACTAACCCTTGGGGGAGACGAAACTGGCTGTACAATAGCCGAGTCCGACAACCGCATTCATCGGATACTGAGTGAGGTCGGCTAACTGTTTTGCCGGAATGTCGATTCCTCTTTCGCTAAGTTTGTCTGCAATCGATGGCATTTGATAAGGCTGCCATTGCCCCTCATCTGCATGGGTCTCGAGAGAGATTAATGCGACTCCAGATGACAGCACTAATGCTGAGATCAATGCATTGCGCATAGTGATTCCTTATTTTAATCGTTGTATGGATAGGAAGTTGTTTATTTCCTGTTTTTGTTGAGCCAGTTTTATATCATATTTTGTGTAATCGTTGGGAATTTGGAGATTAAATGTCACAGCAAGGTCAAGGTGCCTTCAAGGCAAAACAGAAGCCTAGAGATATCCAGATGGATGCTCTCAAGATGCCACCACATTCTTTAGAGGCAGAGCAATCTGTACTCGGTGGTCTAATGTTAGATTCAGATGCTTGGGATAGGGTGTCTGAAGCTGTGGTTGCAGAAGACTTCTACTCTCGCTCTCATAAGATGATTTTTAATGCGATGGCGACCTTAACTGGTGGCAGTCATCCCATAGACCTGATCACCGTATCTGAGCAATTAGAAATTGAAGATCAGTTAGAGGATGCCGGCGGCTTCGCCTATCTTGGTGAGATTGCCAAGAATACTCCCAGCGCGGGCAACATACTCTCTTATGCGGGTATCGTTCGTGAGCGTGCAGTCGTACGCGACATGATCAAGGTTGCTAATGAGATCGCCGATGCCGGTTTTAATCCCGAAGGGCGTAATTCCAGCGAGTTACTGGATCTTGCAGAGACCAAAGTCTTTAAGATTGCAGAGTCTCGAACTAATGAGAACGATGGTCCGAAAGGCATCAAGGCTATTCTTGAGAAGACGGTCGATAAGATTGAGGAACTCTATAATAACCCTACGGGTGGTGTGACTGGTATTTCCAGTGGTTTTCACGATCTTGATAAGATGACGGCGGGTTTCCAGGGCGGCGATTTGATTATTGTGGCTGCGCGTCCATCAATGGGCAAGACGACTTTTGCGATGAACTTGTGTGAGCAGGCGGCACTGAATGAAGAGAAGCCTGTGCTGATTTTCAGCCTGGAGATGCCTTCTGAGCAGATCATGATGCGTATGTTGGCCTCATTGGGTCGAGTGGATCAGACTAAGATACGTACCGGACAGCTTGATGATGATGATTGGGCTCGTGTGTCATCAACTATGGGGATCATGCTTGAGCAAGGTAAGATGTACATCGATGATGGCTCAGGCCTGACTCCGACCGATGTTCGAAGCCGGGCCAGGCGAATCGCCCGTGAACACGGCGGCCTGTCGATGATCATGATCGATTATCTGCAGTTGATGCAGGTGCCTGCATTGAAAGATAACCGTACCTTGGAAATTTCGGAAATTTCTCGCTCGCTTAAGGCGTTAGCCAAAGAGTTAATGATCCCAGTCATTGCGCTGTCACAGCTTAACCGTTCATTGGAGCAACGTGCCGATAAGCGTCCTGTTAACTCAGATTTGCGTGAATCGGGCGCGATTGAGCAAGATGCCGACTTAATTATGTTTATCTATCGTGATGAGGTGTATAACCATGAGACTGAGCATAAAGGGGTCGCAGAAATTATTATAGGTAAGCAACGTAACGGGCCCATTGGGCGTGTTCCTTTGACTTTCCAGGGACAATTCTCTCGTTTCGATAATTATGCCGGTCCTAAGTTTGATGAAGACTAATCGTTAGCTTTTACCATAGGCAAGGCGCAAGGGTGAAGTTGCGTTTAAGCCGAGATTAATCTTGATTCACATAGCGTGCAGACAATTGATTGTTGGCATCACTCTATATAGATTCAGTGCTCATACTCATATTACAGCTTGGATCGGACCTTGGGTTTCGGTCCATTGATAAGGTCAATTTTTGAAGCCATTTCCACGTGCAGAGATCAGCTGTAAAGCGCTGAAAAATAATCTAGCTCGCTTACGGCAGATCGCGCCTTCGAGTAAAATCATGGCGGTGGTTAAAGCGAATGGTTATGGCCACGGCTTATTGAACGTGGCCCAATGCATCGAAGATGCCGATGGGTTCGGTGTGGCCCGTTTAGAAGAGGCAATAGCATTAAGAGAAGGCGGCGTGACGGCTAAACTCATCTTGCTGGAAGGCTTCTTTAGACCGGTAGACTTAACCACCTTAGTGATGAAAGATATAGAGACAGTTGTTCATAATGAGAAACAGCTGGAGATGCTAGAGCAGGCAAGCCTGTCTAAGCCTGCTAGCGTTTGGCTAAAGCTAGATACTGGCATGCACAGGTTAGGCTTCACCCCTGAGCAATTTGAGCAGGTTTATGAGCGACTACAGGCATGTCCTCAGGTGGCGAAACCTATCAAGCTGATGTCTCATTTTGCCTGCGCCGATGAGCCAGATAACCCCTACACTCAAGAACAACTGAATAAATTTAATCGTTTGGCAAAAAATTCACCGGGCGAGACTACACTAGCCAACTCGGCAGGAACTTTATATTGGCCGGATAGTCATAAGGACTGGATTCGACCGGGTATCGCCCTCTATGGCGTCTCCCCTGTGATGGGGGATCTTGGTAAGAATCATGGTCTGGAACCGGCTATGGAGCTGATATCTCAGCTGATTGCCGTGCGTGAGCATAAGGCCGGTGAGCCTGTGGGATATGGCTGCTACTGGCGAGCCAAAGCAGATACCAAGCTAGGCGTTGTCGCTATCGGTTATGGTGACGGATATCCGAGAAATGCGCCAGAGGGAACCCCTGTGTGGGTAAATGGTCGTCTAGTGCCCATAGTCGGACGCGTTTCTATGGACATGTTGACTGTCGATCTGGGATTGGACTCGAGCGACAGTATTGGCGATGAAGCCATATTGTGGGGAAGTGCCTTACCGGTAGAAGTCGTTGCCGAGCACATAGGCACCATTGCCTATGAACTCGTGACAAAATTAACACCTCGTGTTGCTGTGTGCATGGAATAAACACCTAGGTCTATTTTTTAGTTGTATCGATTCAATGAACCGGATGTTCGTAATCGAATGAGATGAATTTTGAAATACCACCATTTCCCCCTAACTGTGCTGATGCTCTTTAGTGTCATTGCCATTTTTCCTGTTGCGGCAGAAAAGCTCGCTAATCCTGGCATACGTGTTACTAGCAGTGATGTTCATGATGACGGAAATGTCATTGAACCTGTTGCCAGTGCCGATTCCGAGAGGGCAAGAGATAAATTTGAGCCTGAATTTGTCGCCGTTCCCTTTATTTTTTCAACGGAAACCTTAAGCACCACAGTCGGTGGCGCCGGGGTACTCAAGCATGCGGGGCAACCTCAAGCATCTATATTGGGTATCGGGCTCTATAGCAGCAACGACAGCTGGGTAAGTTACTTAGGGGTGAGCAATTATCAATTACCCAAGTTGGATCAATGGTTATTCTCGGGGGAGTTTTATCAGGCCAATTATAAGCAGGGGATCTATTTCGTCCCGGAAGGGTCTGGTGGGGACAATTTAGTACCTGGTGCCAGTGATTCGAGCCAAAGAGATCGTATCGTGACCGAGGGGGATGAGTCATATTCCAAAGTGCATATCAAATATGTACTGCCTTGGGGCAAGGGGGCAAATGGCGCGGCAAGAAGTCTGATGCCCTCGAAGCAAGGTGATGATTTTACTTGGGACCCAAGAGAGTCGGGTGTGACCAGCATAGAGATTACTCCTTTCGTGAAAACTCAGGAATTAGTGGGCTATGAAGATCTGCCCACTAAGGCTCAAGGGCTCGAAGTTAAACTGGATTGGGATAACCGTGATAATGGTAAAAATAGCACCAGAGGTGGGCATACAAGCCTGACATTTAGCCGTGACTTTGGTTCATCGGGTTCGTCTGATGCTGCTGACAACCGTGAAAGTTGGACGACTTGGGAATTCGAGCAGAGCGCCTTCTTTTCTCTTGGGGGAAGCTCCTGGTTTCCACAGCAGATCTTGGCGCTGAACTTCTATCTCGCCGATACGCCAACATGGAATGAATATGACTCAACTTCAAATGGTTATCATCGACCTCCTTCTTTTTCTGGAGTGAGTTTGGGTGGTTTCGAACACTTAAGAGGTTATTCCAGCAGACAGTTTGTCGGTCGTAGTGCGGTACTTTACTCTGCCGAATACCGAGTGCAACCAGAATGGCAACCCCTGCAGAGCCTGCCTATTTTTAACCTCTATGACGTACCTTGGTGGCAGTGGGTGGTATTTGCTGAAGCGGGACAAGTTGCCGACAACTTCAGTGCCAGTGAACTTCATGATGATATGAAATGGACCTTAGGCGTGGGGGCTAGATTTGAAGTAGAAAGTGTCGTGGTTAGAGCCGAATTTGCCCAAGGTGAGGGCTCCAGTCAATTTTGGGTTATGGTCAATCAGCCCTTCTAATCTTAATGATAAACGACAAGATTTCTGCTAGTTTTCGAAACAAATCTCTATGTAGGCAGAACCATGGGGGCTGGTAAATGGCATGATGATTTTTTTTCCATCGGCCTTATGTGAGATGCGATGACCGAGTCCTGCGACAACCACGGGAGTCGCCATCTCGAAATCATAGCCCTTCTCCCCCAAAATATTTTTAGCTCCACCGGTCACCATGTTGGTTATTTCACCCACGAGATCGGTGATTTCATCGTTGATCTCTCCAGGGTTTTCCCCCAACATATTTTGCATGATCTCTAAGATGAGCCCCTGTTCGAAGGTGATCGATAAGGAACCTTTGGTCTGCGGCCCGACCATACCTATCAGTCCTGATACGTCTCCCTTGGCAAGGTTATCGGTTTTTATTTTTGGCTTTCCCGGGCTGAGTTTCATGTTTGCCATTGTCGAGATGACATTCAGTAAGGATTCGAGAAAAGGATTAATGAAATTAACGTTCATAAAAAATTCCGTTGTTGGTAAGCCATTAGATATAAATTCACAACTGCTATGACTGTCGCATATACACCTTTTATAAAGCTTAGGCTATTTTTGATCTGGCTTCATTTTTTATAGAAAAGGATATTCGGGTCTCGCTTATTTCACACAAGTTTGTCTCTGACCTTGGGTCGGTGTAAAATGCGCGCCCGGCTCTGTTGGCTGGAACGTTATTCAACTTGAGCTCAGGCTCATTCTCAACCAGGCTAAAGCAATTATGTCATCATCCCTAACTTCAAATTCGGCTAAGTTATCCAAGATAAATCGCACCTTCTCCATCGCGCCTATGCTGGATTGGACTGATTTGAGGGTTTTATGAGGCTTGTGGGTGCTTGCGGGGCTCAATAGGGGCACCATTAAAAATATTCAATAAAAATGGGGTCCCGGTGTGGACCCCATTTTTGTATTGAAGGTTTTTTAATGGTCGTTGTGATCCTTAGTATCGTAGCTAATAAATATGAGCCTAGTTTTACCATACTTGTTGGAACGCAATCTGTAGGAATAGTTATAAAATTAAGGATTATAGATACATGTTTTGGTTGGTCTAGCCTGATAGAGACGAAAGGCATGTATACCAATGTTGAACTAAGCCGCAGCGCGGAGTCTAAAAAACGCTCAATTGAGTGCATAACTCACATTGAATCAGCTAGACTTAGAGAAATGTGAAGGAACACAACAATGGTAAAGGAATTCCAATGAAAAACTTACAATCTACTCAATTGAAAATTGAACAATCCTGCAGTCCAGAACCAGCATAAAAAAAAGCAAATTCCTATAGAATGAAACATACCAATTAACTTGGACTAGGTATCGGCCAAGTCCAACAAGTGGTTTGTGCCATGCAAACAGCGGGAGAAGAATTGTGGAATCATTAGGTACTTTTCTAGTTACTGTATTACTCATGTTTATTGGTGTCTTTTTGATGATCTGTGCTTATTCGAAGAAGCCTATTCTTTTGAAAATAGCTACATTGGGCACCTTCGAAATAAATCCAGACAATCCGGGTAAGATACAGCGTGCTGTTGTATTTTCCGTCGGAGTCACGTTAGTTCTTGTTGGTCTTCTCCTAATAGTTCTTGAAAAACTAATTGAATTGGGGATCATCTAGTGAGGAATATAACAAGTTTGGCAAGTGGGACATTTTTAAGCGCTGCTTCGCAGCAAAAATGCCCCTTCCAAAAGCGTTAGGCTCCTGACCTATACAACAAGAAAGGTAATCGTAATTGGTAGAAATTATTAAAGTAATTATCTCAACACCAGAAGGAGCATGGGGGCTGGCAATTATATTTTCTGTCATATGGCCATTTTATAAAGGTTATCAGCTAGCCTTTGATAGAAGAATGGAAGGAATGCTTTACTTTTCGGGTTTTCTATTCGGGCTCGTGGCTGCTGTTTATATCTACGTTGTAATAGGTGTCGGAGCAGCAATTTTAGCATTCATTATTGGAGCCGTTGCCGGCGCTCCTATCGGTGTGTTTTTTTACTATGTCTTTCGTTGTGGTCCATTGCATGCATTGGAAGAACATATTTTCCCAATGCTTATTTGGCTGCTTGCATGGGGCATTGTTATATCTATACCTGTATTTTTAATTTGGGGAATAGTCCATTTTTGGGACAGTTAAGCATTCTAATAGGCTTAGAGCCTAACCAGCATAGGCAAGCGACGCATAAACCCGCGCGCCTGCTACGAACGTTGAACTAAGCCGCTGCGCGGAGCCAAATGAGGCTTAAAATGAGTGTATAACTCACATTGGATCCGCTAGACTTAAAAAGATGTGAAGGAACACAACGATGACAAAGGAATTTCAATGAAATACGTAGAAACCACGCAATATTATTCGTACAAAACAGCTCTACAGCCAAGAGCCAGCATCAAAAAAAGCAAATTCCTATAGCATAAAGCATACCAATTAATCTGGACTAGGCAGCGGCCAAGTCCAACAAGCGTTTGTGTCATGCAGACAGCGCAATGTACAAACACTAAGACGTTAGAGAACTCAATGACGAGTGACATCCAACACCCAGCCTTTCCTCAGCCAGATGATTTAGGTATCAATCTATGGCGGTATATGGACTTGTTTAAGTTTCAGTGGATGCTGGACCATAATCGACTTTTTATGCCCGCACTAAAAAAGATTGGCCCTGATGTTTTGGAAGGGACCCAGCCTTTGGGTGATAAGAAGTGGTGGGATGAACAGATTGATAACGAAGCTGACGAAGAGAAAAAGCAAGTATTAGAAAATAACGCCAAGATAATATTGGGGTTTTCGAGAATGTTTTGCGAGTATTACTTTGTCATGTGTTGGCACATGAATTCTTCAGAAAGTGAAGAAATGTGGGGGCATTACACAAGCGACAGTGATTCCCTAGTTATAAAAACTGTATACAGCAATCTAAAGCTCTTGTTGCCTAGCTCATCATATATGGGAATAGTCCGTTATATAAACTATATGGAAGAAAAGCTGCCCAGCCTCAATCTGTTTGAATTTGTCATGCACAAGGATATTAGATATGAGTTCGAAACGGAGGTTAGAGTTTTGGCGGCACCTCTAACCAATGAGGACATGAAGCGAAAGGAATTCGATGGCCATATATTTCAAATGGAAGCCGACTCTGAATTCATGTTCTATGCGCCAGAGGTTAGCATCGTAAGTCTGATAGAGGAAATAATACTGCACCCTCAAGCATCAGCCGAATTTACATCAAAAATTGAGAATATTTGTCATGAAAATGGTTTGCCTCAGCCAACGAAATCAATATTTGAGGTGGCATGAGTGTTAAAAACGCTCTCTAACAAGGCCATTAACCATCGCCACTTCGCGGCTGGACAGCCTAAAGCGCGCTTCGCGCACGGCTGCCGGTTATGGCGGCGTTAATTCTGATACCTCCATACTTTTACTCATGTGAAGTGCAAACTGTCGAGCCTATGCATTAACTCGATTTTGTCCAGATACGGCTTAGAATGATTGTTCTAAGCCGTTCTAGGTAGAGTGAAACAATGATGGGTGTCTTTATGAACTTTGATAAAGAGGGCATCTGTTGGTGCCCTTTTTTATGGGCGGCGTTTAGTTGGGGGTGATACCTAGTGACAGGATTAGTGCCAGGTATGTGATCGCTTTGACTGTTAGCCATGCTTTGGGTGAGAATATGGGTTTGTTTATGTATCTGATCAGGTACGCGATTGCTAAGAACGCGAAGCCAGATAGTGGGTTGAAGAAAACCTGAGTTTCACCTATGCCTACAGAGAACACCAGAAACACGAATAGTGCCTGTAGATAGTGAATCTTGCTCCTAGATTGACGTGGATTAGGTACATCTATAGTGGGATTTGTGGCTTTGGGCATAGTTACATCCTTGTAATTTATGTCTTGTCCCTAGAGTTTAGAAGCTATTTTTGATTATTCCATTCATATTATTTGCTGACTAAAGTCTGCCTTGGCCTACTCTGATATCGATAGGACTGGTTTTGTTATGGTTGTGATTGAGTATGGGGCTCATTAGGGGCACCGCTAAAATAATTCAGTGAAAATTGGGTCCCGATATGGGACCCGATTTTTTGTATTGAAGTTTTTTTATGGTCGTTGTGACCCTTAGTATCGTAGCTAATAAATATGAGCCTAGCTTTACCATACTTGTTGTAACGCAACCTATAGGAATAGTTATAAATTAGAGGATTATAGATCATGCTTTGATTAGTCTAACCTGATAAAGGCGTAAGGCGTGCGTACAAATGTTGAACTAAGCCTCTGCGCGGAGCCTAAAAAATCTTCAATCGAGTGCATAACTCACATTGAATCAGCTAGACTTAAGGAAATGTGAAGGAACACAACAGTGATAAAGGGATTTCAATGAAAAACTTACAATCTACTCAATTTCAATTGAGCCCCCCTGCTCTGCAGTCCAGAGTCAGCATTAAAAAAGCAAATTCCTACAGCATAAAGCATACCAAATAATCTGGATTAGGCATCGGCTAAGTCCAACAAACGATTTATGCGTTACAAACAGCGCAACACATAAATACTAAAACGTTAGGTGAAACACTTATACATTTTAAACAAAAGAGGCTCTAATAATGATATATGTTTTTTCAAATAGAAATATTGAAAACAATAACTGGTTAGGTGATGGATTCAACTCAGATGGCAGTGACAATATAAGAGTTGCCAAGGTAGGGTCTGATGGCATGCTTAACTTTTATGAAGAGCGTGAAGATGAAAAGCCGCCTTCTTTACAGGTTATTGAAGAGGTTGAGGCTACCGACAAGCCATGTTGTATTTTTATTCACGGTTTTAATCAAGATTTAGAAAAGAATCTACGTAAATGCAAAGAAATTGAGTCCTATGGTGTGAATGTCATTGCTTTCTCTTGGCCGTCAAATCCAGGTCCGCAACGATGGTGGGGTAAATTGAAAGAATATCGGTCAGCTCAAAAAAATGCTAGGCGATCTACGATAGCTTTAGAAAGATTTTTGATAAGTTTTCTGATTACCATAGCTCAACAGTAGGTCTAAATAATATTAAATCATTAATAGTTCATAGTTTAGGTAATTATTTACTACAGTCTTTTGTGTCTGGGCTTGGTTATGAGCATCAAGTAAGGTTTTTAAATAACATATTGCTTCATCAGGCTGATGTAGATAGCGTTAACCATGACAAGTGGGCGGATTTTTTGACTAATAATTGCCGAGTATTAGCAACTATAAATGAAACGGATGATATTTTGGATTATTCGGATATTATCAATCCAGATAGGTTGGGCAATACACTAGAAAATCTTAATTCAAACATCATTAAATATTTTAATTTTGGTCGCATTCCGGATGCAAATGACGAACATCGTTTATGGATTTCGCCAACGATAAATAACGACAATGCAAATACATTCTTCGCATCTGTATTTACAGGGAAAAAAGTAAAAACTGGTCACTTAGAGTTTGATAGTAAAAGAAATTGCTTTCATGTTGAGTAATAGCGTTGTCTTTTCTCACTAAAACCACCTAACGTATAACGTATAAGGATAGGCCGCGCGCAGCCGCGTCCTTATCCCAAGTGTTGAACAAGCCGGGATTTGCTAGAAGTGATACCTTTAATAGACTCTTTATTATGTGAATAGCAGATCGAGAAATCGTTCTGCTTGAAGTAATGATAAGAGGGTTACTTTTCTGTAGTCAGCATGAGCTCTTAGCAGCATTGCCAACAATTTTATTTACCTATAATCAAAGCGTTGTATTTAATCCTCCTCAGGTAACTTCATCAGACTTTAATTATTATCCTTATACTTCCAGCTTAAACAGTGGCGCTGAACGAAGCCGCTGCACGGGCCTAAAAAGTTAAATCGAGTGTATGACCTATATAGAATCAGCTAGGCTTAAAGATATGTGAAGGAACGTAACAATGAGAAGGGAATTTCAATGAAAAACTTACAATCTACTCAATTTAAATTTAGCAACTCTACTCTGCAGCCCATAGCCAGCATCAAAAAATAAAATTCCTGCAGCATAAAATATACCAATTAACTTGGACTAGCATCGGCCAAGTCCAACAAGCGGTTTGTGCCATACAAACGGCGCAACGCACAAATACTAAGACGTTAGGCTAATCATAAATAGGGAGTTTAAATGAGCGAGGAGTTAAGACTCACTGCTGAGCTTGAAAAAATAAGAGCAGAGCGTGACAAGTTTATTGTTGAAGGAGAGAGCTTTGTTTCGGAAAGAAAAAGATATGAAGCTGAAATAAATGAAATTAACCATCGGTTGAACCAACCTTGGTACAAAATTCGTTTGGTTTCGGTTCTTCAGGCTGTTATCGCCGGTATTGTAGCAGGAGGACTTATTTGGTCATTTTCTATTGATCATGTTAAAAGACTTTATGACTTACAAAAGCATCTATCTTCTGTACAAGCTCAGCTAACAAAAGAAAACAATGGTCTTCAAAAACAAATTAAACAACTTGGAGAAGACAAAGTTGAGTTATTAAAAGAAATAGAGTTGGTTGGTAAAATTGTTCAAATTAGTGCTAGTACTGTAGCTGATTCAAACGTTAAAGCTTCTGCCTCTGTACAATTAAGTAATCTTTCCAGAGTCCAGCTAAACTTGGTTCCTGACGACGATGCGAATTGGTTTCCTGTTGTGGCTTCAGCTTACAATAAAGCTGACCTTGAAGGTCGTCTACAAGAAATTAAATCATTAAATCCAACATTTAATGTAGAAATATATAACTCATCTGATAAGAATGGCATTCCAGTCTACGCTATTACACTTGGTGGCTATTTAAGCAAGAATGAATCAATGAAAAGAGTGCAGTATGCCAAAGAAAAGAATATTGCAAAGGATTCTTATAATTGGAGAACTGAGAAATGGGGAGAAGATATGTATTTAGAATTGAAGGAAATACCTAACAAGTAGCAGCAACAGAATTGTAAAATTGCCGCGTAATTACGCACCAGTTTCATAAGTCGTTGTGCTAGGCGTTAATTATGAGAAAAATGAGAGTTAAATTCCTGCCATATTTTATGACGGGAATATTCTAAAAAGGGTACCAACTGGTGCCCTTTTTTGTGGGCGGCGTTTAGGTGGGGGTGATGCCTAATGACAGAATCAGTGCCAGGTATGTGATTGCTTTGACTTTCAGCCATGCTTTGGATGGGAATATGGGTTTGTTTATGTATCTAATCAGGTACGCGATTGCTAAGAACGCGAAGCCAGATAATGGGTTGAAGAAAACCTGAGTTTCGCCTATGCCTACAGAGAACACCAGAAATACGAATAGTGCTTGTAGATAGTGAAACTTGTTTCTGGATTGGCGTGGACGGATTAGGTACATCTATAGTGGGATTTGTGGCTTTGGGCATAGTTACATCCTTGTAATTTATGGCTTGCCCCTAGAGTTTAGAAGCTATTTATGATTATTCCATTCATATTACTTGCTGGCATAAAGCTTACCTAGGAATCTCCTTTTAGAAAACTTGGCAGAGGGATTAGATTCATCGAGAGATGGATCGCAGTTCAATCTTGAAAACCAAGAAGCTAACCAGAAAGTTTAGGTTAGGCGTTCTAAATGATCTGTCCTTTGCGGAGCCGCATGCAGGGTCTTGTGTGAGGCTGGACACCTCCAGCTACCTGATTATTTTTTATTAAAAAATCAACTAAATCACCCAGTTGAGGTTGTGATTTAGGCTGTTCCCCTAGAAAATCAGCTAAGCCGCGAATGCCTGAAGTTGCAGGATTATTTTGAGTTGATGCCAATGTTACGTTAGATTTTAATTGCTTTATTTCAGTTTCTAATCGATACACTTCATTTTTTAGATCTGAATTACTAGAGCTAAGCGTTTTGACTCCAGCTCTATAGATCCTAATCAGAGAGTCATCTAATTTTTCAGCCAAATCATAAGGTTCTTTGTAGAAAGCAGGGTTGTGTCTTTGAGTTATAATTTTCTTAAACTTTTTGAAAAATATACGTTTTTTATTATATAAAACCTCAGATCTATCATCGTGACTATTGGGATCCGTAGAATCAAAACTCTTGAAGTAAGCTATGATTGGCTTTCCCATTTTTCGAGCATAGGTGTATTCCCACCAAGTAATACTCTGCGTTTCACTACCAGTCATACTTTTCATAATGGAACCAAATCGGTCACCTATTAGCAATATTACAAAGTCACTCTCTTTAATTCCATTGAGTATTTCACTTCGAGAAGACTGTGTTGATGCTGGTCTAATATCAAGTGCATTTACGTTCAAACCTCTATCTTTTAATGTATTTGCAATCTGAGCTCTGTCCTTATATAAATCAATAAAGGTCGAGCTAATAAAAGCTGAAGGATGTGAGGTATGTATATTTATCTTCATTGATTAGACACTCCATAAGTGCTTATATAAAATATAATGCTGAACCATACGCTGGCGATTTTCTCAGCAAATGGCATGAAAGCCTTGCCGAATCTAAATTCAGGGGCCTTGTTACGTGTGTTGTCTGATATTTTCTACTAGGGTGTCATCTCCAGCCTGATGAAGCCATAGGCACCAAAACTTAGTAAAACCTTTCTGGTTGCTGTAAACGACCCACTCTCCAGTTTTATTAGGCTTAGAAGTAGATTCGATTAACGAGTTGTACATATTTTCAAAAGTAACTGGCTGTTTTCCTAGATTGGTATTTCGAGCATAATTAAGCCAGTTTTCTACGATAAATGATGATTCGCTAAAATGAGCATGTTGGATATCAAAGCCGATTTTTTTTGAAATGTGTCTCAACTTTCTTTCGGTTTTGTCTCCTGAGGCTATCGACTCCAATGTGTTCATTAATGCACTAAGAGGAACAGATATTGGGCTGCCTTCGATTAGCACATATCCTTGATGAATTAGCTGAGAAACCTGAACTTTGATCAAATCGCAAAACACAGCTTCCAGGCAATAGTAAGCCAGTAATTCATCGACTTGAACAGCATAATCTATATATTCCCACTTCAGCTCTAGTTGTTTATCTCGACGCGGAGATATGTTTACGGACTGAATAATTTTTTCGACTTTATTCAAATAACCTCCAAATTAATAACCGACAGTTTTAGTTCAGTTTAAGTGCCTTGTTATAAACGTAACCACTTTTTACATGAATGATCTTAGCTTCACTTGCTGAGGCCCGAAACAGAGCCAACTGTTTTTTGTTCCGTTAAAGCTTAATTTCCAAATATCTTACTTTGATCGACTTTTGAACTAAACGGCATTTTAAATTTGATCCAGGTACCTAGTATATTTGTAGCTCCTTCGAAAGCACATGAATCATCTCGAACGTATTTTTGAGATGTAGTCACATACAGTTCATCTTGGTAAAGTGATATATAACAAAGGGTAACAGGTAGTGACTCAATAATAAAAGCGATAGCTTTATAAGATTCGGAATCAGTGTTTTTAGGATACAGCGTTGCAATCGCTAGCTGATCACCTGCTTTGATTATCATTCGAGCTGATAGTTCAGTAGTAAGCAAAGAGACCTCTTTGCCTTTAAGATTATTATGTTTGAGAAAGTCTGTAATGAGTGGCCTAACTGAAACTACTTTTTCCCCTGCTGCTTCAAATCCAGTAACAATTGCAGGTCCATTTCCTGCATTTTCAAAATAAAGCATGATTCC
The DNA here is from genome assembly GCF_007197555.1 of Shewanella psychropiezotolerans. Lineage (NCBI taxonomy): Bacteria > Pseudomonadati > Pseudomonadota > Gammaproteobacteria > Alteromonadales > Shewanellaceae > Shewanella > Shewanella psychropiezotolerans. Next base: position 672,234 of record NZ_CP041614.1, read on the forward strand.
GCCGTCTTCTAAAATAGCCACACCGGATTGAATTAACGGAAGAGAGCTGATTCTATTGTGATAGTTAGTTGAAAAAACTTGATATGAAGTAAGTATTACTGCGCAGACTGCAATAATTATAGTAGCAATGTTTAACATGTTCTCTTTGAAAAAATTTTCCATAACACCCAAATATAGTGATTAAGCTAACGCAGGTATCGCCGGACGGTTTAAGGTTACTGAAGTAAAATCGGCTTTAAATCGTTCCGCGTGATTACCCTTGTTAACTACTTTTAAATATGATTGCCAACGCCGCTACAACTAGTGATGCTATAGCTGTAACCCATGGCCCGACCACAGCAATTTTATTACGCCGCTCATCTGCAGCTTTAGATATAACTAAATCTAGGAGCTTAGTAAGGTGCTCCGTTTCAAGTGGTGGCTTTCGAGAATCTTCATCTTCATCATCTGTTTCATTTAGCCATTGTTTCGCGTGCCGAATTTGTAAACTGTAAAAATAATCATCTGTCCTTTTGCTTTTTTTCTTGGATTTCCTGAATAGGCCTTTGAAACTACTAAGGACTACTTCAATTTCACTTTTGTTTATTGACAGTGCTTTCTCTAGATTCGTTGGTGTCCGAGCAGACCAATTGGTCATAGCTAAATGTGTAACCAAAGCGATCAATGACTCTTGGTGATCTGAATATTTGGGATTCTGGCTCATACTATCCTTAGCCGTTAGCATTTTAATAATGAGCAACTCACTTTAGCCAGAGCTACTTGAAAAATCGTGTACATACGAAAACTTGATTTAATAGTAAAAGGTTAATGTACTAAAAAACCTTCTACTGAACTAATTACATTTCTTGTATTTATTCGTTAAACGCTTTGTAAAATCGATACCACTTTTCCGTGGATCTTGGTGATGTCCGTGTTAAATGGGTATTGGTCTTGACCATCGATGAGGTATGTATTTCCATCTGGCAACTGGCGCAGTTCGCCTATCTGATAGTTGTCGTTGATGGCAAATAAGTACTGGCCTTTAGTGACCGTTTTGATATCGGTATTGATAAAGTAAGTCGATGATTCAGCTTTAACAATAAAGTCAGTATTAATGGTTAGGCCACAGTCTTTTAAAAAGTCGTGACTTACTCTGTAGTCGCCAATATGCGTTTTCTTACCGTGAGCAATCGAAAATTTCTTAAGCTTATATATATCAGCTGTTGCAGTGGGGTTTTGCACATATTCAGCGGTCGATTCACTTAATTTATTAGGTTTACGGCTTGGGTATTCATGCTTGCCAAAGCACAAAAACAGCATAGGTACGCCTGTAGCTAAATGCACTCGGGCGAGGAGTTCAAACGGGGTGACATTACGAGTCTGCCAACTTGCAATAGAGCCTTCAGAAACTGATGTTAGCTCTCTAAATTCCACTCTACTCTTCAATCTAAATAAAGTAACCAAACGGTCAATTATTATTTTACCACCATCGTAGTTTGCTGGCTGAGTAATACTAAACCTGAAGCTTTTTAGATTTTGGTTAATGGTGGCGAAATCAGGGATTTGATCTGGTGGTGAGCAGAATTTAAGAACATTTTGCTTTTCTTCATTATTCCCAAAAAGCAAAAAATCTAAATCTACACCGGTTGCTAAGTGTATACGGATCAATAACTCAAATGGAGTTGTGTTGCGGGTTTGCCAGGTGGCTATAGAGCCAGTTGAAACGCCTATTAGAGATGAAAGTTCAACACGGTTTCTGAGGTTAAAAAGTCGTAGCAAGCGCTCCATAACCATTTTGCCGCCATCACAAATCAATACTTTATTCATCAAAAGTTCTGTTTCTTCGTCAATAAGTTTGACAATTCTGTTTTTGTGATCAATCATTTGTTTACCAAAAAATTAAGCGCCCGTGAGTCCACCAAGATTCAACACGGGCTAACGAAGAAAAGGTATCACAATGGTAAATATTACTCTACAGGTTACAACACCTTATCTCACCTATGCGGAATATGCCCGCGCATCAGGCCTGCCCTATAACACCGTCAAGAAGATGGTGTATGAAGGTCGTCTCCCCACTCGTCCTAAGAAAGACCCTCGCGATAAGCCTCTTATCAATGTTCAAGCCCTAGTGATTGAAGCGGCAGAACTTGAATTAGTCAGGCAGCAAGCCCTTATCGAAGCCGCCTAACTCGCAAGTTAATTGCTCATTTTATAAGTCTAGAGTAGCAAAATGGAGTTTTGCATCTATGTATACGACTAACCCTAGTACACAAACGAATGGAAATAGTTGTCATTTGAATGGTGCGTTTCGCCAGTTTGCTGCAGATGAGAATTTAAAAACTGTGGCGGCGGAGGCGGAGATCTCAAGCCCGCAGATATTGCGCAATAAGTTGTGCTTAGACCAACCTCATAAGTTATCGCTGATGGAGTTGGTTGCTATTACTCGTGCCAGTGGTAATCGCAGCATTATCGATGGCGTGTTACTGGACCTAGATTGTGCAGCCTCTGTTTCGTTAGCTGAATTCGGTTCAGCCCATGATATGGAGCTAACCGACAGGGCGTTAGATATCACAGCCAACGCGGCTCAACTTGGGGCACTGGCTCTAGATGTAAAAGTAACCAAGCGTGTTACTGAACCATGCGTCACGAAGCCGTTAAACGTGCAACGTATGTCATGACAGAGCTTGCCATTTTTGTACATGACGTTGAACAAAAGTTTCAAGCCATCCCCAGGCTAGCCGTTGCCAGGGCTGATGTAAGGAAAGAACATGAATACCTCATTTGCGTTATTTGCTCGATTCGAGTCACCGACTGTTGAACTGAAAGATATCTGCCAAGAGTTCTTCGGCTATACACCGAAAACTGCAGAGCAAAAAGCCAAGGCGAAAGACTTACCTGTACCCACTTTCAAGCTACGTAATTCAGAGCGTTCGCCGTCATTGGTCAAGGTTTCCGATTTAGCGGCTCACGTTGATAAGTGCTATCGGGAATCAAAAGTTGATTGGGATGTGATTCAGCAGGCCAAGCAATAAATCAAAGGCAGTAAACAAAGAGTCTAGTGGCATGAGGCACAACAAAAAGTGCAGATGTCAGTTAAGTGCGTGAACTATTTTTAGGTACTTTTAGGGAATATGTTTATGAAATCGTTACAGCAACCAGCGCCAGAAAGTGCGCTAAAAATAGAAACTGACTTAAAAACGGATAAGCCTGCCGCAAGTGATGTCGTCAGGATTAAACATGGTCTTGACTCTTTGCGTGAGCTATTAGATCGCAGCTGCGTGGCAAGTCGCTACGGTAAATTATCAGATCAACAAAAAGCCATGATCCTCTACGGCGCCAAACTCAAACCCAGGACCTATATCCATACCCCACTCGACAGCATGACGGTTGATGAGCGTGAACAAATACGCCAATCGATTATCGCGTTATGTGATATCAGCAATATCTTCGGGAGAATCATGCTTACCCGAGACCGTTTCGATCACAGACCAAAAGTTGCAAGGCAATCCAAACCTAAGCAGTTAATTCAAGAAGCAAAAGACAGGCATTAAAAAGCCACTTCCGTTCGCAGCGGATGTGGCCGTGTCGGCTCATTTCAATTAAACATTGAGGAATAACAGATATGGAAACGACAAAGAAGAGTGTAACAAGTGATCACGCTATTCGCAATGAAGCGAATAGGGTTATCAACGCGTTAAATCATGCTAACTACCCAATCGACCCATAGTGGCCGAATCAGTTATCGAGTCATTGCAGACTATTGCCGAAGTGCTTGAGCTACCAGTCGCTAAAACCCTCCACATTCGATTGATTGCAATTCGCAATAACATTCACGTTAACCAAGTGGTGGCTTAGATGGGTAATGCATCCCAAGTAATTGAAACCTTTCCTAAGTTTGATTTGAGCAACCCAGTGCATTTAGACATGCGTAAGGAGATGACTGATCTTCACTGGAATCATACGTCTGCTTTACAGCGTGGAGTGCTCACTACTGCTATTCGCTATCGCGGCAGGGCAGAGGGTCTAGAGAGGGTCTCCCGTTTGGTTTTAAAGGATAATGAATTGAGCTGGCTTTGCTTTTGTCTGGTGTGCTCATTTGAAACCATGGAAGAGTTATATCAAGTGAGGGCTGCAGCATGAGCCATCTAACCGACTCTATCAATTCGCAGAACTTCAATATCCGCACTGCATTTTTGAACGCTACTCCGAGAGCACCTAAGAAGGTGACCGCAGAGGATAGACGCGCTGCAGTTTGTCGCCGTCAGATAGAAGACATTCAAGCTGCCCGTGCTTTAGGGATCTCAGTACAAGAACTTTTAGCAAGTGAAATTGGTGGGGGTGTTCAATGAGTAATCTGTTTTGCATTAACTGTCATACATATACAGAGCATAGCTATATCGGCACAAATTACAACACAGAGCAAACTCTGCATAAATGCCAGGTTTGTGATGAACTCGTAGAAATTGATAGCGACGATGGCATCAGTGTCGCTATCAAGATTAAAACCCGTTCAGGTGAACGTTTTTTTAGTGGATGGGGAAAAGGTGGCCGTGTGCAAACTGCCTGGTCATTGGCTGGGGCTAAGTTGTTCTTGGTTTGCATAAGAGAAGACCTTGATTTAGTGATCAGTAAGCTAAAAGCCAAAAATAAGAAGTTCAGCCTAGTAAAAGTTGGCGAGCAAGAAAGCGGGGTGAATCAGTGAAATCAGCCACTTTTCAGCACCTACTTAACCACTATAGAAGTTATAAGAAACCTTTGGGGTTAGCAATTGAGTGTCATCAAATTTGTCCTGATCAAGGTTATGCCGTTGGTGTTGCCAAAAATAATGGGGCCATGGAATGCTTGTATTGGCAGGCGATGGGTAATGGTCTGGTTAATCTAGCCAAAGGGATCCGCCGAACACTAACTAAGGCCAAAGCTGTACATGGTATTGAGGGATTGTAATGTATTTCCCAACCGTATCACCGCAGTCCAGGGCGTTGCCCTTGGCGCTTTTTTCTGGATTCGTCAAAGCCCCGCCTGAAGGGGGTAGGTGCCTATTCAAGCCACACACCTTGCCTGTTCAACCCATCAGCGTACTCACTGCAGAAGAGCACCAGGAACGCCACTTTCTCGACGGCTATCAAACGGTTGAACGGCCAAAGAACGCCAATGCGCATCAGGCACTTATCGAGGTCAATGCCTTACTCGATGAGGTTTCGCCCAATCATGCGGTGCTCAATAGTAACCGCCGTTTTGCCAATGCCCGCTTGAGCCATCTGCCGAATAAAATCCGCATTAAGATCAGTGCTGAATATCAGCGCCGCTTGACCCTAAAAGATGGCTCGAACAGGGCGATGCGACGACTGCGAAACGCTAATATCTATTTGAGAAAGACCACTGACTTTATCAACCAAGTCTGGCTGAAATACCCGTTTCACAATGTCGGCAGTTTTCTCAGTACCACCTCAAAACACGTGAATGCAAGCAACGGCAGAAAAACGACCCACTACGGCGGCTTTGCGTTAATCAAGTACCGCAATAGTCAACGCCTCAAAGATGTGGCTAACCGACTGGCCTTAACCGTACTCGACGAAGTGAGAGATGCAGGGAGCCAGAACCTGGGTGATATTGCTTTTTTAAAGGCTTATGACGCTGCAGCGGCTATTTGCCAACAGTGGCAAGTGACCCCGCCTTACTATTGCGCGGTGAAAAACGATCATATTATCGCCGCGGCTGAGTGTGCCATATTGCGTATGACCAGTCCTAAATGGTGGCTCAATCAACTGCGTACCTTACGTGATCTGTGTTGTGAGCACCTGAATGTTGCCGCAGGTCTGGTTGGTGAAGACAGCCCTTTTCTGAGTCGCGACAGTTTTAATGAGTGGTGTGAACAGCAAAAGAGTAGCCGTGACTGGTTAGAGCGCACCATGATTGAATCCGAAGCGGGTGTGGTTTTACCGCTGATTGATGCGGCCATGGCGGGCAATGCTAATCCAGCCAACCGCTTTACTGAATTGATCGTCAGGGCGCGGGGGCTTGAGGAAGTGGCCGAGGAACAAGGCCAAAACGGATTGATGATCACTCTGACCGCACCGAGTCAATATCACTTCAACTCTGATAAATGGAATGGTGAAAGCGCCCGTTTTACTCAGGCTTATCTGTCTGGCCAATGGCGAAAAATCCGGGCTGCTTTGTCATACCGCAATATCCATATTCAGGGACTACGAGTCACTGAACCACACAAAGATGGCACGCCGCATTGGCATATGCTGATCTTCATTCATCCGGAGCATGCCGAGGTGCTTAACGGGTTGTTGGAAAAGTACGCGTTTGAAGTTGATGGTGACGAAGAAGGGGCGGCAGAACACCGTTTAGTCATCGAGCCCGTAGACAAAGCTAAAGGTTCTGCAGTGGGTTACATCATTAAGTACCTGTCGAAAAACATTAAAGGTGAACACATGCAAGGGGAACTCGATTTTGAATCGGGTTTGTCAGCCCATGACGCTGCAACTAATGCTGCAGCCTGGGCCAGTCGTTACCGTTTACGTCAGTTTCAATTTTTTGGATCGTCATCAGTCCAGGTGTGGCGTGAGCTAAGAAGGCTGAAAGCGTGCCCGCAGCCGGCAGAGATTGAACCTGCTCGCGCCGCCGCTGATAGTTCAAACTGGAAGGCATTTGAAGCAGCTTTAGCAGTTAACCCTATTAAACTCGACTATGAAGAAACTCAATGTGGCAACGAATTTGGTGAGATGACCAAGCGGGTGTTTGGGCTGCGCGCCCTGGCGACAAAAGCAGATGGAAAGATTGGTGTCAGATCGGTGATCACTCGGGGAGAGAAGTGGACCATCAGGCCCATGAGTGATGAGGAAAAGCTGGACTACAAACAGCTCAAAGTAGTGCGGGCGTTTATCTTTAAAAAAAATGCATCCATTGAGAAGAAGCAGGATAGGACGCCCATTCCCAAGTGGCGGCAAGCGCACTCTTTTGGGCTTGGTTCTGGCTTGGGCTCTGGCGCTAAGAGTCGCGGCAGCGGCGATACTTGGACTTGTGGGAATAACTGTACAGATGCCGTTTGGGGAAGCCAACAGGCCACATTTTCTGAGGAGGTGTTGCGGTATCTCGCATCTCATGGTGTAACCGAACACTATACGCTTGAGCAGCTTGCCATGGGGTTAAGGATTTTTACCGATACAGGTCGAATGTGGTGGGTGAGTGACGGTCAGCTTCAGTTCGAGCGCTTGCTTGATAAAGAAGAGAGTGAATTTGACTATTTTTAATTCCTGGGAGGGGACTAGTGTATCGACTCAATCATTTACTGAGTAGATGAATGACAGTATCCATTTTATCTGTTCCTGTTTGCTAATGTGTGAATAATGGCAGAGGCACTGTCTTAGTGTGCCAACGATGGATGAGAATAATGACTAATGAATTTATGCTGTACCAGAAAGTCGACCTGTTAAATGGACTGTTTCTTCACCTCGAAACTGAGAGTAAAAAGGATATGTGTAATGCAATTTTAGCGGATGTACTCATGGTACATAAGCAGCTGTATTTCACCACCGGCGTCATGTCAGCGGTCCTTGATGAGCGAGGGACTACACGAGGTTGATAGCGTTAGGGTAGAGTAGAGGGCTGATGCCTGAATGACTCGTCAGTGGATCACCTGTAGGGTCTTATGCATGAATCATCGGAGAATGATCACGCCCTAAATTATGAGCGCTAGGCTGAATCAACGTGCACGGTATCTTAGTCAGTGCATTAAAAAAGATAATGTCGTTATGCAATCAAACTGACATTGCCATGCTATATTTGTTAAGTGTAATCAATGTGACCATAATCATATTGACCACAGTGGGGTATGATGCGAGTATTTAAATCAAAGAGCTTTAACAAGTTTGCCGCCAGTGAAGGTATCTCTGATGTTCAATTAGTTGATGTCGTTCGAGAGATGGAAAATGGACTTTTTGAAGCAGAATTGGGCGGGGGTGTCTACAAAAAGCGGATTGCAACGTAAGGTCAGGGTAAAAGTGGAGCAACCCGAAACATTATAGTGATGAAGGAAGGTGAACGTATTGTCTTCATGGTTGGGTACAAAAAGAACACTGTTAAGAAGTCTGCTAAAGAGATTTCTGACAAAGAGCTAAAAGAACTAAAAATCATGGCACAGACTTACTTTGGCATTGACCTAAGTAAAATCAAGTCAGATTCAAAAGTATTAATCGAGGTGAAATATGAGTGATATCCTTAACTCTTTACGCGACGATCTTGAAGGGTTGGTTGATGAAAGGCTTGTTGACCAAATCACTCTGCGTGAGTTCGATAAGAGTAACCTTATCTTCAATGAAGACATAACCGCTGACGAAATCAAGAACCTTAGGATTGTAAATCACATCAGCCAAGCTGTTCTAGCGGAAACATTGAACATTTCACCAGTGAGTGTACAACGGTGGGAGCGAGGTGTCTCAAAACCAACAGGACCAGCAGTCGTTCTGCTGAACATCATTAAGTCTCGTGGGTTAAAAGCGCTGATGGCATAACACTCATAGAACACCATTATAAATTAGGTCGTTACACTGGATCTGCTACAGGGGAAATCTAACTAAACGGGGTGGGTAAAACCTCGATTGTGAATGCTGATTGTTATCCATTATGACAGACCTTTTGCTCAACTGATAAGCTTGAACTTATCCTGAAAAATCCACTTTTCTACCTTCACTGCTATCAAAAATTATTCAGTTTGGCCATCAAAGTCTGAATTGAAAGCAAAGCTGAGCGATTCATCGGGCTTTTGTCACCATTGACCCCAATCGATAGCCTGATCTATCAAAACCAATCAACAGCCAAACACCAAGCCAGAGCACTTCCAGCTACTCGACCACGTAGCCGATATTCATCTAATGACCCTGTTGTCACATAAACCTTCGATTATGTGACAGTCTGCGTGAGGAAGACCTGACTGTCAAAATTTGTCACTTAACCCGTTATTTAATTTTAGGTATGCAAAGGGGCATTGGAAATATAATGTGACGGAAATTCCGAAGGGATCCTCTTTCTGACAAATATCTCGCGTAAATCCTCCAGATATTCAGGATCTCGCCGTCCATAGGGTGCCAGCGCGAACAACGAACAGGCCGTCTCAGGGTTATGCCGCGCTTCGGCTTTTTTTGCGTATAATACCGCCATTCCCTTTAACGATAATTAGCCAGGACAACACTATTGTGACCAAGCCAACAGCCAAAGCCCAGCACTTTACTATCAACAATGAAGCAAAAAAAGTGCGTAATAAACCTAAGCCCAAGACCCAAGCTGAGCTAAATGCCAATAATACCAGGCGAAGCATCGAGGAGCGCCGCGAGCGCAAAATGTTAATGCAGGAATTGGGCTTAACGAATGAAGAAATCGATACTGAGTGGCGCTAGTCACACATGAGAGACGTGGTAGATTGAGTCTGAAATCCTACTCTTCGAATCCCTTAATTGAGAGTGATAATACCTAATGCTAATATAGATTAGGTTCAGTTGTTAAATATTTGAGAGGCTGTGATGAATAAGGTATGTAAAATCATGTTTGTTGGTGTGGCGCTTAGCATGTCTCAACTGGCTAGTGCTGGGATTATTAAGCCAGACTGTACACCAGAGAAAGCCACTAAAAGTGCAGTAGCAAATGCCACCATCGGCATTAAAGGTCGGTGTTCTCCTGCCGAAACCGCTAAGAACGCGACAACTAAAGCAGTAAATGAAGCATTGCCCGACGAGGGTGTTGCAGGAAAAGTTGTGGATATAGCCAAACCGAAAAAAAATGACAAGTTGATGAAAAAAGCGAGTAAGGCAATCATAGACTGATGCTGTCAACTAGCCCTATCAGGTCCCCCTTACCTTAATCAACTCTCTAGCAGGCGGAAGTAATGAATAATAAGAAGTCTGACCAAACGAAAAAAAGCATGTGGCACAGAGAGAACCTTGAAACTAAAGGCATTAAGATTGCACTTAATATCATGGATAAAATCCAGAAAGCCAAACAGGTCAAGCTAACTTAACGCTAGATTTCGTGTTGTCGGCAGACAATAAAGTCTGATCAATGATCATTAAAGTTTGTCACTTTACCGGTTTAGGTACAAGTCAGTGGAGAGGAACAGACTTGTTTCTGTCGGATAGACGACAATAATGGCTTAGAGCGATCACTATAAGATGTACCTTGACAGAAACGTTTTAGATTATTGAGTCGAATAAGCCTGACATCGATTAGAAAAAGTATCTTAGTTTATATGAAGGGCCTAATTCGTTCCGACCCCTTTATCACTCTTTTCAACATCAGTACCCAAGTGAGTAATGATGCTGAAACCCACAAAAGATATGTCCTGTCTTTTCTTGTTGGTAACTATTTATAATTTTACATTTGATTGGTCACAAGCAATTTGAATAAATTGTTCCATGACTTTATTAGTCATCCATGTTTTTTCAGATAATTGTTTTACCCATGAACGAATTCTTTCCGGGGTATTACAGTCAGATATAGGAATATTATATTCGTAGCAAACATTAATTACTATATGACCATCTTCAATAAATACTTGCTTTGCTACTTTTCCTAATTTATCACTTGCCGATTTTACTAAGTCCATTTAAACCTCTTTATTACCTAATAATATTTTCTTGTAAGCCATTGATTTTATCGGGTGCGAATTAAATTAGATGATGTGTGGATCACAACTTTCAAAATCAACCATCAAAAACATTTAGTTTTGTTATTTCTTTAACCCCATCCTAGCCAGAACTGTTGACATTGTCAGCCATACCATAGTTGGGGAAAAGGTGCTGTAGAGAAAATTAACGGACTAATACGTAGATACTCACCTAAGTGAACAGACTTTGAAACTACCACTGAAAATCAAATTATTAAGATTGGATAAAGGGGTAGGAACGAATAAGGTAAAATAGCCTCAAGTTTCATTCTAAACTAACTCGTTTGGGGCAAAATTGACCGTGTCAGCGTAGACTAGTTGACATGCCTATGGACAGAAACCACTTAGAGTAAAGGATCTAAGTGGTAGGATTTGCATTAGGGAAAAGTATGGAAACCGGATCTAAACTCACCGTATGTAGTGGTCAAGTAAAGCCAATGCGGCGCACCAAGCCAACGAAACAAGCTCAAGAAGGCGGGCTGGAATGATGAATATCGTGCTCAGTTGTTCTTTGGTTAAAGATCATTCAAAGTATGCTCGTGCCCTGGGGAAAGATGTGCCTGTCCTATCTCTTCATCTCTTTATTAATCGTAACTACAGATTGTAACCATAATTGTACAAGAGGTTGTGGTACAATTTAAGTTGACATATTTTATCTTGAAAAGCACTTTTATGAGTCTTTAAAGTGAAAATTAATTGAAGCAATATTAGTGGTGAAGTACGTGTTATGTACTTCACCGAACATTATTTTATCGATAGTAATTGTCACAAAACCAATCTGAATCATGCAACCCAGATATAAATACATATTCTATATTAATAGGCCAGTAAGTTTTAAGCTTAGAAGGGGAAACGTGTACTCTTTGTCTTTCTCCGTCTAAAAATAGTTTTAAGTTGGCCGAACCATTATTAACAAATCTTTCACGAAGTCCATCGTCAAATTCATCAAATAGCACAGACATATGACGATTAAACGTATCTCTTAGTTTATATGCAATCAAATGATTTTCTACCATTTGTTTTTCTGACGGCTTGAGTGCATCATCAAAAGTAAGCTCATACTTTAGCGGCTTAGCTTTTTTTATAACTACCTTTAGCCAATTTTTCTTGAAAAGGAGAGTATTATAATAAGGATGCGGTAAATTTTCTTTACTACTTTTCGGACTAACGTCACTTTTAGCTCTATTGCAGTCCCCGCATATTGGAACAAGGTTCCATGGAAGTACAAAAAAGTTAGGATAGGTGGAAGAGGGTAGAAAGTGATCTTTAGTCGCTCTGTCTGTAGCGTACCCTTTTTGACAACCTGCGCAATATAGGCTTTGTTCAAATATGAATTTTTTGACACCACTTTCTTTTACGTACGTTTCATATAATTTCTTTAGGCTCTTTTTACTATCTTCATCAACATTCGATATCTTTCCGCTAACCTCATGAAATTTCCCCGAAGATGCCAGTTTATTATATATTTTTGTATCATTAAGAAGATCTAATTTAATCCTATTAATGTTCTTCTTATGCTTTTTTGAGACTCCTTTTTTTGCCAAATAGAATTTAATCACAGTATCAGGCTTCAAAGTGTGAATATTCTTAAACATTATCACTCCCGTAAAGTAGACTCCATGCTATTTTGGTAGCTTCTGATCCAATTCGATGATAAGAAGAAATATTTTCTTTCGTTAATGTCTTATTTTTGACTAGTTCGGTGATTGTGTTGTGAAATCCTACATTTTGATAGCCAAACGCTGTTCTTGTTAATTTTGACACATTCTGCCCGTACGTAACGACATCTATACGAGTATACGATACATCATTATCTAATCGCCTAAGAACCAAAACGTTTTCAGTCAGTATCTCTTGAAGGATAATTGGAGAATGTGTGGCCAATATTAATAAACCATTATACGTATCACATATTATTTGAAGAGATTGAAGGAACGCACCTAATAAAGGTGGGTGTAAATGTGTTTCAGGCTCATCAAATAAAGTTACGATACCTTGATGAAAGCTATTCATTAGTAATACCAGCGTATGTAGAACAATTCTATGACCAGAACTTAGTTCAGTATACATTTTGACAATTTTTGGCTGTTCTTCAATATTCTCAAAAAAGTAATCTATGTGCTCACCTAGATAATCAACATTTTCTAGTGGCTTTAGTACCTTCTTTATATACTTTAACTTTTTACCATTAATTAAGCTTTTTAATGACTCACTAAATTCTTTGCTTAATACATCGGGAGCTTTAAATCCTCCAACACCATCATGTAAGCCTAAGTAGTCAAATCTACGCTTGTTTTTAATTTCAGGGATGTTGTTGTCAAAGGCTGAGAAACTTATAAACAGTACCTTTTCTATATAATCAATGTCTATTCCCTCATCAACATCATCCGTGTTAACTCTACTTAGTATCTTACAATCAAATTTATTCTCTACTATTTTTTTTGCAATTTCTTTTAAGTAAGTAGTCTTACCGACTCCATTATTGCCTATTACCGCGTGAATATTAGAGTTTTTAAATGGTAGATCATGGTTTATTGGAAAACTAACAGGGATTTCTGTATTAATAGTTAAGCAATAATCGAGTTTCCCCTCCCCATCTTCAAAGACTGTTTGGTAACTAATAACATCTAAATTAGTTACATCTCTTAGCAAAGAATGATTAAGCACTTCAGAGGCTTTATTTTTAATCCAGATCTCTCTATCAAAAGCGATATCCTTGAGTATTCTCAGAAGCTTTTTACCGTCTTTATTTGGTAAACCTCTTAAATTTGAATAGTATGATTCATCTTGACCCAGAGAAAAATTATTATCTGATATCTTTACATTACCATTCTCTAAAGGGCGTTCGAGGTGTTTAAGATCTGGCTTAGCAATTTTTACAGTACCAATTTCTGAAAGTGCTTTTTCTTTATCAATATAAAACAACGTATACGTTGTTTTATAAGAATAATCGTTCCAAGTATTATTTTTGAGGAAAAATGATTCCTTAAGCCTAGCCGTTCTGGCAGGAGCAGCATCTCCAACATATATATTTAAAGCTTTCATCCAAAATCCTACGTTTTATTTGTCCTGAACACTAAAAATCTTCAGTGTGTAGGTTTAACTTTGAGTTGCATTTAATTGAATCGAGAAATTATGCAACAAAAATTTATCGAGCCATCTATTGTTAAAGTAAGATAGATCCCCTCACTTACCTTCACGATACCAGATAAATGAATTGCAAGTAAGAAGTTGATTTAACTAAACTAGATCAATGCCTCCCTGTACTTTCTTCAATTGCAGTAAGAGAGCAATAAGTGGACACCCATAAGATTTGGCGAAATTTATTGAGCCATATATGGACGCTCCCTGTTAGTCAAGACAACACCTGCCTAGCCAAAGGCAGTACCTCTTTAGCTTTTATAGCCTCTAGCAGTGAGCTTGCGAACGCTCTAGCCAGCCGCAGGCTGTTCTAGCAGGACAACGGCATTTAAATTAAATCGGGGTCAGAGTAAGATTTAGTTGTGATCGTAATCAGATTAGTTTTTGTATACCCAAATGCAATTGTTCTTGAGTTGATAGCATTGCTTGCAAACTCATAAAGGGGCAATAACGTCTTGGAGTCATCACTCTAAGACGTACCCAAACAATAGCGATTCACAGTGATTATATTGGGCCACAGGTGTACAAGCTACTGTAGCGTTTTTATATTACAGCTAACTGTTAATAGAATACTCTCAGAGCCCACTTAACTAAGGCAGATTTATTTTGAATCGGTTTTGATGAAAACTCTAATATATCCTGCCCATCAACGCTGCCAGTGATTAGCATTCCGCCTTTATCAACAGTCCAGTAACTTTTACTTTGCGCTGCTGTTATTTGGCCATTCTCTTCTTTTGTGGTGAAATCGCGAGAATTCAATTTGTTATTCCTTGGCATGTCATTGTGTGAGTTGAATATTGAATCAAAAAAATCAGGTTAGATCAACTGGTCTCACTGACAGCATATGATTGATACTTTGCTGAGGGGGTATCCTCGGCTGTTTATCGACATTGAATCTTGGGTATGTCTGCCCAGTTTGTCGTGTACTGTGGCGTGAGCCTGTCTCTGCGCATTCTCCATTTCGGCGAAATACCTTGTGCAGCCAGAAACATAGCGCCGCTGCCAAATCTGGTATTTAGTGCGTCATAGACGCTCATAAGTTTAGGGTCGCTGATGGTCTCAAATAAATCTGATTGCACATGACTGGATGAGCACAAATCCAGTAACCCTATTCCGACCTTGTAATACCTGACATTTGGCTGAAAGAGTGCGTCTGTGGCCGCTGTCACCGCGTGTGTCATTTGCAGGGTGTCGGCGGTGGGAAATGAGAACTTTATGGTTTGTTTAAAGCCTGTGGGCCTTTCATCAAAAGGAGAGTTGCTTGCGAATATGAGCATGGAGCCACAGAGAGTGCCTTGTTTTCTGGCCTTCGCTGCCGCTATACCAACATGTTTACTGAGGGCTTGTTTGAGTGCCTCTTTGTCAGTTACACGGTCTCCCATGCTTCGGGTTGAGAATATCTGTTTCTTGTCTGCTCTGGCTTCATCCCATTGCTTGCACTCCTCACCATTGAGTTCTCTGACCGTTCGTTCAATTTCAATGCTGAATGATTTTCTTGCCAGGCCTGGCGGCATCGATGCGAGTTGGAAGGCGTTTTTTATCCCCATAAGCTCCAAGCGTTTCGAGATTCGATTACCTATCCCCCATACATCTGTTGGCTTCATCGCCAGTAATACCGCTTTACGCTCCTCGTTTGAATCTATGTGACAGACACCGTTATAACCCATTAGTTTTTTGGCAGCATGATTGGCTACCTTAGCCAGTGTCAGGGTGGCGTCGATACCAACACAGACGGGGAGGCGGGTTTCTTTCCATACCGCGCGTCTGATTTTATGTGCATGCTCAGTGAGGTTGGGTATCGCAGGGTAGCAATGCTTGAGAGAGAGAAAGGACTCATCGATGCTGTAGATATGTTGTCTGGGCGCGAAGCGGCCTATCACGTCCATCATGTGGGCAGACAGTGAAGCGTACAGTTCATAATTTGAAGATAGCGCTATAACGTTGTGCTTGTCACACAGTGCCTTGACCTCAAAGTAAGGTTTGAATTTTGGGATGCCAACGTCTTTAGCCTGACGATTGGCGGCGACGATGCAGCCATCGTTGTTCGAGAGCACAACAATGGGTCTCCCTCGCCATTCAGGGCGAAAGACTTGTTCTGCAGAGCAATAAAATGAATTGGCGTCTACGAGTGCGTACATTTAGTTGTCGTGAGGGGCTATTAGCGGGAGTGGGCTGTTATTCATATGCTAGCGGTTAATAGTGGGCTGGGTCTGTGGCAGCGTATCGAACTGACTACCACACCTTCAATGCAAAACTGGTCATGCTCATGTATGACCAGTGGTTGATGTTCATCGTTTGCAGACAGCAAGCGTTTTCTGACAGTATCAATTAACTTGCAGACAAACTCACCATTGTAGTTAGCTACCACCACATCACCATTTTGGGCGGTAACATGTCTATCGATGATAAGGATATCACCATCGAATATGCCGACATTGCGCATCGATTCCCCGGATGCATGACCAAAAAAAGTAGAACTAGGGTGAGCGATTAACAGTTCATCGAGACTTAGTGGCCGCTGGATGTATTCGGCGGCAGGCGATTCAAAACCTGTGATGCCTACGCTGGCTGTATTGGGAATGACTTTCATGGTTTAATCTTGGTGGTACTGTATGCGTATCCAGTATTGTAGGGCGAAGGCGTTGAATTTGCAATGTGACCGACTTCTCGTGCAGCGGTGTAGCGATAGAGATGGTGGGTAATCGTCTGCAGCAAAAGATAGCTCACTGATTACTAGGCATGTCTGTTCTATTCATTGATGGGCTAAGGGTACACTGTCATGTTAAATAGTCGGGACAATACCAAAGGTAAGCGTGATGGTGTGTAATGCGATTTGTACTTTGTTGAATGACGATATCTGCATGAACTTGTGCGTATTAGCGCTTGACCCGTGCCTGTATTACACAGAGGTTAGGGGCCAGTGGTGTTATGTCTTGCATCCGTCATTAGCGCATCCCGTCGCCAAGGTATCAATGGCTGAGCAGGCGAAAATCGCAGAGCTTAATGTCTATATTAAACAGTTTGAAAAATAGAATAAGGAATAGAAATGAATGTGTTCAAGGGAGTGTTGGTTGGTGGCTTAGTATTGATGAGTGGCAGTGTTTTTGCGGCTAATGAATCTAATCAATCGTTCAGCAAAGCCAAAAAAATGCTTGAGCGTCAGGTCTATCAGGACCATCGTGAAACCATTTATTGTGGTGCAGGTTTTGATGCTAAAAAAAATATTACGCCTCCTGCCGGCTTTAATACTAAAAAACATGTGAAGCGAGCAAAGAGAGTTGAGTGGGAGCACATTGTGCCCGCCGAGAACTTCGGGCGTTCGTTCAGTGAATGGCGTGAGGGTAACGCTCAATGCGTCAACAACAAAGGCAAGTCATTCAAGGGCCGCAAGTGTGCTGAAAAAATTAATGTTCAGTATCGATACATGCAGGCCGACATGTTTAATCTGTTTCCGGCCATTGGGGCCGTTAATGCCATGCGCTCAAATTACAACTTCACTATGTTGCCCGCAGTGAAGAGTGAATTCGGTTCGTGTCCGATGAAAATTGACAATCGTAAAGCAGAGCCGCCTGTCAGCGCCCGAGGCCGGATTGCCAGAACTTATATGTACATGGATAAAACCTATCCCAAATACAGCATGAGTAAGCAGCAAAAGCAGTTGATGAATGCCTGGGATAAAACCTATCCAGTCAGTGCTTGGGAGTGCAAGAGAGTAAAACGCATTGAAGCGCTACAGAAAAATAAGAACTTGATAACCCAAAGTCGCTGTGAAACCGCGGGGCTGTGGAAGAAGGCGTAGATACTGAGCGGTATCGTTGAATAAAACCCCACTCGAAACTGAAAGAGTGGGGCATACGTAAGGAACTATTGTCTAGATTAAGAAATCTTTCATCTCGAAACCATCATCAAGTTCTTTCTTAAATACCGTAGGCATGCGGCCTTGGCCTGTCCAAGTGATGGTTTCGCCATTCACTTCAATCTTATATTTCACTGGACGAGGGTCGCGTTTCTTCTTCGGTGCTTTTATGGCATCCAAGTCTTCTACGTTTAAGCCAAGTTCTGCCATCTGTTTACGAATAGCGTCTATTTGTGCGTTTCGCTCAGCGTTCACCTCTAAGTCTGCCGCTTCTTGTGCTTCGCGGTCATCGATGAGGTTGTTGAGCTTATCCTGGATCAATTTGAGTTCTTCAACAGGAAGGTCTTTTACTGCCGCTTTAAATTTGCGGCCATGAGTGAGTGTTGCTAAAAATTCTGACATTTAATACTGGTCCTTTAAATTAAGTCTTTTTATCGCGGGTATTGTTCCAAAGAAAAGCGTGAAAGTCAATGCGGTAAGGGGTTGTAGGGCGATTGGCGGGCTTTTCGGATCAAGCTCCTCCTATCGCTAACTTGCGCCACCCGGGCAAGCAAGCTTGCCGTGGCCCTAAGTTCCAGATAGCCAATCCTTCCCGGCGGCGAGCGCAAATCAACATCAACAGCAAAGTACCAGGCACTGTCAGTCTCTTTGACGGCTTAAGTGTGCGTAAGCCTGCATTGTCCTTCGAGTGTCATTTATCTCCAGTGGTCATCTCATTTTTGCACTCGCTCTGCCTTCTTATCTGTCTCACCCCATAACCCGCCATGCAAGGGAAGCTTCGCCGCTACGCGCCCCTGCATGTCAGAACATGTGTTGAGTCCAGGAAGACAGGCGGAAACAAAAAACGATAACTTAACCCACTGGAGCTAACGCAATGACACACTCACTTCCTACGCAGCCAACTTCCACTAATGCCTTCATCGAGACTGCCAGCCACAAGACACAAGCAGGCTCCCCCAAATCCGATATCTCTAACAGCAAAAGAAAAACCAGAGAGAAGGGCAAGAAAAGCCATACCGATTTGTATCAGGAGATAACCGACCAAGTGATAGCCGCGCTTGAAAATGGGGTTAAGCCTTGGGTGTGTCCATGGGAAACGTCAAACGGGAGCAGTGGGTTGCCAGTTAATTTTGATACGCGTCACGCGTATAGCGGCATCAATGTGTTGTTGCTCTGGTGCGCGGCCAGTGCTAGCGGGTTTGCTTCCAGTAGTTGGTTGACGTTCAAGCAAGCGCTTGCACTGGGTGGTTGTGTGCGTAAGGGAGAGAAGGGCACGCGCATTATCTTTTACAAGATGCTGGAAAAAGAAAATCAGCAGGGCGAGAAAGAAAATATTCCAATGTTGAAGAGCTTCACGGTCTTTAATGTTGAGCAAATAGATGGGCTGAATATCGAGCCTGTGCCAGTGAGTGATATTGAGGCTGTTAGCGGGTTTGAAGCGCTTGAACATGTCGAGCAGTTCTTTATCGATACGGGCGCCAATATTACCGAACAAGGCGAGAGCGCCTTTTTTAGACCGTCTACCGATGAAATCGTGTTACCGAGCCGTGAGCGTTTCACTAATGCCGCTGACTTTTACGCAACAGGTCTTCATGAGCTGACCCACTGGTGTGGCGCTAAGCTCCGCCTGGACCGTCCAATGCGAAATAAATTTGGTTCTGAGGATTACGCTTTCGAGGAATTAATTGCCGAATTGGGATGCAGCTTTTTAATGGCTAGCTTAGGCGTGACGGGTGAGGTTCAACACGAATCTTATATCGCGTCATGGCTTAAAAAATTACACAACGACAAGCGATATATCTTTAAAGCGGCCAGCGCTGCCAGTAAAGCCCATCAATATTTAACCGAGCTTACCAACGCCGACAACAATGAACTGATAAATAAAGCGGCATAAATAAAAAAACCAGCAATAGATTGGTTTATTGCTGGGGAATATTCATACCAATAAAGACAGGATTAAAAATATGAATATATCTAACATAGATAACAATTCAATGGAACAATGTTATACGTCTAATGCGGGTCATTTTGATCTAGGTGTCTGTGTTGTCACTCAAGGTATTCATCAACTACAAAAGTCAGCGATTGATAGCGACAAAGATTTAAGGCTGTTTATCACTTGCCACTTAAATGGTGATTGGGGTGATACTCCGATAGAAGATAAAATATTAAATGATGAAGCCACTAAGAGGGGGGGCCGAATAATGTCATCTTACTTTTTTAACGATCAGGTGATTTGGATAATCACCGAAGCCGATAGAAGTGTCACCACCATTTTGTTACCCAGCGAATACTAATACATCTTACCGATGTAAACGCTCAAGCTAAACTGATATGATAAAGGTCACTTGTGGCCTTTATTTTTTGCGTCTATGAAAAAGCTGATATCACTAATGGCCATCACTTCATTAAACGTCAGCGCGTTTTGTTTTGATGAGGCTGGTCTTTATTATCATGTTAACCCCAAACTATTAACTGCTATTGCTAAAGTCGAAAGTGATTATCAATCCAACGTCATTAATATTAATAAAAACTCACAAGGTAAAACAATCAGCACCGATTATGGATTGATGCAAATAAACTCAACATGGTTTTCTCATCTTGCTCAGTTCGGGATTAATAAAGATAACCTGTTATCGGATGCGTGCTACAACGTCCACATTGGTGCCTGGGTGCTGTCTCAAAATTTTTCTACCCATGGCTACAACTGGAATAGTGTTGGAGCTTACAATGCGGGTTTTAGTGTCAAGACGCGCACGAGTCGATTAACCTATATCCGAAAAATCAAAGCTGCCCTGGCCGCGATCAATAAGTCTAACCTCCTTTCCTCAAACTCGATTTCAAACGCCAATCCAAGGCTCCTTGTTCGTACTAGATTAAGAATTCCACCTAAATTGAAACCATAATCTGTGCTGATGAATCGAAGTTGATTTGAAGGTAAGAAAGCGACCACACCCTCCAGGATAGCGGGTGTCACGGGCTGGCGTCAGAGTGATGCCTGATAAGCGTAAGCTGTATATTATCACTCGTTTGATAGTACACCGACCTCGTACCCGTATTCTGGCGCCAGTGAGTGCGCTCACGGTTAAAACGGCACGCGAAAAGGTCATCGCGCAACTTCAGGCATGGTGAGAAGAGAAAACGCAAACAGTGATAACGTCCCCCCCGTTTCGATGTGTTTGTTACACGCACATGGAAGGCAAGGGTATTTGCGTAGTGGAAGCAGGGCACACAAGCTACCTCACTCATTGCACTAAATAATCGGCTCCTGCCGACTTTTGGACGGTATCCGCTGCACACCATCACCCATAAGGCGCGGCGAACCGCAGCGCTTATCACAAGTATTGGATGACGCAGAGACAAAAACAGAAGCGTCTTTCAGTGCTGTGATATTTTGCGTTTGTTGCTGTTAATGGGCTGTCGGTTAGCTGAAATTACCTACCTTAAAGGCGGTGATGTGCGCGGCAGTGAACTGCATTTAACCGACAGTAAGACAGGCGCAAAAGTGGTGCCTGTCGGGTCAGCGGCAGTAGAGATATTGAGCCAGTATCATAGTAAGCCAAATAAAGCGCTGTTTCCCATGAAGCAAGGCGCATCGACCACAAGGGTGCAAGCGTTATGGGTGAGGGTACGAGTAAAGGCGGGGGATTGAGGATGTGCGGCTGCATGATTTGCGGCATACCTTCGCCAGCTACGCGGTGATGGAAGGTCACAGTATCCCGATGGTGGCGGCATTGTTAGGTCATAAGAAAGTCTCGATGACGTTACGGCTATACCATGTGTGGGATGAGGTGGTGGAGCAAGCCGCAGAGCGCTTAGGGGATATATTTAAAGCGATAGTGAGTCAGGCAAAGCCCTTATCTCAATCTGATACAGCCCCTAAGCGAGCCTCGAAAGCGAAGCCGAAACCAAAAACAAAATCCATCACACTTGAAAAAGTGAAACAAGCTACGCCTTTATCAATCTTCACTCCATTAACTGAGAGTGAAATTCGTGCTGTGCGAGCATGGAAGGATAATGAACTGCTGTTTTAGGCATATTGAACGCACCTGTGGCGCCTCAGTGAAGGGGGGGAGTTCGAGGATGTGCAGTTTTGTTCGCGAGCTAGAGCTCAGAATGTCTAAAGTATGAAATGAATGGCAATCGAATATGCGGTATCGTAGTGATCCAAAGTAGCTTTGGTTCGTAGTCGAAAAGTTGTCCGACAGCAGTACCTTGAAGTTGAATAGGAATGAGAATTCACATCGCTGGAATACGCAAGTGTTTATAATCAATGCTCTTATGTTTAAGAGCGTTTGGAAGCGCTAGAATTATTACCTAAATCTTTACAGTTAATTATTAACCTACGAATGAAATATTTTTAAGGAAAAGGCATATGTCTTACAGAAATGAGTTTGGTTCAAATTTTGACTTAGGTTTTAATTTAAATGATTTTCCTTATCTTAAAGATAAGAGTTGGCACAATGATGTATGCCCAAGCTTTTACTTTAATGTTGGAACTAAGTACTACGTCTTGTGGATCGACTATTCAGAACTGGCTAAACGTGACGGCTCTAACGACCGCTATCTAGTTCAAGAAGCTACAAACGAAGGAGATGAAAAACATCCTGAAATTTATAGCTCTGATGGAAACATTATTTTTGAGGGAGAACTCTTCACTGATTTGAACCAATTTTTGAATAATATAACTAGTTTGCAAGATCCTAATGTTAGCTAAGACGTAATGCTAGCCAAGAAATGTACATGAGAGCACGTACAAAGCGTTGTTTGTATCATAGCTTAAAAGTGTTGAGGGGGTCTCTAACCAACATGATCATTTTGATGAACGTATGGAAGCCTATAGCTTTCCAACAGTAAAAAAATCAAGAATAATTAGTTATTATGGTGCTCTATATGGATTCGATATTAGACGATCCCCAATCGTATAAAAATATGATTAATCACATTCCATTACCAGTCCGACATAAAAGAGCCGGAGGCGGTCTTAACATATAGGCTTGAAGTAGCGCAAAATTTGATAACAGAAGATATTAGACGTGGGTTAATCCCTGAGAGTATTAGCTCATTTTCTGACCTGCATGACTTTATAGACACAAATTTATACCTTGTAGATGACAACATAACTCCTCGACTCGGCTCATTTTTCAATTGGTCTGAATTCTGGCTAGACGACGAAGGTATTGAGATTGATATATATGCAGTCCATCAGCTACTAAATTTGATGTTCGAAGCGCTTGATTACTGGTTAGAAAATGGCAGAAAAATGAATGCCGCGGAATACCTAAATATAAAAGATACCTGATTAGATTAATCAGATAAAACCTCTGAGAAATTCTATTTAAATCAGAATATAATCAACTATAAATCTATCAGCGGATAGATTGCCGAGCAGTAAAGCTCGGCATTGCTTTTCTAAAATTAATCTGTCAAATCGATTGCGGGGTTAATAAGGACAGGTACACTAAAGTCTGCAGGGGAATAATCAACACCAATTCGCCCTTCGTGATGGCTCATAATCGCTTGGAATCGTGCTGCATATGCTGGTTTCAACTGCCCAACGGGTAACAGTAATAAATCCGTTTCTATTAGTTTCCCTTTGTTCTTTTTCTTCTTTATTGAGGTAATCGAAGTTGCTGTCTTTCCTTCCAAAGTCAAAGGGATTGTCTTATGATCTTTTACAATAAGCTGCAACAAATCGGGTTGTTTTGTATACTGGTTTATAACTCTTAAAGCTACTTTATCTCCATTATCACTAACAAAAATGTGTGAAGATTGGGTCGCTACCTGTAATGCCGTAACTAATTCATCCTTGTTTAATCTAATGAAACTTAGGAGACGATGTGGCGATAACCATCGTGCGCAATCATCCATTTCTTGCTCAGGTACAGTATCGCAACTTGGCGTCACACAAACATACCAGATTGTTTTTTTACCTTCACATGACTTTAAGACCGTTCCTGTTGTAATGTTGTCAGGTAAAACTCTCTGAGTTGATAGTAGCCTGTTGTGAGCATGCGCTATATTCAAACAAAGCTCTGCATCAAATTCTACTTTAAAATCCTTAAAATTACCTTTTGATACTCGAACAGCCTCTTTTAAAAAGTCATTGTGGGGTTGAGGTGCCGATTTCTGAAACTTTACAAACTCAGGGATATCTTCAGCAATACTGTTAGCTACTTTTTTAATAAATTCAGAGCCAGCTTTATCATCCCTATAAACTAGCTCATCTGATATATCTAGAAGCAAGTGATGCAAAATATTTTCTGAAATATTCAACTGCTTGTCTGGGTGCTCTTTCAAAATTGACCACAGCAAAGAAACTTGTTCATCTTCTGGCTTGCCTAGGATTTTTGACATGGAGAAATTTGAGTCTTCGATACGGTTTTGCAGTTCAGAAAGCACTACTCGATAGAAATTTGGGTACCAGTTGTGAAGAGCTTCTTCTAATTTGTCCCATACCGCTTGAGGTTGTTGTTCGATTTCTTCTTGAGAGCTATCTTTTTTCTCGCATAAAGCGATAAACACTTCCCCACACTGAATCCAAAGTTTATCCTCACCATGTACCTGAAGAACGTCAGCTCCCTCATTTAATTGCTTCCCCTTAATATCCTTTTCAACGAGATAGCGAAGAATAGCTTCTGTAGGCTCTTTGTGTACATCGTTATCAAAGTTTCCATCTTCCTGGATGTCTTGCCAGAACCGAGCTTTAACCTCTTGAACTACAGAGTTTTTATCACCTAAAATCAGCTTTACTTGCTGCTTCCTGGAGATGGAAGTCCAGTTACCACTATATACACTTTCAGCATTATCCCATTGCTCTAATGACGTTTCATCACTTTCAAAATAATCTTGTGGAGCTAAAATTTTAGAGCATCTTAGTGTCGTTGCAATTTCAAGCCAAACATCTTCAAGTGGCTTGTTTGTATAAATAACGACTAAATTGAGATGCCGACTAGTACTTAGCTCTCTAAGCAGTTGCAAAGATTTTGTTGAATCATTATGACTCAAACAATAATCTAAAATAATCAAATCACTTTTACGAACCTTATCAGGGTTAAGGTGACTGACCTGCTTTTCAACATCGCAAATGTATTTTTCGTTGTGAAAAAACCTTACAAACTCAGCTGCAACAGATGTCCGCTTGAAGCTACTTGATATATCATCAGATGATTTTCTAAGGCTATTTAG
This sequence comes from Shewanella psychropiezotolerans, assembly GCF_007197555.1. Taxonomy (NCBI): domain Bacteria; kingdom Pseudomonadati; phylum Pseudomonadota; class Gammaproteobacteria; order Alteromonadales; family Shewanellaceae; genus Shewanella; species Shewanella psychropiezotolerans. The sequence continues at coordinate 697,061 of NZ_CP041614.1, forward strand.
TTGCTCGTACATTTCACTCAAAACATGCTTTGCAGTCTCTGCATCTTCGGGGGCTTTTGGAGGTTGAACTCCCTCATCAAGTGTCGGAACTATTTTCTGTAGAGCATTAATTAGTGTTTGCTGCTTTGTAGATAGCTCGATGTATGGGTTGTACTCGTCATCAATCAATAGCACTGAACGGATAGCATCATTACGAAATGTTTTAGTTATTTGTTCTCTATAAGCTACTGGCATTATCTTACTTCCATCCCGCGAAATTGAATTACAAAATTAGCACCGTCTTGAATGAGCTTTTCTTCTAGTTTTTCGGCATACCAGATTTTATGACGAGCTACGGCGAGGTTCTGTTTAGATAGGTATAAACCAACCCCATTACCATTTGGTCTACGACTGTAGAATAATTGGAAAAGACTATCGATATCATCTTGATCAATTACAGGTCCATTATTCGCGACCACTACCAAATCATTGATGATATCAACTTTGATAACTCGATCTTTTTCAGCCAATGCCACCCAATAAAGAGCATTATTTAGTAAGTTGATAAACACTGGGATAATACGAGATTTAACATCAGTGACATTCATGCGTTTGAATGTATCGCTAAACTCAAGGCTAATATTTTGTTGTGAAAATTGATCCTGGAAGAATAGTTTTACATTTTTTATTACCTCTTGCCCTGAAATGTCGTCACGGATTTGATAACCCGAAAGTCTAAGGGGGATAGGAAGCGAAGATATTCTGTAAACTGCTTATGCGCCTTCATGGCATTTTTAAAGCTGGGTTCTTGCTTTGCACTACTGCTCATGAAATTAAGGGATCGTGTTACTGCTTTGTCTTGTGCGTTGAGTTCATGTGCCAATATTTCGAAACTAATGCCTAGCTGAGCAAGACCGCGCATTTGATTTATTTCTTGCTCTGCTTTCACGCGGTCTTCTTCAGCTAAAGTAAAAGCTGATTCAAGATCTACTCCCTGTTCTAACTTACCAAGAGCTTTTAAAAACCCTTCGTATTTTGTTGCTATATCGTCAGATAATTCTCGGTAAACTTTATCTAGAGAGTTTAATACCTCAACAGTATTACTAGAATTGGTAACCATATCTAGCATTGGCAGCATTTGCCTTTCGTATGCCTCTTTGTCTATTCGGGCTTCTTTTTTCCAAGTACTTTCTAAACGTTCAAGTGTTTTATCTATAGCATTGGCATAGGTGTTGACTTGCTTAGTTATTGCCGACTCAATTGTATCGTACTTGTTTTGGGCACTTTCCATTGGGGAGCGTTGCTGGTTCACCGATTCAAGTTTATTTAAACGCTCACGGCAGGTTTGTAATAACTCACTTAACTCTCCAAATAAGTCACGATAACTACGGTACTGCTCTTCGAGAAAACCATCCATTTTGGCAGGCTTATTTGGCGCTTTTAGTTCAGGCCTCAACGCTTCTAGTTTGTTAATACCTTCAATTAACTCATCTAGATGATGAAGTGATATTCCAATACCTGACTCTAGCTCTTGATGAACTCTACGTACGGATTCAACGTGGATATTAAGCTTCGGTAAGTTGGTGTCCATTGCACCTGTAAAAGCTTTTTTAGATAGGCGTGCAGATGAGTTACGAGCTTTTGTCTGTCTTTTTTTGTCCTTAGACAACAAATCAAGCATCAGCTTACGTTCTTCGGACTTACCACCAAAGTATGTATCAGCCAACTTCAATAGTAGCGTCCTTACCAGTGACTTTAGCTCTCTGGCTGCTTGGTTTTTCACAAAACCTTCTCTACCAGCCTTATCTTTTAGTCTCTGATTACTTTCTTGATCCAATAGTATCTGGCCAAATAATCGACGAGATGCCCAGTAATATCGTCCTGCATTCTTTCCTCTATGTTCTTCTATTTGAAAGAAATCATTATCGGAACGCCCATAAGGAAGTACACGCAACCCATCTCGAAATATCATAAAACCAGAATATTTTTGAGCTTGTGCTATTAAATGCGAGTGATGCTCTGGTTCATGAGTCGACTTTCCAATTTCCAACTCAAAAGTTCCCAGTTTGACTGCAAAAGATCCCGTTTTAGTCAATGCATCCATTCCCGAAGATCGGCACGGAAAAGCAACATCAAAATGCTCTTTACCAAAAGCGGTTACATGGCCTCTAAACCAACCTTTTTCATCCACTTTACCAACGACTTTATGCTCTAAGGTTTCAAAGTCTGAATAACCAAACACATCTTGATAGTTGAGAATTTCAGTTTGTTCACCGTAGAGGTAACCTTCCATATCAAAAGCAGCGATTTCATAGTGAAACTCATTTGTTTCATCTGATTCACGGTTAAACGGATCCACAAACGCTCTCAAAGTATCCACCAAATCACTCTGAATAGCTTTGTATTCGTCAGCATCACGACTCATATTGCCTCTGTTAGTCAGCAAATCTAAGTCACGGTTAAGATCTAGCAGAAAAAGAGCTGTCCCGTGCTGTTCTCCATCTAACTTTTCAACCTTATCTAAGAGAGGCAGCCAGCTGTCAATGTGATTTAATTTAAAGCTAAAACTCGTGCTTAACTGCCTAACTTTTTCTTCAGTTGAAACAAACACGTCATCATCTTGTGGGTTGTGACGTAGTTCAAAAGCTTCATTCTCATCAGTACTAAAGTGCTCCCACATACGGCGAAGAATTTTTTCATCTTCCGTTGATGGATTCAATGCAAGGTTATCAAGCATGTCTTGTTGCAGTTCGGAGCAAACTTTTGGTAACTCTTCTAAACTATCAAACTGCTGCATAGGTACTTTAATGTCATGCAAACTAAGGTAGGTATTTTCGAACAAACGCCAGTCAATCATTGCCGCGGAGTATAAAGTATCAACCTTTTTGGTCACAATAAGAGTAACAGGAGCTAAAAAAGCTGTAGATAGCCGGCCAATACCTTTCTCACCTTGCGTATGTCGGTCTTTTAAACCAAAGCGATCTTCTTTAGGTAGGAGGTTTTTCTTAGATTTTGAAGCGGTACCAATGGTTAGCCAACTATTACTCAGCTGCTCGTAAGTCATGCCGCAACCATTATCAATAATGGCACCACATTTAATTTCATCGTCGAATAGGTGGAGAGCTACGTTTCGTGCATATGCATCATAGGAATTTTTCCAAAGCTCGCTGATTGCTGTAGGTGCATCAGCTATTTGCCCTTTACCGAGGTGGTCAATAGTACGGGCCTGAGCTTTAAACGAAACCGATTTCCTTGTTGATTTTGGGTTCATATCAAATGGTTACGAATAAAAATAAGTACCTAGCATTCTAGGCACTTTTTCTAGTTCAATCCATCTATAATCGCAGATATCAATTTATAACCTAGAATTGTGGGAACGGCATTGCCAATTTGTTTAGCCTGGTCAGTAGAGCTACCCGTAAAAATATAGTCATCGGGAAATGTTTGTAAGCGAGCAGCGTGTCGCAATGTAAAGCCGTGGTCTTTCCACGGGTGGACAAATCGCCCTTTTGATGGATTATTACAGCCTGTCGTCATCGTATTTGATGGCACGTGGATGAGCACTCTTCCGTAAACATCTTTATGCCCGCGTAGCCATTGGCATGACATTTTAGTTCAAACTCTGGGGCTGCATCCATTCTGCTGCCATTTAAGCGAGTCGATTTAAAGCGTCGCTGCATTTTCTCAGTAGGTTGCATGTAGACATCACACGGGTCGTCTTCATCAACAGGTTTACCTGATTCTAAGCCTTTCAGTAACTTTCTCGCAGCCTCATCTGTCATTTTAGTATGAGGGCGAAAATGTTTATCTATATACTTTTCGATTAGCTTGGGGTTAAAGGTTCGAATACAGCAGAACCCGTTCTCCAAGTAAGTAAACCTTGTTTAGCTTCTTTTGAGGTAGGCGAAAAATAGTCAGGTGCCGGTGGGAAGGCTATCTCATCATTTTTTACGCCTTTACGGACACCTAATATAAATGCACGTTTACGGTTTTGGGGTGTTCCGTAGTCTTTAGCGTTTAATGTATCGCAAAAATGAATGATATAGCCGTTATCTTGTGCAAGCTGTTTAAACTTATCGAGATAAGAAGCATGCTTTTTCCAGAATAAGCCTGCTACGTTCTCTACTAAGAAAGCTTTTGGTTGAAATTCTTCAACGAAATCATAGTAACGTAATAAAAGCTTATTACGTGGATCGTCTACACCTGCATCATTAATTCGATGACTAGAGAATCCTTGGCAAGGTGGACCACCCAAAATCAACTCTAACTCGCCTACTTTTACCCCTAGCTTTTCTCTGAGCTCAGCAGGCTCAATTTTTAAGATATCACCATTAATTAGGTTAGTTTTTTGCTCCAATCTATCAATTATATTCTTGCGATATGTTTGAGCTGCAGATGCGTCTAGCTCTATAGCCGCCAACACCTCAAGACCTGCTTGATGTGCAGCTAAACTAAACCCACCAGCCCCTGCGAATAAATCAATTACACCCATATATCCCAAAACCTAACAATTTTCTGACTGCCGCATTCTACCGATATATTTGCAGAAAGCGAATTTAAGTAGATGACTCAATCCTCTTATGTTTACAAACATCGTAATGGCTACAAGTTACCCACAACAAGACTGATTATCAATACAACCGCAAGGAAGTCACTTCTTACCTTTGTCCTCTTCCATTAATTCAATACGGTAAATCTCGATAAGAAAATGTGAACTAACTTATACTCTAATTTTGCACAGGCTGTAACGATTTAAGCAGATTCTACTTCTTTTTTGGGACTTCTATGCGTGACTTGATTTCCATCATAAGCGATATTCCAGAAAATATCGCGATTACTCATTAGATCTACTTTGTCTTGAAGGATCGCTAGCCCTGTATGGACCCTGGCGACAAATACCGCTTAACTACTTACTTCAGTAGGAATTAATGATTGATGTTTTGCCCACCGAAAAAGACTCGCTGGCGCTGGTCTCAATTTCCATTACTCTTTGAATACTAAGGCCATCAAAACTTCTTTTCCCGAATAGATCGATTAATGAACTCGGCGTCCAAGAAGCTATAAAGCTAGTATCTTCAGGCAACTGTTGAAAGAATTCTTCAGTAACCCTCAAGTCATAGTCACAGCGTTGTAAAGTTAATTCGCCATCAATGAATCCCAAATTGAACCCAAAATTGTCAGCTGCCACATGAAAAATACAAACATTTCCTTTGGGACCTTTAAATTTACATCAATGCTCCCTGTAGCTTTCAAAAGAGCTTCAGCAGTTAAACGAACACCACAATATTCATTGATAAATACTCCTTCCAGAGATATCTTTGGAGCTTATGTGTGAACCTACTGAACATGTTTTTCTCATTCAACTCCAGTATTGAGATCTTTCCTGATAATTTAATGCCTTAAGGAATGCATCTCACTTGCTTAACTTGTCACAATGCGTCCTGTACAAATGCCTTATCAAGTTGTTTATATAAGTCTAAGGACTTCTCTGATTCTGTTTTTATATTCTCGTACAAGCTGCAGGCGATAACTCGGATAGCATGTTGCTCATTAATATTGAGCTTTGGATATTCATGTTTTTTGAAATTATCCATGATCTTCTGTTTTCTTGCTTCGATTACTCCCTCCTCACCGCGACTGTCACATACTTTAGTTAGATGCTGCTCCCAGTTACAGTAAGACTTATCCTCTAGACGCTCGCGTTTATTGCACTCTTTGCAGCATGGAATAATATTACCAGGATGATGTAGACCAAATTCGGTCCGATTGAACATTAGTACATGCTCAATTTGAAGTTTATCTTTTTTCTCTCCGCAATAAGCACAGCAACCATTAAAGTCATTGTCACGAATAGCCAACCAAAGAGCCTTTCCTTTACCACTACCAGTATTAAAAGAATGCCCAAGGTAATACTCGCCAACTTTTGTAAGAAAAGCTCTCACTGCTGTGTTAGCTGAATCTGATGCGGTATTGTATATTGTCATACATTACAGTCCTTTTTATCGTTGTCATAATCAATTGAGGCACAACAGATGCGTGCCTTGTTAAGCAAAGTGATTCTAGCGTTTGTATTGATGTACATTACTTACGATTTTATCCAAACATACCTAAAACTCATCAATTTAAAAATTATCTTTGATCACCTGGTGTTGAGTTGGTTAGTCGTCTTAACCGCCAAGATGGATAAGACTACAGCGTCCCCATACCCTATAGGCATTCATGATCTGATGCGTATGAGTATGAGTATCAATAGCTCGGTGCCATTTACGCCAGACTCACAATTTAGGGATTGACGACGCAAAGGATTTAATCTTACTGGTTAACCTGGCAGGGCAAGATCGCAAATATTTTATAAGTGAATTCAATCTGATTTGACCTAGTGCTTCAGGGCGACCACATGAGTTATTGAACCTCGTCTAAATTGTTAAATCCAGCAACAAGTACACTTTCTAAAAAACTGGCTTTCATCCAAGCTATTTTCTGTTTTAGCCTAATACGGCTTTATTACAAAGATTGGTAGTAGCCAGAAAATGCTTTGGTTAGGTAACGGGTTCTTAGTGATTAACGGGTGCGTTGGTTATTAGACGGATCTATCCTTCTATTTCTTGATCGTATAACCAGGTTTTGAATTGTCCTTTTTAAACCATCAGCATGACTTCAAACCCTTTGATTAAACATTAGTCCGCGGATTATTTGAAGCTCTTAAGCTATGGCTCCACTCACAATTTCTTCAACAGCGAGTAACAACCGAACAGATTCTTTGAACTGTTGCCACAATGGGTCGTTCACATCTCGTCTTGCTAGGAAGCGTTTTTGAAGTTCAAATATTTGGTTTGAATTTGTATTTTGATCATATTCACGTTCTGAGAGCAGCCTAAATTTTTGTTTGTAAGCTTCTGAAGAGAACCTATCCTTAATAGCATCGATGTTAAATAGTTCATCACCAGTCGCAACCTCCCAAACAAGCTCTTCGGGGGTGTCAATGCTCATGAATTTGAATTTTTTGTGGTACATGTCCAACATGCTTAACTTGAATTCTAGGGCCTGAGCGCTGTTGTCAGCATTGCCGCCATTTAGAGGTAATACAAATGAACTTCCACCTCTTCCTGTTTGAGATAATAGGATCTGGTCAATATTAGGATGTTCTGTTGCAGGAATATCAGCTCTAGTTTTCTGTAGGACATATCTCTCAGCATTAAGCTCAGAGTTAAATCTACCTATTTCTTCAGTACACACACTTTTTCTCATATCTCCATCAAGGAAGACGATATCATTGTTAGGAGATTCAGATGCAGTGAAATGAACGAGTAGATTATTGATAATCGTGTCCGCACCGCCCGGATAAGCGATGACCTCAATATTGTTGAGTATTTCTCTATCTATTTCTTTAACAGCTTCAATAACGAGCTCCTTTGCAAGGATATCCTCAACATAGATTTTTCTTTTTGTACCGTGTAGTTCTGAACCTAAACGTAAAAATGCTTGTTCGGCTGAGCAGTTATTAATAATGCTATAAGTACTCGTAGCTTCTTCATACTGAAATAGCTTGATTGCGTTATTGGGAAGGCCTTGTACGAAGTGTTCAGAGTGAGTTGACATTATCACTTGGCAACTAGTATTAAGTATTGCGTGAAATAATAATTCTCTGAGTGCTTTTTGAGCTCCTGGGTGAAGTGAAACTTCAGGCTCGTCTAGTAGAATTAATGAGCCTTCCGCGGCTCTAAGAACTTTTACTACGCAGTGAACAACAGAGATTTCTCCACTACCAGCAACGGCTTCACTATAACTAGAGTTAGACTGAGTAAAAATTATTGAGTAGCCAGCATTGTTAAACAAATCATGTTCAACGATTTTTGCAGTAACGTAGTTTTTACCGAGTATTTTATTTACCCAGTTAATTTCGGTTTCTGACAAAGTATCAACCTTTTTAGTTGTTCTCCCATGCCATGTTTTTGCTGTATTGCTTACACTTATTTGAGCTATGTGCTTTTTTAATACTCCTGAACGTTTGCGTAAGAATTCTTGTTTCGAAGTTATAGAGCCACGTCTTGTATATGTCCCAAAATAAAAAAACTTGTCAAATGCGCTGAGCTCAGCTCGAAAGTCAATGTATACGACCTCCTTCTGCATTTTTTTCCAACGAGTCTTATTCCTAAGCTCAGAGAGTGAATCATCGTAGGGTTCAGGCATTGGAGACATTCCATCTCTAATCATTGGTCTTGCAGTTTCCCAGTAATCCGGGTCATCTTGTCTGCGAACCCTTTTTTGAGCAATCTCTACTGGGGTTTGATTCTCTCTCGGTTTATATTTATAAATATATCTATATGGCTCACCACCACTTTCCTCGATTGGATCGATTGCAGTTGAAAACCAATAATGTGCAACATTATATGTCGCAGGGCACCCATATAAAGCTTGTAGTGTAGAGGATTTACCAGAGCCATTTGGTCCCACTAAAGTAATGAAAGGGAAATCTAGGTCGATAGTTGCGCCACTTTTTAACTGCTTGAAAAATGGAAACCTAATTTGCTGAATATAGTTATTAAAGGTGTGAAGTGGACGATTTTTAACTTTAGGAAGCAAACTTTCCATCTTTACTTCTCCACTCTAACTGGATGACGTTTAATATTTTTCATTTTTCCACTTATGCGTTTCTTTGTTTTGGGTAAGTAGGATTTAAAAATGACCACTTATATAGTATTGAGTACGTAATATATTTGTTGTTTAATTCAGTGGCTTAGTGCCGTATCACTATGTTTTCAGCAAGTAGTACTTAATGTATGTTATATGACCTATAGCCAAGAATTAAGGGGGAGAGCATTTAACTCACTAGTATCCACTTTCCAATCAAATTCCTGCACCGTTGTTAGCCATGTCAGTTTCTCACTTTTGGGTGCAGGTCTACTGCACGCTCATTAGTTTTGATATGGGAAACAGCCATAATGGTCAATATGTAGTATCTCTATTCTAACTAGGTTTGTGGCAAAATAATTTAGCCCCGCATTCATTCTTGCTAACCAAGAAATCCCAATCGAATATCCTTTATCAGGCACAACGTCAAAGGAAGACATAAAGTCCCCCATGCAATGCTCTCATGGAGAGCTAAAATCTTTAAACACAAGGCCTTACGTGGGGAGAGGGCGCTTTGCATGCTACATACAATACCTGCCTATGTCCAACCTTGTCGTTCACATCGGTACCAAGCTTGATTAACATCAAAAATGAATAACAATGTAAGGTTGAGTCAGTAGATAACTCATAGAAATACATGAATCATCCCCCCCCCCCTGACATTCAGGTAATCCAGAAAGGGATATAGAGGTTGCTACCACGCAGTAGGTGATTCAATTAGTGAGTCAACGAAGTGAGCTATTATTCCAGGTAACTGGAGATCTTGCTTTACATAAACGTTCGGTGAGTGCTTGCAGATATTCTACTCGCTCACCTAACCACTCCAGTTCTTCGAGGGTGATCACATAGCTAGGTTTATAACGGGCATCGACATAGCCTTTTCGCAACAATTTAAAGCGCCAGCGCTCCTTTTCGGGAACACGGAGAGAAACTCCGGCTCAATACCAGCCACTCGGCCGCCGAGTTTTTCTAAATCATGGCTATTAGGGTTATATAGCCAGTAAAGACTAATAAAATGGCGCTGTAGAAACGTTCAGTGGTTTGGTGTAACTCAAAGGCGGCTGTCAGGTATTCACCCTGTGACTAGTAAAAACAAAATCCAGTAAGAAATACCTTGGCTCCTCGAAACCAGTAATCAAAATCTTGCTGTGCCAGAAGATGACGTTCCAGTGCCGTCAGCTCTTTGGCTTCATCAAGGGTAAAGTTGTCCGTGTCATACAACATAATGCCTTCACGCTTGATATCAATTTAAAAGTACTGACTTTTACTGATACGTCTATTAATGAAGGCAATGTCTTCGGCTATCAGGCTATCAGGTGTTCGCTGAGCATGGGCCAATAACCGCTGACTTAAGCGGTCATTTTGTTCGACATGGCTGGCTTGTTGACGAGTTTCCATTACCACTAACAAGTCAACGTCACTTTGGTAGTGAAACTGCAAGGTATCGGGGTCAAGATCTTCGACCCAATCGCCGCGGCATAGCTGCCGAACAGAATGATCATCTACGGATCCACAAATTGACGAATGGTGGCCACGGCACGTTTTAGTTCATGGCTTTTCTGCTCAGGCAGATGATCGAGGAAAGTTTTCATTTTCATGGGGCTAATCGTAATGGATAGCGTTCGGGGGAAACAGGACACGGAAAATACTATGGCAAATGAAAGTGCCTAGTGGTGTTGACTCTCTTGCAGCGAAGCGGCAGAATGCGACGAACTTGAACCATACTTGTGAGTAACACCGTCGTCCAGCAGGTGCCTTAATAGAGCAACCATTACGAGCCCGATTAATAGTTCAAATGCCATGTCAGCCACAGTTTTATCGGACCGTAAGGCACTCAATCTAGAGACACCATACAATATATCCACTTACAGAATGGGTGAGCTGGCCGATAAGACATCTTAGCCGACTCATGCAATCTAATGTTATTGAGCTTCATAGTAAGTAACCACTAATGTGTGTAACAGGACTGTATGGTCAGTTGGAAAGACTCATGCTCAGCTCAATATAGTCAAGCTTTTACTCAATGTCTTTTAGCATCAGAACTGAATTAGAATTTTTGACAACAATCTTGACACAGGGGACCAGTATCAATCTTAAAACTTGTATCGTCGGATGCATTGAAGCTATGAAAGCGCTTAATATTTGCTTAGCATGTGATTTATTGTAAGTAATTCGATATTATGTTCTTTCACAAGCGAATAAATAGGAATGGAAAAGTGTCTAGGAAGATAATAAGTCGGGTAATACAAAATCACCCCATATTAACCATGAGTCTAATTGGTGCTTTTTTATCTGTCATTATTATCGGGGTAACAGCCAAATGGAGCTTAATCAGTTCAATTATTATGCCTGAATATACATTAGGACTTTATAATAGAGCATTTTGGGAGAACTTCATGGTTGAAGCTCATGGGTTTTTATTAGATTTCATAATGTTTGGAATATTAGTTTTTGGCATGGACAGACTCCGGATGTCTAGAGAGCAAAGAAGCAAAACTATTCGTCGGCAACGAGAAGAAACGGAAAGAATGGAAGAAGAACTCTCCGATTTTGCAGCCCTTGATCTGCCTGAGGTCAATGTAAAAAAAGTTGGTCATATAAAGAGGCTTCAACGTCTAGGAGTTAGAGTTTTTGATGTTACACAGTTAACAATTAATCGATGTAATATAAAGGAACTGGTCTTTACATCTGGTTCTCGTTTAATTGGTTTGCAGCTGCAAAATGGACACATGACCGAAATAAAATTTGATGAGGTTGCTATGAGGTCGTCTTTTTTCAATAACACGAAGATAAAATCTTGCTCATGGACTAAGTGTGATTTGAGAAACCTAGTTCTTAAAGATTGCACAGCCAAAGGAGTTAAATTTGTAGAGTGTGAATTGACGAATGCGGATCTAAGACAGGCTAACCTTACAGCAGCTAAATTTAATGGTTCCTCTATGGAAGGTGTTAAGTTTGAGGGAGCTGTTTTAAATCGTGCAGATTTAGGAAATGTTATAAACTTAGACCTGAATGCATTATCTTTGGCCAAGTCAATAGATTATATTTATTTAGATTTAGAGTTATTAAAAGAATTAAAAAAATTAAAACCTAATATGAAAATTTCTGAAAGCATTTCAGGCCAATGGGGAATCGAACCCCAACACCAGCAGATTGACTGCACAGTTGACACCATCGTGGCTTCCGAATGCAATTAATTATAACCATTGAAACATCCCCTTTGCAAGCGACTCATCTTAAAATGAACGTTTAATAAGTTACAAAGCAATCGTGCCTTTTCCACACCCTACTATTTGCACTGTTGAGCCTGCGACATCACAAATATGGTGTTAAACAATGCCTTTGATTAGGCAATAAATTTAACAGCAAAAAATGCCACCTAGCAGTCTATTTTGACGCTGAAATAGTCTGCGTGAAATCACTTTTTTACACCCTATAAATCACTATCATTGTCATTAAGCCACTAATATTGCGTTAAATACTTCCTGTGAATAGGCAATAAATTTTACCGTGATAAATGCAACCTCGCCTCACATAAAGCCGTCCACACATCACGCCATAATGTTTTTGCTGAAAAATACACAAAATGCCACCTATGGTATTTTTCCCGTTAAAAACCCATGACGAGAGATCATTTTTTTGCACCCCCAACCCCTGTTAAGGGGCTTAAGTTGCTGATATCGTGACCATGAGGGAGTAATTCAAGACAACAAAAATACCATCAATCAATGTCACTTGGTCGGTAAAATGTTCCCCACACCCCACGTTATCTTGATAAATCAAGAATAATGGTTGTTTGTTGTGGTTAAGCTGTTGATTTTTAATTAATTGAAGTGATTAAAAATTCAAAATGAATTTTTCAAAATCAGTTTGGAATTTCGGAAAAAACGCATTGACATTGCATAGGTAAAACCATGACATGTCAATAGATGCACTCTCCTGCGGGGTTGCAGAGGCGGTAATTGACAAGTCATTGCGATCATGTGGTTTTTGTAAGTCACTGTAAAATAGTAATAACTTGATTGGTGTCAGTGACATGTCATTGCCGTGTTTTTTGTGTCATTGCTATAGCATTGACACTGTTTTCGCCGTAGTATTGACATGTCAATGCGGTTTTAGGGCTGTCAATGGCCTGTCATTGACAGCTTTTAATAAGGAATGAAATATATGGCACGAAACAAAGCCGTTCAGGTGGCATGTTCACCTAATCTTTACGAGAAATTGAGTGCGTATCGTGAAGAGAAAAATTTATCGAGTGATGCGGATGCAATGAGAGAGCTAACCTTGTTTGCTCTGCGGATCCTTGAGCATTCAGATGATAGCGATGAGGGATTATCAACTCGTGAGTTAATGGAGATCATTCTGACCTACGTGGTGAAGAATCAGTACACCACTAGTCTGGTTCATTATCAGACGTTCAATGAGGATGGTGTGGATATGAGTAAGGCTAATGCAAAGCATAAAGATGTGATCGGAAAGGCAGAGAGTAAGATTGAACAAATATTGAATGGCGTAAAATAAGGAGGGGAACTCCCTCCGTATTTCGTGTTACATGGTTTTCTCTCCGATATTAAATTCAGGTAGCTCTTTGTCGGCAGCTATTTCTTTGGTGGATCCGCGCTGGCTATCTATTGCTATTTGCTGATGGCGATCTTCTGACTTATTTAGATGATGGTTCACCTCTGACTTATTTATAGCTTGTTCTCGGTTGTTGCTGTTGTTAATAAAATCGTTACTGAGTGATTTGATTGCGCTGGATAAATAACGAGCTTTGGTGGTGATGTTGTCCACGGCTTCATTGACCATTTGTTTTGTGGTTTCTGTTTTATCGAGTCCATCCATTATTATGTTAGGTTCAATAATGGTGACATGCTTGCCACTGTTTTCTAGTTTTGTGGTGATATCTTCTGCAAGCTTGCCAGTCTCTTTGGTGTTATTGGTATCCAGCACCACAATAACGTTATCCCTTAATTCAGTTGGCTTGAATGACTTTACATCATTGTTATTATTAAGTGCGATGATGTCGGCATTGTTTTTATTGTTGGTGTTGATGGATAGGGCGCTTTCAATGCCCACGACCACGATACTGTAGTCGGTGTTATTACCTTTGTTAATGATGGTGCTATTGCCTGATTTAGAACCGATGATGCGCTTGTCTATTTTAAGGTCTGCTTTATTACCGGTGTCTTTATCAAGGTAAGTGATTTCTATCGCCTTGGTTTCATGCTTATCATTGGTGATGTTGGCAATGAGTGCGGGGTAAGTTTGACGTGTTTCAGATGAAAACACGGCTTGGTGATAGCGCAGGTTATCGTGCTGGTTAATATCAATGCCTTGCTGCTTCAAATAAGTCTGTGCAGTGGTATTGGTGAGCGGCTTAGCTTCGTTGAAAACCTGTTTCGCTCTGGCTTCAAATTGGCTTTGTTTAATCGGGATGGTGTTTTTTAATTGTTCGTGGTCTGGGTTTTCGTTGAGGTTATATTGTTCTGGGTCATTCATCATTTTATCGGCTGTTATCAGCGCTGCTTTGAAACTGCACTTTTCTGTGACCATGATGAGGTTAATTAAACTGCCTTTATCGCCGGTCTTCCAGTCTTTGAAATAACCCCGATATTGTCCTGTGGTGGTCAGCTTTAGGTTGCCGTCATTGAAGGCGAGTGAGTCTTTATCTGATTTTTTGTGGTCAGGCTCACCGAGCAGGTGAGTGGCCAAAGATTCGCTGTAAGCGGGGAGTTTAGTGTTGAGATCTGCGGCCAACAGTTTGAGGTCGAGATTGCCGTTGACGTCCTGGTACTTGGGATTGTCTTGTGGCAACGGCTTGTCGTTGAACATGGGCGTGTGCTCTGGGTCGTGCTTGTCCCGGGTCTCGATGGCTGAGACTTTATTGGGGTCATTGTTCACCCAAGAGAGCATCATTCTCTGTGGGTTATCGGTAATGATTTTAACGTGTTTACTGGCACGGGTTATATCGATGTAGGCGCGGCGCACATTGGTGAGTTTGGCGGTGCCTTTGATGGCGGTAATGACATTTTCATAGGTGGCGCCCTGAGCCATGTCTGCGGTGCGAGTGTAGGCGTAATCCCAATGTGCATCTTTCATTTGGGTGGTGGAGAGTGTCAGGGTGTGATGGTCACTGGCGGTCAGGGTCATTTTTTTATCATCGATACTGCTGATGCTGTAGGTTTTATTGCCCTCCATTTCACGGGCGATGTCATTTTTTCGAAGCATGATGGTGTCACCCTGTGCGAGAGGTTGGTCGGTTTTGGCCCACAGGTTGGTGAACTTGTGGCCGTGGTTCTTAGGGAAGAACTGTTTGACTTCACCTGTGTGCATGTTAGTCATGGTGAGCATGTTGTGGCGTTTATCTACATTGGTGATTTCAAAGTAGTTGTCTTTGCTTGTGGTGAGGATGAGCCCTTGTTGGTAGGGCAGCATGGTGGCCAGCTCTTGCTTACTGGCGTGTACACCGCGCAGTCTTTGCACGGTGACTTCATCTTTACTGAGTGTGCCTTGCTCCTGCAAGCCTTGTCTTATTTCATGACTGATATCATCTCGCTCTTTGTTGGTATAGGCGATGATGAGGGTGTTCTCTCGTGCCTTGGGGGTACGGGAGAGGTATTCCAGTGCGACCGTGGCGGGCAGGGCTTCTGCCGCCAATTGTTGGTTCTTTTTACTATCTTGGGTGATCGCTTTGAAAGTGGAGATAAGATTTTGCGTTTGATTATGGTTGTTGGTAATAATCTGCTGTTTATTGGCTGCTTCTTGCTTGGTCTCTGTCTGCTGTCCATTCTGTTTTTGGTCGCTTATATCTTTAAGGGACTGTTCTGGGGTGCTGATCTGATAGTCGGTAAACGGTAACTGTTGCTGGATCTTATCTATGGCGCTTTCGCCTTGGCGGTCGACGATGTTGTGGACGGCGCCCAGTAGGGTGCTGTTCTGTTGTCTCACAATGTCTTTCATGGTGACGGTATCAATGACGCTTTTACACATGGCCAGCTCGAATGGCTTACCTGCTTCTTGCGAAGTAAGCTGGGACTTATCCCCTAAAAAGACAGCGCGAGCGCCGGTGGTTTCAATCAAATGAGTGAACTTGTCCATCTGAGCGTTACTGGTCATGGAACTTTCATCGAGCAAGAATACGGTGTTGGCGTATTGGTCAGGCTTGGTGTCCTGGCTCAGAAAGTGACTGAGCAGTGATTGCACGGTTTGGCTTTGGACGTTCTTGTCTTTGAGTTCATTCACGGCGGCGTGGGTCGGTGCCAGGCCGATGAACTGAGTTTGTTTTGCTGTCGCTCCATTCTCTTTTGGTTCACTTATCAGCTTCTCACTGTGCTTGACCAACTCAATACCCGTTTCCAGCATGGTTGATTTACCTGTGCCGGCTAATCCCTGAATGGCGACGAAACGGTCAGGCGTGGTGGTGATGAGCAGGGTGGCTTCTTTTTGGTCATCGGTGAGTCGGGTATTCTGACTGAGCGAGTGGGTGGCCCTTTCAATGTTGATGAGCGGTTGAAGTTGGTCTTTGCCTGCGGTGAAGCGGTCGAGAATTCTGGTTTCGGTGTCGATGGCCGCTTGGGTGGTCCAGCGGGTGCCGTCATGGTATTCCGCGCTGAGCAGTTGCGGCGTGTTTTTAGCCATAGCACTTTGGGGGTGAGAGTTTTTTTGCGTCATCTGTTCCAGTTTGCTCTCAATTTCCTCTTTGGTGATACTGCTGCTTCTCTCTTCAAACGCATATTGAATCGCGGTAGTGATAAGCGCTTTTTGAGAGAAGGCCGCTTCTTTTTCACTGATGTGATTAATGGCAAAGTTAACCGCGTCGTGCACCAGTCCTTTATTGCGGTGTTGTTCGTTGATGGTACTCAGTGCTGCGCTTACATCTTGGGTTAGCAGGGCATAGGTTTGACTGTTGACGAATTTCTCCGGAGACTGGGCTGCCTGCATTACCCGGTTAATGCTTGAGGGTTTGATTTCGCTTTTTTCTACACGCTCATCAAATTTCTGCGCATTGTCGGTAAACACGTCTATCTGTTTTACGGCTTGGGTGAGGGTATCGTGTAGCCACTCTTTCGAAGCGCTGTAGGCTTTGATATTGATGAGGTGATGCGTGGCCTTGGGGTTACTATTACCGGGTGTTGTGGCATAACCGTGATTGAGCGGGGCATGGTTAAGCATCTGTGTTTTGATGGTATGGAGCTTACCCGCTTCATCTTTGAGTGTGGCGTTGTCTCGGCTCAATGCTGTTACGGTGAAGAATTGTTTCTGCAAGCCGCTGTCATGATGGTTGACCGCCATGCGCAGGCTGTCGCCTTTGGCAATGTGCAGCGTATCCGGTTTTGTGATAGCAAAATTGGCGGCTTTGAATGCGCGGGTGCAGGGGGTGAGAGTGGATGATTTTCCGGTCTCATTGATAACGGACAGGGTATTGTCTGTGCGATTAACCTGACTGATGGTGAAGGTCTGCTTTTGATTGCGGCCATCAATTTTGCTCCACTGAGTCAGTACCATGCCCTTGGTGTATTGGCCCACTACTTCACGTTGTTCATTAGAAAGGAACACCGGGTTAAGGGTGGGAATGTTCAGACCTAAGCGTGACAGCTCACCCGTGGTTTGCAGTTGAGCGCGGATAGCGCTGTTCAGTTGCTTCACATCTTTATGGGTTGAGGCGACCACTTGGGTGGTCTCTTTGTTGTCTATTTTGGCGTAAGCCTGTGCTATAGCTATCACGCGCTCACTGTCTGAGCGTTCATGCAAACGGAGGTCTGTGTCAGCGTGCTTGGTCGTCACCCAATTACTGACACTCACATTGCCTTTTTTCAGTATTTCGATGGCATTACCGGCTTTCATGCCTTGCTTGGCATTGGCGTGATTGAGCAGTATCACCTTACTGTTGCCCGATTTCGCTTTATTGATAAGGGCGCTCAGCTCATCGATACCCAGTTTGTTGGCTTTTTCGACCACGACGATATCGCGGTTGCTCAGATTAGCGTGTTCTCCTTCTTTCAGAAAGTCGCTCAGGGTATGGGTATGCTCAGGTTTAAACTGGTTCTTAATCCATTTCACCACCGTGGTGCCATCACGAAATACCGCCGCCTTACTTTGCTGTTGGCTTTTCACGTCAGGGGTAACAATCTTAATCCGTTGACCACTGGCCTCTCCGACATTCAGCAGCGCCGTGGCCAATTGCTCACTGCTACCAAATACATTTACCAGGTTAATGTGTTTGGTACTGGCAAACAGCTCAGTGACTTTTTTCTGGTTATCGAGGTTAAGCCCTTTGTGTTGCAAAGACTGCTTATCGACCACCTTGCGCATGTGGGCGGTTTTGCCTTTGATGCGCTCAAGTAGGTTTGTTTCTGCGTCTATCTGGGCTTTAGTAGTAAAGGTGGCGCTGTCTTTATCCAGCGGAATGAGTGACCCTTGCTCAATCTGCTTATCCAGGGCCAACTTGATGTCCAGCGCATCGAGCTTGTCCCCACGGGTAAAGTCCAACGTGGCTGATTCGACCAATTTTGCATAATTTAAACGGTTTTGGGTATTGCTGGCATGCGCCACCGCGCGGCTCACCGCCTCGATGGCTGCAGGCTTGAGTGTGGTGTCTTTCGGCGTAGTGTCTCTTTCCATGCTGTCTGCCACAAAGCTGGTTAAGTTAACGCCGCTGTCATTGACCTTACTCTTCCATTGTTCAAACAAGGTCGATTCATCGGTATACACTTTACTCTTGCGAGTATCTTTAGCGGCAACATCCTTTGCGGCTTGGGAGTCCAGTCCCATGGCCTCGGTTTGCTCTTTGATTTGTTGGCTGCGAGTTGAGAAGGTATCAAGCAGGCTTTGCGGCACGCCCTCAATCTCAAATAAGTTATTGCCTATCGAGCGGGTCTGGTATCCCATCCCTTCGACGGCGCGAGCTAACGTGCTTTGATACAAGGAAGTATAATATTTTTGATGGTTATAGACGCGTTCACCGGTGCCATTAATGATCCCGCCTTGTTGTTTAAAGCTGCTGGCCAATGCGCGTAACCGACCACTCTCATCTCGTGTCATGTTGGCAGTGAGCGAATGGGTGTGTAGTTGTGGATCTTCTTCTCGACTGGTTTTATGACGCACCATGGCAAACAGTAAGTTGCCGGTATTTTCAAAAGAGAGTTTGTTGGTGCCTGGATCGGTTTGTTTTGCCTGGGCCGCGTCTTGCTCTATGTGGGTGAGGGCAAATTTGACCGCCTCATCATGGGCGGTCATCAAGCGTTTATCGCCACCCACTAAGGCGAGCAAGCTCACTGATTTGGGCGCCGAGAAAGTAAAGTCAAAGCCGTTGCGGTGGTTTTCACGTTTAACCGCCACGGTTTCGCCATTCAGTTCACCGGCTAATACCTGTGTGAGCTGTTGCTCATCAACGGGTTTACCTAGCATGCCTTCTTGTTCGGCGAGTTTACCGAACCACTGGGTGTTTGGCTCCGCGCTTTGTTCTTTGAGGTAGTAATTGCCTTCACCTTCTTTGGTTGACGACTCTTTTTCCAGTGACGCATCCGGAAGATCCAGGTTCTTTTCTTCGCTGAGGTAATAGCTGGCGGCGCCGCCAGCACTTGCGGCAATAGGGCTGATAGAGAGCATGGATGACTCCTGGGCTGAATGTTGAAGTGTGCAGTGGTTAGTGTCATACTTTTTAAAACTACGCCACTGACTTACTTTGATTGTTTTTATTGAAACCCCGGTGTTTATTCGCGCTGTATGTGAATTGCTAACGGACGACGAATACAGTGATTTGCAACAATTCTTAGCGGCGACGCCCCGTGCTGGAGACGTGATCTAGCATTCTGGTGGCATGCGAAAAGTAAGGTGGAAGCAAACGGGTAAAGGTAAGCGCGGTGGCGTACGGGTGATTTATTATCATATGACGTTGGATCATCAAATTCGTATGCTGCTGATCTACCCCAAAACGACTCAGGATAATTTAACGCCTGAACAAGTGAGACAGCTAAGAGCGATTGTTGAGAGGTGGTAACATGAATAATGAATTGTTTGATTCGCTGCTTGAAAGTGTGCAGCAAATGGATGAGATCACTCGGGGCGAGCGCCGAGCATCCAGAGAGACCGTCGTCGCTGCTGTACAAGTCAAAGCGATACGAGAGCGTACCCATCTGACGCAGCAAAAATTTGCCGAATTGATCGATGTGAATGTGGGAACATTGCGCAACTGGGAGCAAGGTCGCCGCGAACCCACGGGACCGGCTAAGGTTTTGCTCAGAGCCATTGAACGTGATCCTGAGCATGTTATCCCTGCTTTGGCGTAACAGAGGTGAGGTTGAATGATTCCTCAACCTCCTCCGGGCTCAGCCCGAGCGCCTTTAATTCATTTCTGAATTCAATATTTCGTAAAATTTGACAGCGTTTCTTAGCCTCTTTGGAGATCACTTTGTTTACTCGACGCTTAGTGTGATGGATTGTCGTATTAAATTGGGTCATAGACTATCTCCTCAGTGAATGTGCTTTGCTTTATTCAAAATTAATTTCAGCTTCTTCTGAGACGATCTGCTGTTCTTCAAAGTGCAGGGCATCCTCAGTGTGTTGTTCGTTAAGGGCGGTTTGTTTCTTCGCCTCATCCTTCTTTTTCTTGGCCTTATCGTCAGTCGTTTTATCGGGTGCTGGCTCGCTAGTGGATTTGGCCCCTTTGCTTTTGTCTGCGAGGTCTTTTGCGACCACATTGGTTTTTTCAGCCAGCGCGGTCATGCGGATAACTTCGGCTTTACGCTCGTCATCATGTTCATCACCCTCATACATCACGTCATGAAGGGTTTGCAGTGTGGTTTTATCGGGTTTGCCGCCAAAAAACTGCACGGCGCTGTATTGGTGGTAGTTAAGGTTCCACTCAAGCTGTGTCATTTTTTCTGACGGGGTGTATTCACGTTTAATGAAAGGCGGGCACAGTGAACGCATCTTGTTGAAGACCAAATCGATGCGGGTCACGGGGTAGTTGCCAGGCGTGCGTAACCAAAACTGTAAGTCTTCCAGTTGCATAATTTCAGAGGCGGTGACCACCGGGCGGGTGATGGTCTGGTGTCCCAGTGATACGCCGTCCCTGATCTCATTGGCGCCGTAGCTGTATTGCTCTTTGGAGATATCCACTTCCTGCTCGCCCAAATCCTGCGAGGATATTTTGGCCATGTCATTCGACGGGGCGCGGAAAAACAGACGGGTGTTAAGCAGGTCGAACATTTCTTGGGCCGCGTTCTGGCCATACACTTTTTTCAGTTGAGCAAACGACTGAATGCCTATCACATAACAGCCACCGAACTTTCTCACTTCGGCAATGGTTTCTGCCAGCTCAGGCAGTTTATGTAGACTGGGGGCTTCATCCATAATTACCCAAATACGGCGGTCCGGGTTTTCTTCTTGCTCTAAAATGGCGGTAGAGGCGATAGACAGCCACATCGAGATGAGTGGGCGCAAGGAGGCATGTTGTTGGGCGTTACTGGACAGGAACAGAAAGCCCGTTTCATTGTCATCTTTTACCCAGTCGCGTATTGAAAATTTGGGTCTGATGAGGGTGCCATTGTCGTGCCTCTCATCCAGCCCCGCTAAGAAACGCAGGGATTTGATGTACGCGGCCAGTACCGATTTAATCGAAATGGCGGTTTTTTGGATTTTGTCTGAGACGAGGGAGGCTGATTCTGTGCCTTTAAGGTATTCACTTAAGGATTCAAGCTCTGAGGTGAGCATGAGTTCCAGTAAGCGCTCTGTGGTGCGGTCTTTCTCGCTTTCCTGCATCATTTTAAACGCGGTGCTGGAGAAGATGGTGCGGGCCGATTGCACCCAAAACGGATCGCCTTCGCCGTGCTGCGGGATAAGCGCACTGGCCATATTCTCAAAATCTGATGGCTCGGCGGCATCACACCAGACATCCCAACAGGCGCAGCGCTCATCAAATGGATTGAGCAGGACATCGGTATCGGGGTGATAGAACTTACTGACAAAGGTACAGCCTTTATCATAGATAACCGCTTTATCGCCTCTTGCTCTTATCCAGGTTAATAACTTGCGCAGCGCCACTGACTTCCCCGCGCCGGTGGTGCCATCAATGAGCAGGTGCTGCACTTCAAATCCTAGTTTGAAAATACGCCGTCCATCAAGGGTAAAGTCCGATTGGTTAGCGTGCTTTTTGAGTTGTTTGGCCAATTCTTTGGGGGAGGCTTTTTGCATGCCGCGAATAAAGTGCTCTTCGGTTTGCTCATCGCCCTTTTTCTTGAATATCCACATGATTGA
The DNA here is from genome assembly GCF_007197555.1 of Shewanella psychropiezotolerans. Classification (NCBI taxonomy): domain Bacteria; kingdom Pseudomonadati; phylum Pseudomonadota; class Gammaproteobacteria; order Alteromonadales; family Shewanellaceae; genus Shewanella; species Shewanella psychropiezotolerans. The sequence continues at coordinate 718,928 of NZ_CP041614.1, forward strand.
GATAAGCCCCCCAGCCCTATCAAGGCGCTGATGAGGAAGTAAATCTGGGTCCACAGCATGAAGCGGGCATTGGCGGCGATCAGTGTCGGGTTACGCAATTGCTCGCCGAGCGTGCTGGTGTACACCCGGCCTTGCCATTGTGTTTGCACCACATGGCTGTCCGGTTTCATCAAGCTCACCGTCTGGCTAATCCAGTAATGATATGTGCCCAAAAGGGTTTCTTTGTCCATGAACACGTAACACAGCAGCGCAGTCAGCAATAACACTCCATAACAGGTCCAGCGAATAAGCACCGCGTTAACCTGAATGAACATCCGCAGGTTATGAAATAATATCTGTCCCCCGCGGGTGTAGTGACTGCGCTTGGCACGTTTGGGTGTCATGTGCATTCCTTACAGCTTCTCTAATTCAGATGCTTTGTTTCTTTTGCGTTTTTCACTCTCAATGGTTTGGTACTCCTTAACGTATTCATTGGTTATGTAGCTAAGAATGGCTATATCCGAAAGGTGAGGCGCGACGAGTTCTATGACTGCATTTTCGTGTTTGTAAAAAGCGTGTTTATTACCAAAGAAGGGGATGTTTCTTTGCTCTGTTAATGTGTATTTTCTGCTGAGGATCTGGTTGAGTGCCTCAAACCTTGATTGTCTAAATTCAATCTTAATAAAAGACAGCGTTAAATCAGTATCGAAAATGGCAAATGCATTTCTCGCTCCTTCTATGCCAAGTTGATTTACCGGTATTGAGTAGATGTTTCCGTTGATTAACTGGTTTACTCCTGTGAGTTTTGCGCGATATATTTTTTTCAGTTCTGTCTCGGTAGTTTTGCCGAGTGTTAAGCCAAACGCCGTCGTATCCGCGACAGCAGAAAAGCTTAATAAAAACAGTGACAATAACGTGCTGATCATGACTTTCATGATGTTGTTTCCCGTTAATTAACAGTTTGCCATTGTGTTCGGACCACATGGCTGTCTGGCTTCATCAAGCTCACAGTCTGGTTAACCCAGTAATGCGTCGCTCTCCAAAGCGTCTCTTTGTCCATGAACACGTAACACAGCAGCGCAGTCAGCAATATCACCCCATAACAGGTCCAGCGAATAAGCACCGCGTTAACCTGAATGAACATCCGCAGGTTATGAAATAATATCTGTCCACCACGGGTGTAGTGACTGCGCTTGGCGCGTTTGGGTGTCATGTGCATTGCTTACAGCTTCTCTAATTCAGATGCTTTGGCTCTTTTGCGTTTATCATTCTCAAAGGTTTGGACTTGCTTAACGTATTCATTGGTTATGTAGCCAAGAGTGGCAGTATTCGAAAGGTGAGGCGCGATGAGTTCTATGACTGCATTTTCGTGGTTGTAAAAAGCGTGTTTATTACCAACGAAGGGGATGCGTTGCTCTGTTAATGTGTATTTGCTACTAAGGATCTGGTTGAGTGCCTTAAACCTTGATTGTCTAAATTCAATCCTAATATAATTCAGTGTTAAATCAGTATCGAAACTGGCAAATGCATTTCTCGCTCCTTCTATGTCAAGTTGGTTTACCGGTATTGAGTAGGTGTTTCCGGTGGTGTACTCGTTTACTCCAGTGAATTTTGCGTGATATATTTTTTTAAGTTCTGTCTCGGTAGTTTTGCCGAGTGTTAAGCCAAACGCCGTCGTATCTGCGAAAGCAGAAAAGCTTAATAGATACAGTGACAATAGTGTGCTGATCATGATTTTCATGTTGTCGTTTCCCGTTAATTAAAAGTTATTCACTTCATTACGTTTTTTGAATCAGGGTTTAAGGAGTTGGCATGACGCAAGGTGTCATCCATTGATTGTGGCTTTATGAGTGCGTGTTTAGCCTCTGCGTCGGCGCGCGCTTGTTCCTTGTCGATGGTGGGGACGTGTGAGGGGGGTGCTGGCGCTCTTCCTTCAACACGTCGTCTCGTATCTCTTGAACGCCTTGGGATGCAAGGCCTTCAATTCGGGTTTTCTCATCTGGCTGATACAGGTTTTCAGAGGTGCGGCCGGCGTTGTTATTGGCCCCCTGATGAGTTTCTGGCGGCAGATAATTATGGGTTTGCTGCTTGCGCTCATCGATTGCATCCGCATACTCTTGTTTGGCTCTGACGATGTCCTCGTGGTTCTGTGGTAGCTCATGGTTTTTGTACTGCTCTGCCATGGCTTTCACTTCGTCGCTGTTGCCAAAGCTTTCCAGTAGTTCACTGCGTATACCTGCGTGCTCAGGGGTGGTGCCTTTGATGATGTCCTGGTAATCGTCAAACCCCTCCTTTTCACGACTTTCCTTTGCAAACTCCACAAAGTTTTGAGTCAGATCATGGCCGATATTAAGTGAGCTGCTTTCAACGCGATTGGCGGCCTCGGTGTAACTTTGGGCTTCGGCAAGTTGCGCTTGCTGGGTTTGGGCATGGGTGGTGGCATCACTGAGGCTTTGCAGGAAGGTTTCACTTTTCCCGTCAGTTTTACTGTGGGTGTCACTGGCTTGCTCACCGCTACTAAAGGACTTAATCGTGTTGATGTTTCTGGTGAATTGGTCCAGATAACTTTTTTGTTTACTCATCATTTCACTGTCACTGAGGCGCGTGCTATTGGATTCATCGGTAGAGCCCTTTACGCCTGCACTGGCTGATACTGAGACGCCAGAACCAAGCAATCCTTTGAATGGTGTGCCTGCTTTTATACCGGCTTCACCGGCGACATAGAGGCCGGTTAACTCACTTAATGCCTGCTCTTTTGATACTCTGAAATCATCAGAGTAAGATTTGACGGTGTTGCTCATGTCAGAGAAGCCCTTGTTGTGGCTGCTACTGTCACCGACGGCGCTTTGGCTGCCGTAGCTGCTGGTCTGGTTAGTGGCACTCATCTGGCTGAGTGCAGAGCTGTTGGCCGTTGCCATACTTTGGCCCAGAGATTCACCGGATAGCTGGCTGGCAGTGGTGCTGTCCGAAGCCGATTGTGACAGTGAGTGGGATATCACCTCATTGCCACTGACATTGACTGGAAGCGCATTACTGAGCGCGCCACTGCCGCTAATGACCTGCTTGCCGCTATCAAAGGTGGTGGTGCTGTAGCCGTCGCTGTCTTGCTGGGTGAAGCCATGAGTTCGGCTCAGTCCGGCGGTATCGAGTTTATTACCGTGGGTGTTGTTATAGCTGTAGTTATCGACCTGGGCGTTACCTAAGTTGATGTCGCCGCTGGCGGCACTGGCTGAGGTACGGGCGTTGACGCTGTTCATCATGCCGGCAAACTGGTGGGACATGCTGCTCATGACCGCCGCGCCGCCTTTCATTATTAGTGGCACAATGAGAAGGGGCACGCTCATCATCAAAAAGCCGGTCATGGCCGCGTAACGTGAGTGCATCTCTTGCAGCGCATCGACATTGCTTAAGGTAATGCCGTGGTAGATATCGGCGATACCGGTGGCGTTGAGTGACAATCGGGTGGTCATGATGAAGTTGATGAGGGCAAACATAACAGGCCAGGTGCCGAGATAGATAAAGCCCTTGATGTAGTTACCCAGTACCAGAAAGGTAAACTGGGGGATCATCGCGATAGCCGCCACCAAAAACGCCACGGAGCTAAACAGCAAAAACAAAATGGATTGCAACATGGGTAAGAACTCTCTGGCTTGCAGTGCCATGCCCGCCCACATGGAGGTGGTTTGCATCTTGTTTTGGGTGTACGCATAGTTAAAGGCCGCCGCGGTGTTATTGCTGACGGCGGCATTATCGGCCAGGCCATTACGCAGGGCGTTAATGGTCATGTTCTGTAAGGTGATTTGGGCAGCACTTTTGCTGATGTTGGCGTAGCGCTGATAGCCGTTGGCGAGACTGCGGTTTAAAAATGCCTGCTGGCTGGTGGCTTTATGCCCATAAATCCAACTGCCGAGCAGGTTAAGGTTGGCGGCGCTATCCGCTTCAAACAGGCGCTTGAGCCTGGGTAAGGCATCTTTACAGACGGGATAATCATCATAGCCCATCTGTATCGCGCGCAGCGGAGAGGGGGAGTGCGAGGCTAAAAAGTCCCAAATGTCAGGCGCATTGGCCAGCGCCTGCCAGGTGTATTTGCCATTGAGTAAGATGTCCCCCCTGATGCAACTGCTCATGTAGTGCTGCCAGTACCCTTTGAGCTGTGATTGTTGTAACTCACTTTGACGCGACAGGCGGTACAGCTTGGCGCCAAACATCATGCCGGTTTTACTGTACTGCTCATCATTAGGCGTATGGAAAATGTCTTCCACGGTTTGGGTGGCAGCGTGCATGTAGTGTGACGACCATGACGCTGGGTAGGCCACGATAGCGGGCACATTATCGACACGATAATGACCGGTGGGATCGGCTAAATCGGTGATTTGCACGGCGGTGGTGGTATTAATGGCAAAGAGCGGCACCGCAAAGAAGACCGCGGCCCACTTGATGATGTCGTTATGGTCACGCTTGATGAAAAACCGAAAGGCGGTCGCGACTATCGCAAACAAGGCGCAGATACTCATCATGCTGGCAAAACTATCAGACTGAAACAACACGGCTATGGCGTTCATGACTTGTGCGGCCACGTCCCCGTTGCTGTAAGTAAAGATCTCAACGGCCATGGTTAGTGCTCTCCAAAGGTTAAGTTGCTTTTCGCTTTCGCACTCATGGCGCCGGTGATTTGCTTTCTTATGTGTTGGTTCTGCATGATGAACTGGTGGGCGGCAATGGCTTCGCTTTGCGCTTTGGCGGTCAGGCCATCCAAAAAGCGGTTCGCATGAATAATGTCTCTCTCAATACGGTCGATGTCTTTGGGATCATTATTGGTGGCAGTGATGGACGTTTTGACAATGGAGAGCATATTTTGCAGGTACAAGGTAATAAACTGCACGCTGATGACTTTGGCGTATGTGTGGGTTTGAGGCGCGAGTCCAGCTTCAAGCTCGGTGCGCAACAAGGTCATCACCGGTAAGCTGGTGTATTCCAGCAGCGACTTGTCGTTATCAGTGAGCGAGATATCATTTTGCATCTTACTGGCCAGCTCCCTGAGCAAGGTTTCAACGCGGTATTGCAGGCCTTTATTGGGGGAGATCGTGGTTGTTGTTTGGCTCGGTGCCAGGCATTGATCTATGGCGTGGTTGCTGCATCGGTATATCTGGGCTTCACCGCCTGCCAACAGACTGTTAATTAAGTTGTTGTTATGGGTCAGCAGTGAGCCATACCTCCTCGCATTCCCGCTAGCGTCATAGATATACGTGCCGGAAATGGACATGAGAAACTCGGCCAAGGTCGGATCATTAGCAAGAAAGCTGTTTTTTAACATCGCCGACCAGACGATATTGACACTGTGACGCACCATGTCTTTCAGTGCCGGGTCATTTTTGGCATTCGCCAGCTGGTTATTGGCCTGGCCTCCGGCGCCGCATGCCTGTTGACCGGCGACCCAATCGGCAAACGCATTGTTTTGCGTGCCCATGGTGGCGCAAATGTATTTTTGACTGCCCGCCCCGGCAAAGCCTGCCAGCGCTGAGACGCCAGCTTGCGCCGCTTCGCAGGAGTTGATGGATTGATTCAGGTACTTATCCGCAATGGCGGTTAAGGTGTCCTTGATTTGTTTTATCTGTGGCGCCCAGGTTTGCAGGGCTAAGTCCACGGCAAAGGGCACAGCATTGGCAATAATGGCTTTACCTTGCTGCACCAGTGCATCTGAGTTGATGTGACTGAAGCCGCCCATGAACATATCGATGCCGCCACAGCCTGCGGCCACACTGGGCATCTGCACACTGACAAGCTGGGCATCCCGAATGTGACTGCGCACAAATAGGTTCCCGCCACTGTAGTAGTTCGCGCTCTGGCCTTTAAACGCAGCCGGGTGGGTGACATTCGCGCCATAGCCTAAGTGGTTGAAAAAATCATTGAGTGAGCCTGACACGCCTGCAGCATGAGCCATGGGCGTGAACAGTAGCGACAGGGCGATAGCGCCTGAGAGCAGGACGTCCTTCATCTCGAGTAAACGCGTCATGTTGAGCGCCCCTTGTACTGCCTAACGCTGGTTGTGGCCTGAACTGTGGTTTTACTAAGGACGTCACCTTTGACCATGACGTGGCGAGAGAGTAAGCCGCTCATCAGGCGGAGCACACACTTGAAAACAGTCATCATCAGAAATACGTTGCTGACGAGATTGAGATCCGCCAGCGTCGGTAAAGGGGGATAAATCGCTGTGAATGTTTTCATCTCTGTCTCCTATTGCATGCTGGCAATGACTATTGGGTCATTGAGTGAGTTGAGGTAACTGTGCTGCAACTGTGCCTGGCTGACGTCGCCCACCGTCAGGCGTACAAATTTGCGGGTATTGACGTTAATCAAAAATGACGCAGGCACGGTGACATCGCGTGGATGTTCAAAGAAGGTGCTGGCGATATCAGGTGTGATCGGAATGGGCACCTCAAAGCCTGGAATACCTTGATTGTCGAGCGAGAACGCATAGGTGTAAGTGCCCGTCTGCGCTGCCAGTTGTTGCAGTTTTGGGGCAAACGAGTGGCAATAGGGGCAATCTGAGCGAAAGAAGAACACCAAGGCATAATCATGCGGGTTTGCCGCTGATGAGAGCGCGCCAGTCGAGGGGAATGGCTGTGTGTGATCCGCCAATGCCGGGCGACTCAATGGCAGTAGCAGCCAGACCATCAACAAGGTGATCATCAATAGTGTGGTGCGGCGGCGCCGCGTGTCCATCCGTCGTGTCATCATGTCATTCCTCGTGCTCGTCAACATTGAGGGAACCAGGTGGTTAACTCGGGTTAAAAGTCGGGGGCAAAATCGGTTGCCACATTGAGAAAACGGCCCAGTAAGTCTGCTTGTGAGATAAAGCCGTAAGCCAGTGGCTTCATCTCGCCAGTGCCGGGATTCACCAGCACCAGCGCGGGGCTAAAGGGCACCGTAAGATGCTGCTGGTTTTGCCTTGTGTGGTGAATACTGTCCAGCGCTTGCCCATCCAGGGTGACGCCTAGCAGGTCAATGCCGTGCTGGTCGGCGAATTGCTGCACACTCGGGGCGAGGGCTTTATCGATGGCCTCACGGCCTTTATAGACAAAGAATAATCCCCAGCCAGCCTGTGCTAAGCGGCGCACCGCGCGGACTTTTTGACTGCGCTGCAATAATAGATAGGGGCGTCTGGCGGCTTGCTCCGTCGGATGGTTCTTGGTGTAAGACAGGGCGGGGTTAGCCAGCAGCACCTTTTTAAATGTCATGCCGTACAAGGAAGATTGCTCTGCGACGTATTGATTAAGCCGCATGGATTTCTCTACCTTGTTGGCATTGGTCGGGTTAATGACCGCATCATTGAGCGTGTCATCAAAGTATCTTTTAAACGATCGCAGCTGCTCCGTGGGACTGAGCGTGCGGGTGACTGTTACACTGGGCGCTGTCCGCTCTTGCTGCTTAGGTGGTGTGATGACGGTCTTGGGTTCGTTATACCAGCGCCAGCCTGCGGCCTCACTGGCGTAGGCCGCACGCGTCAACGAAGACAGCATCACCATTACAACCGCCATCACTACAGCAATAACGACAGCGGCAGCCACCACCATGAATGAGTACGTCAGGCCGCGAACAGCACAGGCCTGACAGGCTCGATAATGCGCAAGGGATAATGTGAACAATCCAACGCTCATGAGTCTCCTCCGACGGTCCGCTGGAGTCGTCGCTTGATCTCATCGGTGTTCGGCAGGGCCATACCGTCATGTAAGTCCTCATAGAAATCAGAAAAGTCCATGCGGCTCATGTCGATGTGTTGTAATTGATTGGGGGTGAATGCGCGGCAATCAGGATGTTTGGCACTGCCAAAATTGAGCCCTAATTGGGCCTTACCTTCCTCTTGCACTATGCGGGCGAGCTTGCTGCTGAAAGCACAGTAGGATTTCTTTTTGCGGATACACAGGCCTAAGACTCTTTCAGCGCAGTATTGACCCAAACTTATGGTGAGCTTGCCCTCTTTGGCGTGGCCTAATGCTTTCTCTTCTTCGCTGCAGGAGGTGATGCCAATGTCATTACCCCAACCACTGTCCTGGCAGCAATTGCTTAAACCGATGGCTTTTATTGAACAGCGCATGATGTCACCCTTGAAGATAATGGCGCTGTTCTCATTGATATTAGCCTTATCTTTAACGTCTTGGCCCGCTTCGCCCATTGCGGCTAACCCAGCAGCTGCGCGATTAAAATCCGGGCTTTGCGTGGCAGAGGGATCGTAATAATCGCCACTTAATGCAAAGGAGTCCTCGCCACACACTAAGCCCACGTCCTGGCAACGTCGGGTTTCACACAGGCGTCGTTGTCGTTTTTCGATGCACACGCCGGCTAATTGGGTTTTACAGTTTGATGATTGGAGCTGGCACTCACTCAAGGCAGCGCAGGTGTTGGCCGTGTTGCACTGATAGGTGAGTTGTTCATCCCAGCAATCGAGTGTGACAGCAATGCCATTGAGCATGCGGGTATCTGGCCCCTCAACACACTGTTGACTCACTTGCTGGCACACTGGGAGAAGGGAGCCACAACTGTTCCGGTAGCCGATCTCCATCTTGACCTCTGTCGTCACAATAGTGACGGGCAGGTTGCCCACAGGGAGATAAAGCGCGTACCCGGATGACCCCAGTATCGTGCCAACATTGAGGGTTAACCTTGATGAGGTTTCACCTTGATAATTAAAGGTGCTGTTGATGCTGGAAGGACATTGCCCGTTCCGGGCGCATTCGCCACTTCTGCGCTGCACCGGGGCTCGACCGAGTAAGCTGCCATTGAGGGTCAACTCAAGATAAAGCGGGTGAGCAAAGCTGGTAAAATTGCCACTGACACGCACCGATGTGACCGAAGCGGTTTGTGCTGGTAACGCTATGGAGAATGGCGGTCTGCCCGATAAGGTAAATGTATGACGCTTTTGCTGACTCGATGAGCTTTTAAGATACGGGGTGATATGGCACTGCACGGGGTTGTGGGTGGGGACGGTGCAAGTGCGAGTTTGTGTGCTTAGATCACAGCGCAAGCCCTTGTCACAATCGTGATACTTGGATGAAATGCCGTGACTGATATTGTAAGCATCATTCTGGTAACCGATGGCGGCGTGATAGGCCGGATCATTTTCATCAATGGTCGGACGACCTTTGTTGAACGAGGCTGTCACCGCTTGAGATTGAGCATTACTGCTCGCCTCGCCCCGAGAGGCTGCACGTAACGCCGATGCATTATTAAGGTAACGAGATGGCGCTGGATTGGCGACGCCACGTTGACAGGCGGCGTCCTTACACAGTGCATTCACATCAAAATCAGTGAAACCCGGTTTATGCTGGTTGTGGTTGATGCTGTCTTTGGCCCACTGCACTTGATTGCGATAGTCAGTTTCGGTATTGGTATTCGTGGCCATCAGCGGCAATGATGCCACCAGGCTCATCAGTAACAGTAAGGATCTCATGGAGACCTCCTGGTTAATTCGCGGCGAGACAATGCATTCGCTGCCACATCAGCCACGCTGCCGTGCTGGCTGAGTAATGTCAGGGCGTCATAGAGCGATACGTTGCCGTAGAGCACATCAAAATCATCAGCGAAGCAGGGCTGCTTGGCCTGACATTTCCCGGGCTTGATGGCCACAAAGGCAGGCACCTGGGTAATACCAAATTGGCTAAACCACAGCGGGTTTATTGCAAAGCCACTGTTAATGGCTTGGCCCTGATAATTTATCAGGCCATTCATCTGCTTGAGGGTGGCGGTAAAGCCTTGTGGCTGTAGGCCACGTATGATGATGGGCACCTGCAAATCGGCGCTTTGCATCAGCAGTTGAGTGAGAGAAGTGCGGGGAAGCGACAAGGAGGCAAACACCATGATGCCTGTCGCATCGGCGGCGGGATTGGCTTGTCTGGCCTTATCTAATATCGGTGACAGCGCCGTGTGTAGCGCACGCTTGGTGTCGGCTTCAAAGGCGCGGGCTTTTTCCATGAGGCCGAATGTGTCTATGCCCATTACCGGTGCCGCTTGAGGTTGCGCCGTGAGGGTCGGTGAAAGCCAGCAGCTCAAGGCTATCAATCCTATCGCCATCAATGGATTGATTTGTTTAAATATTGACCACTTATCCACAGGAAATGTGGATAAGTGGTGAGTCATCGTGGCTCGCCTGGCTTGAGTCTGTTTTATCCCAGCCTGTTTCATTTCTCTCGGTTTCATTGGCTTCCCCTCATCATCACCCTCACAGGAACACACAATTGCGTTTTTTAAAGTTGATAAAGCCGAAGTTGTCACCTGAGACCGGATTGTCATGACCGCTTTCCCAAATCACCGTGGTTGTGGTGTAGGGATGCGCCCACGCGGCATCTGCAATGGTATTGGTCATCTGATAGCGATAACGGGATTTCGGTAAAATCGGCATCGGGGTTTGATAGCAAATCGCGCCATCATCCCCGTGGGACTCCCACACCAGGCCTTGGCGGTGTAATTTGTAGTTCAACCGCTCTAAGATGAGCGTGCCCGCCTGAATAGGCGTATCGCGGTAATTGGTGGTGCCGGTCAGCGGGTAGGCGGAGCCTTGCGAGCCCATACACCAGAACAGTGCATCAAACGGCAACACGTTGTTGGTGGAAGTGGCTATCGCTTCGGTGGCGCAGGCCAATTGTGAGGTGACATTGCCAAACAAAATTGCTTCGGGGTTGAGAATAAAGGCCAGCTCATCATCGTCCCACAGCGGGTCAATTTCAGTCAGGTAGGCGATATCAAAGTTGTCGGTGGCCATGCAGGCGCCACTTTGGATGATTTGCAGCCAGTAAATGATGGGGTACTTGTACCAGTGGCCATGATAAAACGCGCCATCGGAGGCATCGTTGTCACGATGGGTGGTGCGCCCGCCAATCTGCGGCAGGTTCTCGCCGCCCAGACTCATGCCCATGTTCACCATGCAATAGGGAACTCTCGTCACATCAACCAGCGTATCGGGCTCCCAGTAACCGATATTGAGCCCAATCTGCAGATACACCGGCGGTGGCTTCGGGCAGTAAGAGATGGGCATGCTTGGGTTGCGCGTGTCGGGTAAGCTGCCGGGGATAATCGGCACTCGGCCAATGGTGAACGGAAAGATGCACGACCAGCAGATATCCGTCATGGGATTAACGAAAGTGCCCGTACACGAGGCCCCCTGAGCGCGCGCATTGAAGGGCACACTCAACAGACACACCGCCGCGAGTAAACACCCTAAGGATTGCGGGCTACTCATGAGGTTGCGCCTCGGCGTCGATGAAATTTGGGTAGTGCGATACGTCGATTTCTTGTATTTGCCATTGGACTCCTACCTGCTTCACTACTGACGGCACCCGCTTCAGGGTGAGCTTGCGGCTCAGGTTGCCTTGCTGGTCAAAGTAAATGCGCGCGCTGAGCTGCTGGTGGGTGGTTTCAGGCTCACCGCCAGTGAGGATCCATTTGATGGTCTTATTACTCTCATTGGTCTCATGGCCAGCCGCGTGCTGACGTTGATACTCCTGTGCCCACAGGCGTTGCTGCACATCATCACCATTAAAAAACACCAAGGTTTTACTGAACTGGAACTGCGCCTTAGCGGCGCGCGCCATGGCAGGCCAGGTGGCGGGGTCAAACGGGTTGATCTGCATCCCTTTCGGATAAATCAGCTTACCGTCAGTGCCGGTAATATCACTGGCGAGGGTCAAGGTGGGATCCACGCTGAACACCTCCGGGGAGGTGGTGGTGACAAGTCCCACAGGGCGGGGGCGCCTGACGCTGGCTTTCACCGTGTCTTTAAATTGCTGCTGCATGCTAGCGAGCTCGCCTGTCTGCTCCAAGGTTTTCAGGCGCTGCGCTATCCATTGCAGCATGTCGATCTCAGTGATGGGAAACACCTGGCCAACCACGCCCAAATCTTTAGCCTGTGCACCTGGGAACAACCCCAATGACAGGGTGAGAAGTACGGCCCGGAAGGTGTTCATTCATCACTCCCGTCTATCGAATCGATGTCGGTGATCTGGCTTGTTTGTTTTGCCTCATTTTGTGCGTGCAGTGCATCGAGTAACGCGTGCTGTATGTTGGCTGTCACATCTCTGGCGCCACTGACAATCGCCGGACTGACCAAGATGGTGACCTTGTTATCCAGAGCGTACTGCTTGACAACATTATCCAGCGTGCGGGTAAAACGCTGGATCTCAACCTCACGCTTTGCATCACTCAAGTGGCTTTTGGCGATGTCTTGCTCAAAAGTTGTGATGGTGTGGTTCATGTCGAACTCGACAATTTCCTTGTCGAGCAATCGCTGGACGGTGAATGCTGCATTAATACCGATCATCAAGGCGAAGAGCGTGAGCGGTAATGTGGTGTGCGTGAACAGAGGAGTGGACATTATGCGGCCTCCGGAGCGGAGTCTGGATCGGGTTCGACGTCAGCATGGCAGCGTTGTGGTTTTGCCGCCTCGATGATGGCATCAAAACGTTGCATCTCTTTGGGGTAGAAATGCAGTGCGGTGTGCTCAATGGCATCCAGCAGGGACATGCCGCGTTTGATGAGAGTTTCGCAATACTCAAACTCATTCGGCTCAGTGGAGAGCATGGCGCGCGACCAGGGATCGGCAAACACGCGATGAAACGACACCGTGCCACCGGCTTTGAGCATTACACACGAGTGGCCGGCATCATTGGCGCGCGGGAATGACTTAATCATTTTTTGCTCGAACGGGGTAAAGTGATCCGGGTGAGTGGCTAAAAAGTCACTCAAGCCGTCGCCTTGACGCAGGGTGATCTGAATGTCTGAGCTGTTCAGCGCCGCCTCCGCTTCGGCGTTGGCAAAGAAATCGTTAATGCCCTGGGTGACGGTGGCAAAACTGCCGCCAAACTTACGTGCGGTGCGGTAGCCTTCGTTAATGAAGTCTTTGCTTTGGGCATTGGCCCCGCTCATTAATGACCAGGCTTCCTCGATGATGCACACCTTCGGAATGGCGCGTTGGCCTGAGAGGAACATCTGTTGATTAATGGCCACCATGAGCGCAAACACCACTGGTCGTTGCAGCTCTCCTTTAAATCCGTCCAACTCCAGCGTGGTAATGTCGATATTGGGGTCGAGCTGTGACGGTTTATTGAAGATGGCGCCGTGGATCCCCTCAATGCAGTATTTATTGAGCTGGGCGGCGATATCACTGATGCGCCTGTCATCATGTTTGCTGTGGGCGATGTCATACAAGGCCTGCTGCACGTCATCAATCAGCGCAAGATTGCCCTTGAGTTGCCAGGCAATTAAAATCGCATCGCCGAGGATGGCGCTTTGAAACCCGTTCAGCTTTTCATCGGGGGAGGCCATGGTGGCAATCAGGGCGGTGATGTTGCCCAGCACTTCGGTGATGGGATCGATCGTTTCACCCTGTTCATTGACAATGTCGCCGAAGGTACCCGCATCGCGCACTTGTTGTATTTTGCCCAGATGGGTAAAGGGATTGAGGTGGATTTGGGTGTGGTCAAGATAGACGCCGCCGAGCGTCTGGGTGAGTTTCTTATAGCTCTCCCCTTTATCTAAGATCCATACCTTACCGCCCCGAGCAAAAATGGATTTCACTAACGCTTGGGTGAAGAAAGATTTCCCCGCGCCTGAGCCGCCAGTGATGGCCATATTGTAGTTGTCACTGCCACAGTGGAACGGGTCAAAAAAACTGATTTGGTGGCGCATTGTCGGCAGCAGTAATCCACCTGACAGGCGCTTATAGTCAGCCACCACGGGCAAAAAGTTGACTAAGTTTGAGGTCTTCATCATGAAGGTCAGCCCGGCGTGGGTGCTGTCCTTCATAAAGCCCTCAGTCATGCAGAACGGCAAGGTCGACAGGGCGCACAGTCCTTGTAGCATGTTGGCTTTAATCAGCTCAAGACCGGCACTGCGAAACGTCGATATTGCCTTCGCTGTGTCATTACGCTGGTTGGCTTCTGTGGTGTAAAGGGTGACGTTCATTGTCATGGTGCAGATGGTAAAGTCGCCATCCCCTAAGCCCGTCTGTAATTGCTTGCGCTCTGTCAACTCATCCGCCGCGCCAGGAATAAGCAATCGCATCGGTGAGCTCACTGTTTTGGTGAGTGAGCTTATCTTGCTGTCATTACGGGTGACTTGCTCACCGGTCTTATTGATAAAGAAGCTGACGCTAATGCGGTGCGGGCACTGCAAGCTGTTCATGGTGGTGGTCATGGAGGCAAGGCAATTAGGGAACGCGTACAGCCTGAAATCATTCGGCAGACGTTTAAGCCCTAAACTGACTAAGGTCGTCAGTACTGGCGCATCATCAGGCTCATTGTCTGCGATGGGCGTGTGACGGATATTGATGCCGTCCCGGTTAACGATGAACTCACTGTCCGGACTGAGTATTTGCGTGTTAAGTGGCTGATACTCGTTATAGGTGGCCGCGACAGGGCGGTCCTGACGGTGATTAAAGTTGAGGTGTTCACGGCAATGCGCAATGAGCGCCGCAGCCGATAACCGCTCAATGTACATCCCGGTTTGGGCGAGCTCTGACTCCAGTCCCAGGCGCATATCGATCAAGGCCGTCCTGTCTTGCGTGGTGGAGACAAACAGCCAGGCTTTACTGTGCTTAATATCATAGTGATAAGCCCGACTGAGCTTGGTACCAAAGCCATGCTTGGCACTGTGCTTAGCGTAAATCGCCTCGTTAAAGGCAAACTTATCGCAAATGGCATGACGGCCACTGAGCAGCGCCTGGTTTTGCTCAATGAGCTCACCGATCTGATTGTTACCGACCATGACAAACTGATAATTCCACTTGTCGCCCTCTGGCAAGGTACAGACGATGGCATTGAGTGCCGTGATGAGATCATCATTGGCGCCACTGAACAGTGACAGGGAAAAGCCGAACCCACGCGAGTGAGCATTATCAAACACCTGCTCTTCCTCATCAAAACACCGATACGGCAATTCGTGATGCAGGTGATTATGAGTGTGCTGGCTGGACGCAAACAGTTCGGACAGCCTGGTGTTGATATCGCGCATGGTTAATCCCCTCTGATGTATTGCACGGGACGGCCTGTCCAGCGGCTTTTATCGAGTACGATGTACACATCGGTGGTGTCGACGTAATCGCCGTGTGCATTGATGAACGGAAAAATGGTGATCTTCTGCACGGAGTCTGAGGTGCGCAGCGGAAATCCGTGTCGGTCGCGGCGAGGCAGGGGAATAAAATCCATCGCGTCGACGGGTAACCTCGCACCGCCGGATAACCTGACAGCCATCGATGGCTGAGCGCGTTGCGCATTGCTGAACGCCTGCACCGCTGGGCTGGTGACTTGGGGTTGATTGAAACCCCCCGTGTCCGTGAGGTGTCTCACCTCCATCATGTCGGTACAGCCGTTGATCCCGCCGACTTTATCGCAGGCGTAATCGCCATCGAGCCCCGCGGCGCAGCCTGTGAGGCTGGCAGCGATAAAGGCCATGACAATCCATGAACGCCGTGAGGTGACTGTTAAATCAATATTCAAAATAAACTCCTTAACTATCGTCAATAGGGGGCGGCGTTTCGCTCAACCGCTACTGTGTGCGACCAAACGGTGAATTCACTGGAATGCGTTGCCCTTGCTGGTGATAACGCTGCGCAGGTGTGAGTAACTGAGTTGCCGATGAACTCGAGTTTTTCGCGGCCCGTGGCGCAATGTCATCGGGCAGCCGTTCGAACAGTGGATTGCTGATGGTATTGAGAATTTGCGCCGTACTGGACAGCGGCGTTTGTGGCTGATTGGCGAGCGCCTCTTCGTATTCACTTATCCCCACGGGATCCAGCGGAAAGCCTTTGAGGAACACGATATTGACGGTGTTGCCCGGATTGAGCTCAATAATCGGATGGTATTGCTCAGCGAGCTTGATGTAATAATCTGCCAGTTTGCTGCCGACACTGGCACTTGCAGAGCCTGCCAAGTTGAGCAGGGCATCACCGCCACTCAGGGTGGTGGTTGACCCCAACGGCGAGGTCGAGGTGGTTTCGCTGAGCGCTTTGCCGGTTTCACCGATCCCCGTTAAAATGCCTGAGACCCCCGCCATCTGTACAATCTTGCCGTTTTTCATGATGGTGGTGCCACGAATACCATTGCGGCCAAAGTTAAACACCGTGCCTTCAACGGGGATATCGATGATCTCCTCATCAAAAATGCAACTGAGGCGCTGGGTCCTGACAATGCCGCGACTGGAGGAGATCTCACCGTACACGGCGCCGATGATGGTGCAGTTATTGAGCCTGGAGGGTTTACCGTTAGGCAGGATGCCTGCGTTAAGCGTTTGAAACACCATGGGCACGGTATCGCCTTGGCCGTTCACGCCCGCGTTGGCATCGGCGCCACCGGTAATGACAGCGGTGACAAATGTCCCTGCAGGCACATAGTTATCGGGGTGCGTTTTTGAGGCAGGTTTAGCTCGGGGCTTTGCCAACTGAGGGTGAAAGAATCAATGCCGTTTTGTGTCGCGGGCGGCGTGACGCTACTGCCTTGGTAGGCGGCGTTACTTGGATCGTAACGGCCTGCAACGGGTCTTGGGGGAGGGTGTACTGGCCTGAGACATTGGAGTGTTGATTGTCGCCGTTACGGGGGAACCCTTGAGGGCTGCCCAGTCCCAGTGGATCGGCGTCATGATTGACTCCACTCCTGCTTGCAGCTGAACTGCCAGCCTCATTGAGCAATGAGGCGGTGGCCGTGTCTAGCTGGTGGTCAATCTTGTCGGTCACTCCCTGCTGAAAACGCTCAATCTTGCGCTTCAAGTCGAGAGTGGCGGTGTGGTTATTGCGCTCTATGTTTTCAATGGTTTTTACCAGTTTATCAAGGGTGCGCTGCTGGGCATCGAGCGCGTTCTGCTGCGCGGTAAGGGCGGACTGATTGTCCTTTTCGGTAAAATCATTATCGATGACAGCACCAAAATCGATGGCCGCAGGTTCACCCAAGGGCTCGGCATCACTTCCCATGTAATAGTCCGTGGCGAAATATATGCTTCCCGCCAGCGTGACCAATATCGTCAGTATTATCCAGTTGCGCTGACCGTTGGCTTCATTGAGGGCCTGGCCTTGGTCAAAATCGCCTTGTGGGTCTTTTTTGAAATAATCGATAAGGGATCTCATCGCATGGCCTCCCCGCCAGACACCACGAAGAGGTGACCTACCTGTTGTGAGTTCAGGCTGGGAGTGGACAAGGCCGCCGCGCGTACGGTGGCTGAATAGAACTGGGCAGGTGTGAGGGTCATCACGTGGGATGAATGATTGGTGAGCCGGTAAATGATGCCGTTGAAATGCTTGCCAGTGAACATAATGGCGGGCTCGGTGGTGAGCCCCGTTGGGGTGGCCAGCGTATCTTTGGCGCTGACAGAACGATGCGCAAACCCTTTATGGCTGCGACGGTTCAGCGCTTGTTTCAGTGCCTCTCGGGTGTTATCGATGAGATGCACCTGATAGCCGTTAATCTGCGCGCCGGTTGCGAGGTAATGCATCATCTGCGCGATGAACTCGCTCATCATGCTGGTATAAGGACTGTCTTTATCAAAGGCAGACGGGTGCGTTTGGGCGTTTGGGTTGGCGGTAAAGATGGAGGTGACTGCAGGTTTGGCTTTAGGGGTGATGAATAGCCCAAAGTGACGACCCTTTGCGGTAGATATATAGGCGGTAAAGGGCGCGGCCAGATTGAGACTCATCCGTGCGGCGCCTGAGTTATCAGTCTTGGTGCCCGTCACCACGCAAAACCCTTCAGGGCAATCTATCGAGGTGATTTTGTCATCTTTTACCACCAGTCGATTGATGTCGACACTGGAGAGCACCACGGGCACGGTCTCACTGTCATTGAAGTGGTACTGGGTCGGTGGCGTGTTTTGTGCCAATGCATGGCCTGATAGTGTCATCGAGAGCGCAAGCGAGAGTGTAAAAAAGAGTGTCATAGGAAATGCCATACACCAGACGCGCATTCCCCTTGCTGCGATGCCGGGCTTGAAGGTTAATCGTCTCATGTGACCTCCTTGAGGGATTTTTTCATGGTTAACAGACACAGTTGGCCGTGGTCGTACCGCGTGGCGATGACGTAGCTCACCGTTTCAGGCTCCAGTGCCCGCTTGCCGACATATTTACTCAATACGCCGGTGAGCTTGATCAACTGTTCATCCAGCGCGACCTGAGTGCGGTTAAGGGTGAAATGACTGCTGATGTTTTGACGTTTAATCATGTCAGCATCACTGCTCAGTAGCGGTTGCATCACATGCCAACTGTCTTCGCAGAGGTATTGACTCAGTTGTGGGTATTGATGGTCAACGGAGGCGGGGGTGACGTTTAATTTCAGCAACGCGAAATACTCCGCCATCTGTCGCAGGTAGGGTTCATCTACTTGCCCGTCTGAAACGGTAAAGGCCTTGCTGATAACAGGCGGAACTAAGGTGCGGCTTTTATTGAAATAGGATTGCCACACAATCGCGGCAAGAATGATGTTAACCAGCATGGCGGCAATAAAGCCACCAACCAGCAGGGTGTTGAGTGATTGGGTGATACTGAGCAGGTCTATTTTATTACTGCGTAACATGGGGTCTCCCTTACGGGGCGCTTCCCCGAACACTAAGCAAAACGGTTAACGTAGCCAGTAACGGCGACACGCTGAGGGCGTACGCTTGAGGAATGTTTGGCTAAACTCAGTCGGGGCATACCAGTAGGCCGTAAGGCGCAGTATGCGCATGCCGTACTGGCTTTTTAATCGCCGAAGTCCGATAAACCAGACCGTGGCCAGTGCCATGCCAATGAGGGCATGGTGCATCAGGAACAACACGCCAAACACACAGAGTGCAGGCGCTAACTCATCCATGGCAAATCCCATTAACGTCGGCACGTTGTTGAGCTTTTTCGGAATACTGAAAAATTGGGTGGGGTTATCCATTACAGGCCAACGACTCTTAGCGAGACATTGAGGAAAATCATCCCCACCACAAATCCGCCAATGGCGGCGCCCCAGTTTTTGGTTAAGAAGCCGGTGATCCCCGCCGCACACAAACCAATTACCAGTAGGGCAAATTGAGCAGTAGAGCCGGTACCGACGGTATCCACGATTTCACTTTTAGCAGGGGCAAACGGATCGGCAGCATAAACAAATCCTGGATAGACAAGGCAGGCCATCAGAAAGACCCACAGTAAAAAAATGACGATAAGTGTATACATCGAGTCACGATTTTCAGGGGTATAACATTGAGGCATCATGGCACCTAAGCGGACAATTTCCTGGTCGGCTTTAATGCGGAGGGCTTCGCGCTCTTCTTTCGTCATGCTTGTCATCGTGATTACTTCCTTACTGTTTGATCCTGTGTTGAGATCGAGTTAGCTAAAAGTCATGCCAATTTTACTTTTCTTCAATGAAGCCAATGCGCTACACCTCAACCGTTAAGGTGAGCAATCATTGAACACGGTGTTGTGGACATCACTGAGATGTCTACACGTCGATCTTGTGCCGATCTGTCTGGCGTACACACGGTGTATTGGCTAAACGATATGGTCGAAAAATAAACGATGTCATCAAGATTAAGCGATACCACCAAGCGGGTCAACGTTATTATCAAAAAGTAAACGATATATTTGTTTTGTGCTTGACATAATGCTCAAGGTGGTTAATTCCCTTGAGTTTTTTTTTGCGCGTGGCTCGGCAGGAACTTACAGCTCGTTTTTTAAACTGTTAAACGATGTTATCCAAAGCTAAACGATGTTATCCAAAACTAAACGATATATCGGTCTTAATTGGTGTGAATAACTACTAGGATTTGTTGACTAATTTTTGGGATAAGAGAGATATGCGCGAAATAGGGACCCGAATTAAACGCCAACGAAATTTGATTGGAAAAACTCAGAAAGAATTAGCGATGACTTTGGAGATCACTTCTGTTGCAGTTTCTCGCTGGGAACTGGGTGATAATCAGCCAAAAGGTGAGTTGCTGGAGAAGTTAGCTAACGCGCTGAAGGTGTCTGCAGAATGGATACTGACAGGGGTTGACCCTGATGGGGAATTAGCAAAACTGAAACAAGCGTTTTGTTGGATCCCATATTACAAGCATATTGAAGTGTCTTCCGGAAATGGGTTTGTGTGTGTGGATGAAACACTCACTCACATTCCGATCCCCTCAGCGCTGGGCGGCGGACAGTTGAACAAAGATGGCCTGTTTTGTTTGCATGCTTCTGGCACCTCGATGGAACCAGTATTGAAGACGGGTTCTATTGTTGTCGTGGATTCGACTCAACAGCATATTAGAGATGGGATGATGTTTGTGATCAGGCAAGGTCAACATTTACGGATTAAACTGCTCTCGGAAACCCCGTCATCAATCACGTTCAAAAGTTATAATTCAGAGTATCCTGATGAAGTCTATTCCTGTAATGAACTTCATGATTTTGAAGTGATTGGCCAGGTTATCTGGTTTTCAACACCCATATCATGCTGACAACGAGACGATTATTGGCATTTGCACATCATTGACTCTACTGTCAATGATGAGGTGGGTTACCCCAAAGGGGTATTTAACATCTTTCAAGCAGAAATGTTATATCAGTATTACTGCTTCACCTATGCTCATTTAGATGTTGAAGCGACGAAGCGTGAGAAGTTCAAGATGTTAATCAATCACCACATGGAACGTGGCGATATGCTGGTGATATTGAAGCTAGACCGTTTAGACCGAGATAATATTGACGTACAAAACACAATAATCTTAGTTCGCCCTATTAGAAAGTTATCAACACTTAACATCAGTAAAATCCAGTGACTCACCTCTTAAAATAGCTGGGCCATTTATTGCCCGCTGGGCAACTTTTTGCTCGATCCTGGGCCATATCTTGCCCAGCTGCACCCTATTCAACACTGAAAGCCAGATAAACGCTGAAGATACAATCTTGGTGCGTTTTTTGCTGCATGCTGAGAATTCTACCTCGAACGATTTACGATGCAGTAACAGGAAGTCACGCAGTATGTCGATACGTTTAGCCTCAGTTGATTCATTAATGCTGCACGATGCGGTGCTCATTGAGTCTGATTTATCCAGCCTTAGCGACAGTGATTGGCAAGCCATTACACCTTCTGGCCGCTCGCTCGACAGAATAAAAATCGAGTTGGAACAAGGTGAGTTCGTGGTGCTCAGTGATACACCCACCTCGCCAGTGTTTGTCATGGAACAAGGTCAGCCCCTTGCTAACTCGGCATATGGTAATGGTATAAGCGCTCAAACGCTGACACAGCTAACCCGGCGCTTTGAGTCCGCAGGCAGTAGCTCACTTTATACCGCCAATAACGACGGTAATCTACATCCTTCTCCGCCTCTGGATTATATCGCTGACACATCGCGAATAAGGGAGGCGCAAAGTAAACCTAAGCCTGCGCTCATTAGTGATAACTTTGCTAAGCCACCGCCTAAGCTAGAACTTGAGCTTTGTTACGATGACAGCGAAAAGACCTATGCCAGTAATGTGCCCTATCGCGTGATTTTTAATGATCCTGGCAATACGGTTATCAAGGGTGTGCTCAATGATAAAGGTTGGGCCATGGTCGAAGGCGGGCCTAATTATCCCGCTCACGTCATGTTTGGCGACGAAACAGAAAAAGCACAAGCCCTGTCAGCCCTTGAGAGCCAATACCAACAGCTCGACAACGCACTTACTGAAACTGCCAAACAAGTTGCCCTGCAAGCTCTGTCTGCCAAACAAATGCTGTCTGACGAGCAGTCAAAGATTGCCGAAGTCACTGCAACTTTCAAAAAGGCAGTCGATGATAAAGTGTCTGAACTCAACGCTCAGAGTGAAGCGTTTGACGATCTCTCATACCTATCTCAATCATGGGAGCTCGTCAAAGCAACCAAAGCGGGTGCCACCAATGGTTTCACCGAATACCTACCGGAATTGGGTGATTTTGGCAAACTGATGGAGGCCGCCGACATCGATATCACCATGCTGATAGAGGCCATCAGTACGGGAGAAATCGACGCCTTAGAAGCGAAACTACAACAGTGGAAGGGGAGAGGTGAGCTAAAATTTAATGCGGCCAATCAGTCCATGGAAACGCTTATTCTGTTACTGAGTGACCCGACAAGCCGTGAAATGCTGGCCAGTGTGCCTAAGCGTATTTTGGCTGCACTTCCTGAGGACCAAGTCGCGGAACTGGCGGCATATCAAATAACTCAGTTGGGCATGGATACTACCATTGTCACTGGTGGTACAGCAGTGGGCACATTAGTCGGAGGCGCTGGAGGTCCGGTTGCAGCGGCTATCTTGCTCGCAGCCACGACTGGACGAAAAGGTGGCAAAGCCCTTCAGGCCACCATAGACATCGTCACAGAGATGTCTCAATCGCTGAAAAAAATCAATAATCAGCATGAAGCAAAGCCTTATAAGAAAGAGAACGTCACCCCTCTAGAAGCTGTGGATATAGAGAAGCAGACTAAGGATAAGAAAAAGATTGCAGCTGCTGGACTAATACGTAAAGATCCAAAATTAGAGCAGCACTATAAAGATGTTGCAGCTTATGAAGCCGCGTATAAAAAGAAGCTAGAAAATTCAATCGCTAATGGGGATTCAAAACGTCGTCAAGGTGCTTTTAAGGCTAAGTTAACCGAAGCGAAAGGTGAGCGTGCTGCTGCCATGTATATGGAAAAGCATTTTGCTACCCCTCCGCCACCGGCGCAAATGGAGTTAGGTTTTAGCCCAGGTCCTGGTGTCGATCAAATTTGGTCTAAACGTGACGCTAATGGCAATGTGTTGGAATATTTTGTGGTTGAAGCAAAAGGGCCGGGAGCCAAACTGCAAAAGACCAGTTCGAAAGGCTGGCAAATGTCAAACCGATGGATAGAATCCAATCTTAACACCATGGAAAAATCCAAAAAATACCCACATAAAAATCAATTAGGCAGTGATTTAATAGACGCGATTGAAAATGATGATCCCAAGATCAGTAAAATGGTTATTGAAGCCGTTGAAACCGATGGCGTGGTGACTTCGGGTAGATTACAGCCTATTTTGAAAGGATAATTATGTTAAAGCTCAATAAAGTAGAAATTAATTTCGACCGTGTTGTTAAGCGTGCGCCAATGGTATTAGCAAAAAGAATTCCACACATACAAGATATAAGTCTTGAGCTTGAATTTAGGCAGCAAGCCACTTTCGTTGTGGCAGGGAAATATGTAGAGCTGGCCTATGCTCATTATGTACTCGAAGAGCATGAAAAGGTAAAACCGTATTTGCAACAAGCCGCTCCCTTTGCTTTTTTGCAGGGCTTCGATCCCCAGTTAAAAACGCAAAATAATGATTGGACCATTCAAGAAGAGATGAACATTGTGCTCTTGTTTGGCTCCCCTGAATTATTACAGCAATTGCAAAACAGTGAGTGGTCGTTAACCGATGATGGAATAATCAATCACGCGTGTTATTTATACGACCACTTATTGCTAAAAATTGGCACGGGCGTATTACCCAGTGCCCCACTGTTAGATGTCGCGTTAACTGCAGCCCATACAGCAAAAGACAAAGACGTTTTACAGTATATTCTGCCGCTAATTGAAGCTATCCAGGCACTGGTTGATGGCGACCAAGTAAAGTGGCAAGCCAGTATAGATAAGGCTATTGCTTGGCATACTGAGCAATGTCAGTTCGGTGACTTAAAAGAGATGGAACAGGGTTTCATGTGTTTAAATGCCCTTACCATGGCAAAACTTGGACAAGACTTATATCGATGGTCTTGTACCACACAGTCACTGTATCTACCTTTATTTTTAATTGCTAAGGATGCTTAAGCAATATGAGCAGTTTAATTCATCTGTTGTTGATTGATGTGGCGTGGTGACTTCGGGTAGATTACAGCCTATTTTGAAAGGATAATTATGTTAAAGCTCAATAAAGTAGAAATTAATTTCGACCGTGTTGTTAAGCGTGCGCCAATGGTATTAGCAAAAAGAATTCCCCACATACAAGATACAAGCCGTGATATTGGCTCTAGGAAGCAAGCCACTTTTGTTGTTGCAGGGAAATATATCAATCTAGCTTATGCTCATTATGTACTCGAAGAGCATGAAAAGGTAAAACCGTATTTTCAACAAGCGGCCCCCTATGCCTTTTTACGAGGCTTCGATCCTCAGCTGCAATCGCAGAACGTTGATTGGACCATTCAGGAAGAGATGAACATTGTGCTCTTGTTTGGCTCCCCTGAATTATTACAGCAATTGCAAAACAGTGAGTGGTCGTTAACCGATGATGGAATAATCAATCACGCGTGTTATTTATACGACCACTTATTGCTAAAAATTGGCACGGGCATATTACCCAGTGCCCCACTGTTAGATGCCGCGTTAACCGCAGCCCATACAGCAAAAGACAAAGACGTTTTACAGTATATTCTGCCGCTAATTGAAGCTATCCAGGCACTGGTTGATGGCGATCAAGTAAAGTGGCAAGCCAGTATAGATAAGGCCATTGCTTGGCATACTGAGCAATGTAAGTTCGGTGACTTAAAAGAGATGGAACAGGGTTTCATGTGTTTAAATGCCCTTACCATGGCAAAACTTGGACAAGACTTACATCGATGGTCTTGTACCACTCAGTCACTGTATCTACCTTTATTTTTAATTGCTAAGGATGCTTAAGCAATATGAGTAGTTTAATTCACCTGCTGTTGATTGATGAGGCCGCTTTCCCGACACAGATCGCAGGGAATGATGAGTCGACATACCAAACCTTACTCGAAATCGTCGATGAGGAGGCGATCCGCTGGCAGACACTGGAGCTGAATATCCGTGGCTTTATGCCCGCCCTTGAAATGTGGGATGCTTTAGCGGGAAATAGTCATTTATTGCCGATGTGCAGTTTTAACTTCTATCCTCACAAGCTTATCGGTCCAGATGCCGATATTAGTGGCCAGTTTGGCTTTTTCCCTACCGACATGGTGAAAGATTTATCTAGCGCCATGGCAGTGAATATTGATTTTGATATTACGACACCCGATGCACAAGCGGTTGTCGATATGGTGGAGGCGAAGGCCGGTGAGCTGGATCCACAGGCTTATGAGATGGTACGTGACAAGTATTTTGTGACTTTCCGGGATGCTGCTGCCCAACACAAAGCCGTGGTGGTATTGATAGAAGAGTAAACATACATTCGAGTCGCTGTAAGATAGCAAAGCAACACCATGAAGCAACTTGAGGCTTAGCGTTCTCAAATTAATGTCATAGTCTTTCCCATTCTTCTTAAGGGAAAAGCCTAGGCTGGTTCTTATTATGACTCTTTGTTAATAATGTGAGTTAGGCCTATTTAAGATACTATTTCTTATCAAGTATTCATGAATTAGTGCAACGCTTAACTGACCCAAGCTTATTTGCCATGGAGGTGTGGGATGATAAGCCAAGGCTCTCTGTTGCTGGTGTACAGTCAAAAATTAACGTTTTGCAGCTAAATGGTGAGTTCGGCTTTGGTAGTGGTGATTTATGCTCTACTCATATTATCAAGTTTGAAAAGAGTACTCAGCAGCACTTAGTGATTAATGAGTTTGTAACAATGAAGCTCGCCCAGTTAATAGGCTTGCCGACAGCCAATGTTGAGCTGCACTACTTTGACGAATATCCTGCGCTGGTGGTTGAGCGATTTGACCGAAAACTCATTAATGACGTGGTAAAGCGAAAACATCTTATCGATGCCTGCCAGGCCTGTAACTTGGGAGTTGATAGAAAGTACGAGCGTAATTTAGGTAAGCAGCGTGATGTTGCTCATATTCGTGATGGTGTCAGTCTCAAAAAGCTGTTTGAGCTAACTCAAGTGTGCCAGAACCCCATTGCCGCAAAGTTAACCCTGCTGAATTGGGTACTGTTCAATTTGTGTGTGTTTAACCATGACGCCCACGGTAAGAACATGAGCTTCTTTGTCAGTAAAGCTGGATTAGAGCCAACACCTTTGTATGACTTAGTTAATGTGCAGATGTACCCAGAGTTTGAACAAGAGCTTGCGATGGCAATAGGGGATGAGTTCGACCCACATGCAATTAATGCTTATCAGCTCATGGAGTTTGCCGATGACTGCAATATCAACAGTAAGCTGCTTATGCGCCAGTTAGATAAAACAGCGAAGGCAATCACTGCTCAGCTAAATAACGTGATTGAGTTGCTAGGCGAATTAAGTGCTGATCAACAAGCTTATATGGCTAAATACCACCAGCTGGTTGAGGCTCGTTGTCAGCACTTTACCGAGCAGGCACAGGAGATCCCGAAGATAGAGTTGTAATCAATAGCACTGATTTAGGCATATGGAAACCTAGTCACCTCTCCCACTACACCTGCATATTGGAAGCTTTGTTGTATTGTAGCTTGTAACTGAGCGTTTTAATTTCTATGTTTAAGTTTTCATTGCGCGATTCATGGGGCTACAGTGATTTATGGTATAAGCACTATTTTAAGAACCAGCCCAAATTATTCTTTTCATTAAAAAGATAAGCGCAACGGTAGTCCTAAACGCCACTGCGTGAGCATTTTTTTATTACACATCCTTTGCACCTTGAGCTTTTGCTGTTTGTTCTTTAGGCGAAGGAGAAAAGGGTCGTAAACCAATAGAGCATTCAATGTGATTGCCATCACCTGCCCCTAACCCCACTAAACCATGCACTAGCTGCGGGCAGTCATGTTCTAACAGGCTTTCGGCTTGCAAACTTGCGGTTAGCTGTAGATAAAGTTGTGCTTCGCCAGATAGCTGACCAACCATTGCCAGCCAACGTGTGCGTGCCTGAAAGTTGCTGGAAAACAACTGGCTGGCATGACAAAACAGCGTTATGCAGCTAACTTGGCTATTCGTTATTTTAAAGCTTAAACCAATTTTGAGTTTAGTGAATACTTCATCGCGTGGCAGCGCGGCCAGTTCGGCCAGATAATTGAGTACACAAGGTAAAATAGCTGCCTTACCTGAGGCACGGTACAACTTATGCAGCACAGAGAAACTGGGGTTTTCAACTTGCCCGTAGTACTCGGTAGTGTCTTTATCTGCTGGTAATACCCCAAGTAAGGTAGGCGTGAATAGCGCGCCTGATCTCACATTAGTGGTTAAGCTTACATTAGCCATTAAGCTTGCATAAAGCTGATTGCGCACTGGCTCGGCCATGGCTGAAGTGACTTCCTGATAAATTTTAAAATTTTGTTTAGCCCCTTTATGACAAACACCTAACCAGCAACCAAAATGTTGCGCTGGTTGTGCGATAAGTTGCGCTAATAAAGGGTTAAGTTGAGTGTCAGCTCTGCTCTCTAACTCGTGGGCAAAGGCCCATTTTTCTATGACCTTACTTTGTGCTAAACCGGGTTCGGCGGTATAGGCCAGCTCGGATTTGCTCGAACGAAAGGTAAACTCCAGCGGGTAACCGCTGGGCGTTAATAAGCTGTTAGCCGGTACTTTGTTAGCTGGTGCACTGTTAGCCAGCACACCATTAGTTGAAACAGACGAAGACAACTCAGCGTCATTAGCATTAGAGCCTAAATGCCAAGAGCGATAGAGTAGTTGCAAAAACTGCTTAGCCCCGGCAACCTCTGCCGGACATATTGATTTTGCCGTTTGCAATAACGCTATTGCCTCTGCTGGCAATGATGCTGTGCTGTCCATCAACATTATTTTACCTATATTTTTTGCCTGTATAGTTTGCTTTAAGCACTAGGTTTAGCCGGAATGTTCAGAATTAAGTCAGACTGATGTTTATCGGCTTCATGCTGAACCGTTTGACCTGGAATAATATAATTGACCTTCCAGTTATAAGTGACTTCGTTACCCGCTTGTATGCTCACCGTTAGATACTTGCTACCCGTTTCCCCTTTATTCCAAGTAAATACTTGCTGAGAGGGCTGAGTCGTTACTTGGGTTGCTGCTGAGCCTTGAGCCAGGGTAATATCTACCAATACTTCAGCACTATTAAACGTTGCCGACGGCCAGTTTATGGCGGCTGGGGTAATTTCTAGGGTGAAATAGCGTTGGGTTGGCGATACCATCAGTGAAGGTTGGCTATTGTTTAGTAGGGTTTCCGGAATTTCGGTTTGTCCCTGCGCAGAGCTAATGGTGGCGGTATAAACCAAAGGTTGATCACCATTAATAACACCAACAAAGGTTTCTCGGCCAAATAATGCGCCGGTTGCGTTACTGGCTGGCACAATATCAAAAGTTGCCGGAGCGGCTTTTGTTGGCAAGGTTTTCGCTCCTGGTGGTACTTTCGGCGTGCCCTGATACCACATGTTAACCGTCGCATCGAATATTGGATCTGTGCCGGCACTTTCTGCCGGTACATAAACAATGACTGGGCAGGCATGCACGGCATTTGCCGCAGGAATGATTTGCTTAGGTCCATTAGCATTTTGAATCAAGGATGCAATATACTGAGCAGATTTATCATACACATAAGTAACTTGATAGTTGTAAGTACTATTGATGGGGAAGGGCACGAAGCTAGTGATAGAAGCCGCTTTGGTCGCATCAGTATTTTTAATGGTCAGCTCACGACTGATGCTGGGTGAATCGCTGTTACTAGAGACATAATTAAAGGCAATATTAATCTCGGTTGGCGGCGTACTCTCACTGGCAAAAGCTTGGCTTGCTTCAAAATCGACGGTTAAAATTCCGGCGGCCTCAACCTCTAATGTATAAGCTGCGGACTCAATATTTGATTTGCGGCCGCTGACCGCTTCCATGGCGGTGTCTTCATAATTTACTGTGTAGTTTAAGGTCCAGTCTGGGCCAGCCTTTACATCGTAGGCCGTGGTAAATACATGGTTGCCATTTTTGGTAAAAGTGTAGGTAGCATCGGCTTCGGGTATGCCGGGGTAAGACACTTTTACGGTAACGTCTTTGACTAAAGCCTGAGCGACTTTGCCTCCGGGTAAGGTCGGTGCTGGTGCTGGGTTTCCGCTGCTACCGTCGCTGCTAAAGGGTAAGTGCACGGCCACGCTCATTTGCTGCTGTTGCTCATTCACCGTGTTAACAAAGTCAGCTATTTTCAAGTTTAAAGAATTAAATGATGGCAAGGCAGCTGTTGGGGCGATAAGCCAATTAATAACGGTATTTTCGCTATAAGTACTGTTAAAGCTGCTGACGTCATTGATATTAAAGCTATTATCACTATTGAGTCCCTGCAACTGAATGGTTTTTTGCACCTCAGTGGTTATTAGATCAGAGAGGGTGTTGTTAGCCCAGTTAGCCACGGCTTCGCGTAAAGCCGTAGAAGGATTGGTGGTGCCCCAAGTGATCTCAACCTTAGAAGATGAAGACTCATTGAGCAGTTTGGTGACCGAGCGTGGGCTGATTTGATTGCCCCAGCTATTGTATCTTGGTTGGCTAACCTGATACTGATAAGCAATGGTCGAATCAAAAGACAAATGTGCGGTAACCGCAGGCAAGCGGGCTTTGACCGAAAGGTGATAATCTACCTGATAGGCACCACCGCTGGTGGCAAAGGCGCCTTCAATCGTATCAAGCTGCTCTTTGGTCATCGGTAAATTAAAGCTGGCAACATTACTGCCAAAATTTGATACCGGTGTTGAGAAGGTAATAGGGGCACCACCGCTGACAAACTCGAAATAGGCTCTGCTGTCGGGGTTATAATCCATAGTCAAAAACAAATACGGCGCTTTGGCCTGTGGAAAGGCGGTCGGGATTTGTTTGGTGATTGCCGCTTCAATGTCGCTCGGTACCGACAATTCGATATCAAAACGACAAAAGCCTGAGCCGTTTTGCGCGCCAGTTTTTTGTTGATCTAGCTGGTAACTGGTGATTTGAAATGACGGTTTGCCTGAAGCTAAGGTAACAAATTGCGGTCGAGGTACAATATAAAAACTGTCTGCTTTAGTATCATCGCCGTAATAATCCCAAGTATAACCGGTGCTATCTTGGTAAGAGCCTTTTAGTTGGAAATTTAACATAATTAACCTTTAAGAAATTTGTGAGTTTTGTGAATAAGAGCTGAGGCTGACGGTTAATCCAGCCTTGTTGCAGATATATTGTCGCTAGGTGTTAACTGGTGCTGCCACCCAGTACTAAGTCGTTATGACCCGCAGGCGATACTTCGGCATGTTGCCACTTAGCAGCGAATATGCTGATTTCATCCCACTGCTGGGCGGTTTTACCTAGGTCAAACTCGTTGATAATTTCATTAACGGGTGTTACGCCGTTTAAATCGGCGATAATGGCGACCATAACCGCTGATTCGCGTTGCCAGCCGTCAATGGTTTTTTGCAAAGAACTGATCATGTCTTCAACTTGGGTAACAAAACCAGCCAAGGCAGACGATGCGGTTTCTAACGCCAGTAGCTGAGCGGATAAAAATGACATATCCATCTCATACTTGCCTTCTTTTTGTTCTTCATTAAAACGGTTATCAACGGTTGCCAGTAAATCGTCAATGGTTTCAACGGCACTGACGATAAAAATCAGTCCGATAGTTAGACCAACCACTTTGCCGGGATTGCCTAATTTCTTGCCGTATTTCATTGCATTTGAAGCAATGGCTAATTCTTTATTGGCTTTGATGGTATCGACATCGATACGACAATTATATTGCGCCACCATGGCTTTAACTTGGTTTAGCTTAATACGTACCGCGGCGAGGTTTTCTTTGTCGATTTCTTCTAGCTGTTTGAAGCTTAGATGCTTGTTTGAGAAGTTATTGGCATCGGCTGACAAATCGGTTTTGGCAGCAACCAAGTGCGACATTAAGCTGGTTAGGGTTAACAGTTGTTCGTCAATTTTGTCTTTAAATCCGCCAAAAATTGCGGCTAATTCGCTTCTATTGGGGCTTGATTGTCTGACAATAGACAATATTGTTGAAATGCTGGCATTCCACTGACTAGCAAAGTTGATAGCAGCCTGTGGTACAAAGGTTAATTGTGGTTGTGTTTCATTGAACCAGTTCTCACCATCTTTTTTTGCGATAATCAGATCGTTCTTCATGTCGCTGAGTAACTTGTCTTGATTGTGAATTTTTTTGGTCACATCATCAAACAAAACATCATTAATATTGACATTTAGTACGTTAAAAATTGAACCTTGGGTGGCAATTCGGTCGATAAATATCTGTGTAAGTTGGCTTTTTTCGGCTTCTACATCAAAAGTAAGCGTATGCATAGTTTAAATCCATTGTGTAGTTAAGATGATTTACATCGGCAATCGGTTTAAAAAACTCACATTACCGATGTATTTTTGTTTTTTGAGCGGGGGTTAACAATAAGTAGTGTTAAGCTACTTTTTTGACTTTAACGCCAACGTTGTTTAGCTTCATTGTTGTCGCTGGCTTGGCTAGCACAGCGCTGTCCATCGCTTGCATTTGGTTGGCAAATGTTTGCAGTTGGCCCCACTGCTCTACTGCGGTATCTAAATCTACTATGCTCATGATGTCGCCGATTTTCTTCTCGGTATTTTC
This sequence comes from Shewanella psychropiezotolerans, assembly GCF_007197555.1. NCBI lineage: Bacteria > Pseudomonadati > Pseudomonadota > Gammaproteobacteria > Alteromonadales > Shewanellaceae > Shewanella > Shewanella psychropiezotolerans. The sequence goes on from NZ_CP041614.1 coordinate 750,304, forward strand.
TAAATCAGCAATAACCGCTGAAATTTTGGCAGATAGAGTGGCCCAAGTATCTAAAATGACTTGCACGCTGCTCATGGCCAGTTTCGACTGAGTGACTAGGGTTTTTAAGGCAGTTTCTACGGTATTCAATGCCTGAACCTGTACGGTAAGTTCAGTCACTTCTAGTTGATCAAAGGCTTTCTTTTGCTCGGCGGCTTGTTTTTTATCGATTGATGAAACCAGTTCGCCAATAGAAACACCTAAACCAATCATACCGACAACCATAATACAGGCACCAGCAATTTCAGCCGCTGGTGTGGCTTCAACGTTTGCCATCAACAGACCACCACCGGCAATTAAGCCAACTGATGCGCCCACGGCAATAGCTTCAGCGGTAATGGCGGTATTCAAAGAAGAAATAGCGCTATCAAGGCCTGTTATCGCTGTGTTCAATGACTTGATATTGGCTTTCTCGAATGTTTGAATGGCGGCAAAAGTACCATTGGCTTTACTGAAATTGTTATGATCGTCAGTCACGTCGGTATTGAATTTTTTCAATTTGGTCATTTCAGTGGTGATTGAAGTTTGTTGTGCTTCAATTTTAGCTAGCAAGCCTTGTAGTAACTCTTTCACTTCTGCTCGTTTGGCAGGGTCGTCTTTGGCCGATAAGGCAACCAATAAAGGGTTAATAATACCGACTTCTATTTTGAACTGAGTGCTGTAATTGATGATGGTTTGCGGGATAAAGGTTAAGTTTGGTTGTATTTCATTGCTCCAATAAAGGCCATGGTTTTTTGCTGTGGCAAGATTAGTATTTACCGTTTTGAGCAAGGTGGCCGGATTTTCAGGTAGCTTATCTTGGATATCCTTAGGAAGAACTTTAAAGTTTACCCCAGAAATATTGGTATTTTGTAAGGCGGTAACGTATCTGGCGACATTGGCTTTGGCGTTAACATAACCAGCTAGTTTTTCTTTAGTGACGTCAGTTTGAAAGTTTTTTTTCGGGTTTGATGTGGTAGTCATTTTTATTTCCTTTAAATATAACGAGTTAAATTAGCAATTACCGGATAGTGCAAAACCAAACTAGGGATCTTTTATTACCGGAATATTGCGGGTTTACGGTTAAGTACGATTTTTCAACCTTTGCTTTTCCAACCTTGGCCTTATGTCAGCGCATGGCTAGTTCAAAAGGCTTTGCGCGTAATCCGCCAATTGCTGCCATTGATTTTGGGCGGTTAGCAAATCGACCTGCTCTAAAATATTGCAATAGTCATCATCACTGGCGCTTTGTAAATCAGCGATCACCGCTTCATTTTTGACATTGAGTGTGGCCCAGCTGTCTAACACGGCTTGCACGGCTTGCTCGGCAGGTGCGGCATTGTTGGTTTGGTTTTCTAGAATGGCTTTGGCAAACACTAAGGTGATAATGGCCGGGTTAGCGCCACTGCCTTGTACTTTGATAGAAATATTGGTGTTGATCTCAACAATGGCAATACAGGGGCCTAATACGGTTGATTGCAGAAAATTTTCGCCCATATCTGTTTTGATGTTTTGGATCCATTCATTGGCGCCGGCAAATTTTTCAGAAACATTACCCAAATCGGCCGCCAACACGTCTTGATCAGACTTGATATTGTTCGAGTAGCTTTTAATTTTGTTTTGCAAGGCAGTCAGTAGTTTTTGCTGGCTTTGAATGTGAGCACCTAGCTGATTAAACAACGCCTTGATACTGTTTCGTTGCTGTTGGTTTGCTTTACCACCACTGCCTTGGATTTGTTGCAGTAGGTTTAATATTTCGCCACTGTTAGTTTGAAAGTGGCTACTGTATTCAATGATACTTTTGGGGATGTTAGTGCACATGTCAGGACAAATACTTTGCAACCAAGTAGTGGCGTGGCCTTTGGCCGTTTGTAAGTGAGCCTCAATGGGTGCTACCCATGATGGCGAGTCTGGCAGTGTCGGCACGGCGGTTAGCGTTGCTTGCGCATATCGGGTAACAATAGCAGCTGCATCTGCGCCTGCTTTGATATGTTTGCCTAGTGCTTTGTCAGGGTTTTCATTCGTTGTATTAGTTGATGTCATCTCTTTACCTTATTTTTCCCTTGCTGCTGTGATTCATAACTTGAGGTATGCTTATTTCTGGTGTATGGGCTAAGAGGATAGCGACGTATCATGTTTGAAGATTGTGTCAAATAATCAACTTACAGAGGAATACGTCGCATGGATAATCATAAGGTTGCTGTCGCAAACAGAGATCGGGCCGTTATAAATTGAGGGGGCGGACTTCCTCAGACACAACTAGGCCGCTAAAGAATAAAATTGTTCCCATGGTGTCATAATTTCAGTAGTGTCCATTTGCCCCGCTTAATCATGGACCAAAGTTCAACGCCTGCTAGTGTCGACTCAGCCCCTTCCCAAGATTTCCAACTTAGACATTGATGCATTTTCCCCTTCACTTTTCGATGGCTTTGTTGAAAAACGCTTGTGCCGCTGGCTCATCACGGGTCTCACTCAAATAAAATCAATAATAGTGCCGTATTTGTCCACGGCTCGATAATAGTAAACCCACCTACCTTTAACTTTTATGTAGGTTTCGTCCATTCGCCACGAGCCAGATACTCGACGCTTTCTCTTCCTGAATATAGCTTCGAGTTGTGGCGTATATTTGATAACCCAGCGGTTCAGGGTTGAGTGGTAAAAAGGCCCCCGTTCGTAATACATGTAACCAGTTGTCACTTTGAAATATGCTGGGGATAATGTCTTAAAAATCAACAGTTATATGAGCTGTAGAAAATTTGATTTTTAAGACGTGTTTTTTGAGATAAAGAAATCCAATGTTTCTGGGAGTCTTCATCTTATATTTGTAAGCCTCTAAAATGTTCGTTTTTTTGAGACGGTACCTTAATTCGCTATTTCTGAAAATAGTGAAGTGATACCTTATTACATGCATTACGAATCTACGCCATATAGCCCAATTTTTTTAATTTACTTCCGCTAAACCAAATTGACTCAATTCCTCTCTGGTCATCCAATGCTCCCCCTCTGTCGGAGCAGCGTTTAGTGTAAACAAATAAAATGGAATACCTTTTTCACCTAGCATTTTATTGAAGTAAGACCCTTGTTTATGATGACTTTCATTAGAAAATGGAATCTCTAACGCAACTTTTCCGTCACCAGCCCAACTATGAACTCCAACCTGTTTATGTAAACTAATCTCAATATCGCTATTTTTACTGTTAACAACTCTCTCAATGCCTGCTGAGAATAAATCGGTGCCTCCTGAAAATACAGAACCATTAGTACTAACTATAGTGTTCATTCGTCGTTCTCTAATCAGTAGCCCTGTATACATGTTAATATCATCATCACTGGAACCATCAATGATACTGTCAAAGACGAGTGTCATTTTTAAAGCAGGATCTAAACTATTAACCAACTGTTCTAATTTAAGGTAGCTTGAAAATCCGAGATCTGAGCTCTCGTCAAACTCCGGGAAAACATTAACAGTTTTTAAAGTAATGCTATTATCAGTCGACTCTAGCACCTCAAAAGAAGTAGATCCCATAAAATTAACATATTCTGAAAACTCTAATCTCACATCATTACCATTTAAAGTCGATTGAATTAATATTAAACCCTCATTTTTGCTTCGCTTATCGGCTGAGCAGCTAAATAACTTACGTTCTGTTTGGATATGTAATATACAAGACTGAGACCCCTCCATATTATCTAAGATGGGGATAAGCATATCTATTTCTTTTCCTGCATTACTCTTTATTTTAAGTAAATAAAAAGCTTCGACTTCATCCTTAGAAAGAGTTGTTTTTCCATATAATAAAGAAAAAGAATCATCACCTATCGATAAATTAAATGAATTTAAAATATTCTGACGTTGTGAAATTATACTTTCTTTATCTGTAGTAAAATCATAATCAATTTCAGGTTCTTTTAAAGGTGCTGCCCCCGCGTCGCCACAAGCCGATAATAATATAATGCTTAAGTTAAAAGCTATTATCTTTTTAATCGTTTTCATTGCCTTATAATAAATATCCACCAAATAGTATGCGTTAGTGTCGATTCTATTTATTCTCAAGATTCCAATTCTAAACATTTATGTACCTTTTCACGTAGATTCCATTCATTTACTATGAGCCAGAGATTCTGCACTTTCTCTCTGAACATGAGTCGATTTGCGGCGGACATTGATAGCCCACAGTTAAAATCGAGTGACCAATATGGATATTTCGCTCAATAAATATCTTTTCGATTTCACGAGAACCACTTTTTAAACTTAATTTAAGGTTCATATAATAACACTGAATAAATTATTCAATTGAGTAATGCTAAGCCTTAGAAATCAAGGCGGAAATATATTATAGAAAACCCCTCTGTCAGAATAATATAGCCGAACTAATTCCATACCATCAACTAAATCCCCTGCTGAATTTTCAATTATCCCATACCATTTCTTAAAGTTCGTTGTTGCTTATAACCCATAGCAACGAATTCGCTGGAATCCTTTAGGCAGAATATGTTACACCATGCGACCAATAAACACCTCAGGTTCAACACATCATATTCACGCTGCTTACTTTTGTGTTATTGATAATAAATAATATATCCATTGATAACACGGGTTATCCTCGATATTCCTATTGGTGGGGAAGCTAAGTACTTAGTCCGATATTTTAGTAACCCTTAATGATACGTCTTTACCATTTCTGGGAAGTACGTAGAATCCCTTAGGGTGTTTAACCCAGAGCCCATTAATAATTTCAGCTGGTTCAAGATATAAATATCAACCGATTTCACAGCTCAGAAACACTTAAGGTTAAATAAGGATACCTATTAAACTCTACAAGAGTAAATTAAATCACAATTTAAACCTATTAATAGCTGTCTTATTAGGCAGTTAAAGTTAACTTTAAAATTAGTCATAATTTATGTAGCTTTGCTCTATACCAATAATGCTAACCCTAAGCAAATAGTATAATTAAAGCGTTTTTTGAAACATAACCGTTTCGCTCGCTCTTTTGTAAATTCTAAGCTGCGCCACTGTTAAGCCAATGCTTATCATGCCACTTCAAAATTTAAGAACTACAAAAATCAACTCATCTTCTGCAGTATTCAATGTGGCTCTCTATGAGCCGTGATTAATGAAGGAGATAAAAGGAATATAAAGTGCACATTGCCATAAAAACCACAGCAGTAGCTATTAGCTTATCTTTACTTAGCGCATGTGGTGGTTCAAGTTCGGATGAGGGGGATAAAACCGTCCCTTCTCAATCAAAAGTAAACCCTGCTTACTTTGAAAATGGTATTAAAATTGTAAAAAAAGATTATCTACCTTTACATCTAAATATTATCAGCATGAGAGATGAGGGCATTAATTTTTCTATTGGATTACCTAAAAACAATGGATATTCAGGTTTAACTTCTTCAAACTTGAATAAAACTAATTCTAATATGACTCAACAAGTGTGGCGTAGTGGTCATGATCAAAGTATTCAAATCCACATGAGTAAAGTGAATGAAAAATTAAAACTGAAAGTGAATAACAGAGATGGTAATAAACCGTGGAAGCTAGAAAGAGATATTAACGTCGCCAAGGACGCTGGCTATTTGATTGTTACTCCCCAAGAAGCGGATATTGAAGGTGTAGAGCCAGTTGCATTTGTGGAAGGACTAGATAGTAATGCACAAGCTGACTTTTATTTTAGCATTATAAATCGGTTTTCAGATCCGACTTTAGGCTCTACTGATTCCAATATCTGCCTGGCGGCTGTTAGCCAGATCAGTGATGCCGTTTACCTAATTAGCGCATCGTTGAAACAAGGGAAGGCGACAGAATTACACAACCTTTCAATGTTAGATCAAATTTGGAGTTTAGCAGTGGTGACAAAAGCTAAGTTGAATGTTCTAGACGTATCAACTCTGCCTACTGATGAACAATTAACCGGGATCCAAGGAATATGCCCTGACTTTACTGTGGGGAATGGTGAAACACTCAGATTACTAAATCCTAAAGTGACCCCATCTTCAATGACTGCAAATATCATCTACAGTCCTTCACCTGGAGAAGTCGCATTTACTGATACCAGCGTAGGTTTAGCAAGCTTGGCTTGGGAAAGCGAATAACAAAATTTGCTGTGATCTTTCTGGTGTGAGTTCACCGCAAAGTCGTCGCTTCAGTTACTTAGGCCTTTTTAAGGCCTAAGTAACTGGTTCTGTCGCATCTTGAAGGTTCATGAGTGCTCTCAGGGTTCTGTCGCAAACTGAGATCTCGCCGCTATAATTTGAGGGCGCAGTATCTCTCAGATACAATTAGGCTGCCAAAGAATAAAATGGTTCCCATGGTGTCATCATTTCAGTAGTGTTCATTTGTCCTTGCTTAATCATGGACCAAAGCTCAAAACCCGCTAGGGTCGATTCAGTCCCTTCCCAAGACTTCCAGCCCAAACATTGATGCATTTTGCCTTTCACTTTTCGATGGCTTTGCTCGACAATATTATTCAGATATTTGATAGCCAAAATCTCAATCATAAACAGCATATGTCCAGACAGCCAAAGACGAATATTGATGGTATCTAATGCTGCGGCATTCGCACCACTTTTATCAATGACAACCTTTTCAGGTAAACCATGTTGGTTGATGGCTTTATTGAAAAATGCCCGTGCCGCTGGCTCATCACGGGTTTCACTCAAATAAAAATCAATAATAGCGCCGAATTTATCCACGGCTCGATAATAGTAAACCCATTTCCCTTTCACCTTAATATAGGTCTCATCCATCCGCCACGAACCGGATACTCGACGCTTTCTTCGCCTAAACATGGCTTCGAGCTGAGGGGCATACTTGATAACCCAACGATTCAAGGTTGAGTGGTCAAAATGGATATTCCGCTCAGAGAATATCTCCTCAATTTCTCGGTAACTGAGTTTGTAGGCCAGGTAATAACGAAGCGCCCGCATGATAATATTTTGCGGATAATGCCGACCAGAGAAATTGAGTTTCATAAACCAAAATCATGAAGAGGGGGGGGGGCAAAATCATAAACTATCACTGCTATTTGCGACAGAACCCATATTAGAGATAGGATGATGTTTGTGGTGAGGCAAGGTCAACATTTAAGAATTAAACTGCTCACGGAAACCCCGTCGTCGATCACGTTCAAAAGTTATAATCCAGAATATCCTGATGAAGTTTATCCTTGCAATGAACTTCAGGATTTTGAAGTGATTGGCCAGGTTATCTGGTTCTCAACCCCCATTTAATGCTGACAATGAGACTATTATTGGCATTTAAACATCATTGACTCTACCGCCAATGAAGGGGGGGCTGGCTTGCAGTGTAAGGCTATCATATCGCTTTCTAAATTTACTTTTTAGGCTGATAGTGGCTGAACGTATTGCTGTCTTTGGTCATTAGTGTGACAAATTTAGGGTGGACAAATAACTTCTCTTTGCCCGATTGCACCTCTTCAAGCACTCCGATGTCACATAGCTGCTTTAAGTAGACAGAGGCAGTTTGGCGTTTTGCTAAGCCGTTTTCAACGAGGTTTTGAATGCGGCAATAGGGCTGCTCGAAGATCACCTGTACTAGCTCATAGCTGTAGATTTTAGGTAGCTGAAGACGTATATGCTCTGTGGTGTGCTCTATGAGCTCACGGGCTGCAGCGATTTTGTGGGTAGTCCACTTGGCGGTTTGCTCTACGGCATTAAGGATAAAGATTATCCACGGCTGCCATTCTTGTTTACTGGTCACGTTGAGCAGCAAGCGGTAGTAATCCTGCTTGTTAGCGACGATATAACGGCTGAGGTACAGGATAGGAGCACTCAGCAGTTGTTGGTCGATAAGGTAGAGGATATTAAGTACACGACCAGTACGGCCATTACCATCAGTAAATGGGTGAATAGCTTCAAATTGGTAATGAGCCATGGCCATCTTGATTAGTGGGTCTACATCATCTTGATTATGTAGAAAGGCTTCCCAGTTACTTAGCAAGTCACGAATTACGTTCTCGCCTACTGGTGGAGTATAGATAACTTCACCAGTGGCCTGATTGGTTAAGCTAGTACCTGGTACTTTACGCACATCCATCTGTACCGATTTAATGGTACTGCAAATCTCTAATGCGGTGGTAATACATAAAGGCCTGCTGGTCAGTTCTGTAAAGCCTTGGTATAGGGCAGTGCGATAACGAAGCGCTTCTTTGGTCATGGGGTCGGCTTGGCTATCTTCCTGAGCGTACTGAAACAGCTTGTCGGTGGTAGTGACAATGTTTTCTATCTCACTACTGCCTTGCGCTTCAAGCAGCGGCAGTAGGTTGATGAGTAGCCCTTGGTTTGGCAGCAGCTCACCCGCTTGCTTTAGTTCGGCAAGGGCGGCACGTGCAGGAATACAGGCTTTTAGTACGGGTAAGGTTTCGGCTAACTCCCCAAGATCGCTCTCTAGCGGTAGTAGGGGTATATGGTTGTATGCTTGTTCAGCTTGCCATTTCATGTTCAAAAAACCCTTTTTTTCGACATAAATAGATATTGCTGTGAGCTTATGTCGATTCAATCGACATGTAAAGAAAACATGTTTATAAAAATTGATTTAATCGACATGAAGTGCATTTTATGAGTCATTATGTCGATTGCGACAACATGTATAGAAAGTGCTGATATCTATACAGGTAAAATTTATATGTATAGAAAACGCGAATCCCTATACATACTGCTACTACACGCTAACCAGCTTGCCAAAGGTACTAATTAAGAACATCACGTACGGTATTTAGTAGGTCATGAAAGGGTACTAACTACTTTTTAGAACTGATTCAACACCTGAGATGGAAGCGTTGATTCAATGAACCATGATGAAGATGTTAAACAAGTAAACTTCATTACCTCTAAAACTGGTATCAAAAAACACTCGTATATTGATATCAGCTTTCTCTACTTAATATCGGTATCATAAAATTAGGGTCTATCTTTGATGGCACTTTAATTATTTGATACCTCAATACTTGATACCTTCTATAAAAGTGAGTGACCCATGCTTCATCATATTTGGACTGGTCGCCAAGGCCTGCGGTGTTGGCTGGAATAATTCCAACTAAGCTAGGTGCGAGTCGAGCACTTCTTGGGCGCTGACGTTCTTCACATTCATAAACTCATCTTTCGATTCAAAGTTACCCATGGGGATGATCTGCAGTCCTTTCTCTTTACCATTGGGAATATTCACAAACTGATATCCTATTCAACTTCGGGGTCCAGGTTCGTGTCGGAGGCATTCATGATAAAGCCCATGTGAGCGTCATTGATAAAGTCTCTACGTCTGAACAGGGTGGCTCTTCGTTAAGGAGTGCAGCTTGCAGACCGCCCAAATAATCAGGGCAACCATAGTCCTGCTGCATCCAAATAATATCTTTGGCCTTATAGCGTTTGGATTGTTGATTACGCCCGAGTACTACAGTGCTGCCTTCTTTACCCACGTAAGTGATAGCTGAGTAGGGGGAATAATCGCTCCACCTGGCGAAAGCCGTTGCGGATCTTAAGCAAAGTCACATCACCAAACTGCACCAGATTTAAAAAGCTCGCCTTAACCTCTAGCGCACCTATACAGTCAGAGACAAAACGACTCTGAAATCTGTGTAAATGAGCAAAAGGTTTGAGTTTGGTCTAATATTTTTCATGGGGCAACATCATAGGAGGACTGAATATTTCATCATGGGATCAACTAAGTCGATATGTTTCACTATCAAGGAGTCGAAAATGAAACAAGTAATAATCGTCCTAAACGTGACAATTGCTAATGATCAAGTTGTCCATGCTCGTTTACAAAGTATGACAGATTCTAAAGGTGTTGATATAACAGATAAATTCATACATTTTTGTGATGATAGAAAGCTAGTCCCTACAACTCTGATTGAATTTGAACAAGCTAAAGATTTATTCGTTAAAGACAGCGACTCGTGGTTGCCATAAAACATACATGTTGTTCATTGGTAAAATCATCATCGTGGATAAAAGTTAAAGCTGTGTGGTCAATTGGTGGACATTAGATGTGACAAAGGGTTAGCCTTTGTTTTAATTGGTGGGGGCGGCGGGGCTCTTGTTTAGAGTGTAACTTGTTGATTTAAACTTGTTTGTGTTGTGCGTATTTTGTAGGTGTTCCATTAGGTGTTCCATTGGAAGCGAGTCACTTTGGCCTTGTGTCAGGATAGTAAGAAAAAACTTTTAAAATTTGACAAAAAAATCATCGACGGCCTTCCTCGTATCATTCTAGCAAGTAAACCCACTCTGATTATAGCCATTAATTCCACCAGCCTGTTTAACTGGCTGCTTCGAAAGTTGAAAAAAACGTCCATTGCGCTCCCCTTCAAATTCACCATGTGGTTAGCTCCAGGTTTACAGACATTTAGTGATAATCGTTATTATCATGGTGTTAGGTTCTAGTGGTCATATTGAAAGCTGTAGTTGAGTTATTGTTCATTTACAATAGTTAGCTAGAGGCAATGCCTCTAGCTAATATGGTCTATATAAAGTATGGTTAAACTTCAGTAGCTGTAAGCTTTTTAGCAAATACTTTATGTGGAAAATGAATTAAGACGATTTTTCACGACTCTGTGATAATTCATCTTAATCAGCCCAATTTAGATGATTTGAGCGGAACAGTTCAACTCCAGTGCGTCGTATAGAGTCAATCCATAGGCTTGCATCCTGATCACTGGCTCCATAACTGCTAATAGCACAGTCTTTGAGCACCCGATGCTCATTCTCTAGAGTTGTTGGCATCAACCCAGCGTCATCGGTATTGATACATACACGCACAGAGCCACTACGGATACCAAAGAGGTTTGCTCTTCCTCCTGGTTGCAGTTCATCCCGCTTTGGAGGAGACCATCTGAAGATTGGATGCTCATCGTAGGAGTTTAATCTGCCTATATAGAGGTTCGAAGTCGGGCAGGCTTCCAATACCCATTGAGATTGACTGAAGCGTTCTAGCATCAGATCTTGAATCCCATGGATTAATTCAAGTTCAGCTGGCGATAATACATCTTCAAGTTGCCCTGACAGTAAGTTACGGGCGCCAATTTTTCCATTTCTTGAGTAATGAATTGAGACAACTTGTTCACGATCTCTATCATGTCTAGGTCGATCTAAGTATTTAACCCAAAGCTGATAAGACTCGTTTGCTGAGCTTGAATTATTTTCATCTTGAGCATGACGGATCAAATCGAAGTCGGGGACCCAAAGTGGCCACTTCGTACCCAGAGCTTCATCTCGTTTTTCAAGTTTCATCGGGCAGTTACGGCGTAGCCTCCATGCCTGATAAAGAATTCGAGGAGAAAAATCTTGTCCATATAATTCATAGCAAAAATGATGGATTTTTTCTCTAATGACCATTACTGATGACTGAAACTGAGGGTGGCTCGCCACTAGTTCTAGGCCATGTTGGTAGCACCACACTAGGTTATCGAGATGCTCTTGTAATGGGAGATAGATATGCTGTTGTCGCTCAGCCCATTTATAAACATCTATACCCAAGGCTAAACCGTGGCCAATCCGGTCCCCCGGTTGATAGTCACAAAAAGTAACAGCTTCATCAACGGCTCGTAATCCACTAAGAATATGCCCAAAATCCTCTCCTGCATGCAGGGTGATAAAGGGTTGTCGCAATCGTTTTTCATTTGGAAACTTATGGTGATGGGTTGCGCTTCTTAAAGTGCGCAACGCCGGGGCAAACACCTCAATAGGTAATTCATTTTCATTGCCTGCTACATCAAGACCTCGCAACATGGCTCTAAGATCAACACGGCGGCTATCAGTAAAGTCTCTATTCATAATAGGGTATGAATCAAAAGTAACAGAGCCCATGAACCTCTGTAATTTCCTTACCACCTTATCGCTTTTGTTGCGTCCTTCTTTATATCGTCTATCTCCTCCCTTCTTTTTGGAGAACTCTCTGGTAAAGTGATAAACAAAATGGATCTGAGTGTCTAATTTTTGTTCTAAAAATACTCGAGCTGCCTTGGCAAAATAACGATAATTGTCTCCGGTAACCCTAAATTCGCGCAAATGTTGGTCAAAGAGGTCGTGAAGTTGACTGTGTTGGCTATAGTTCATACCTGTAACTGGCATTCGATATGTAAATCTAAAATACTTAACAAAATCCCCCAGTCCAACTCCAGAGACAACCATATAATTACGTAATACTGATGCGGTTTGAATAAATGCTTGTGCCATCGAGGTTTGTCGAACGGTTGTAGCACGCCGCAATAGCAGTAAGATGGCAGTTGTGAGTAGTAACCAGCTAGCTGGACCGCTTTCATCTATGGCTGCAACGAGAAGGCGATGAACAGGGCCTGCGGCAGGAAACTCTTTCAATTCAGCAGCATGTGACTCTATCATATGGGTAGCCAAGGAATCCCAATGATATGATTCGCATTCATCTTCATTGCCTTCAGCGCCACTTTCACGCATTAATAATCCGAACAATCTATGAAACATTACTGGTAACGATGTAAGATCACACGCGCCGCTATTAAATAAGCTATGCTCCTGACGATAAGGCCACTCTTCTCGCGTCACTTGATCGGGCCGTTTATTTAAATGCAGGGCAAAAGAGGCCATTGATAGGCTGTAATGCCCATTTCCGCCTAGGTGTACATGATTATCGGCAATGGGTTCTCCATCAAAACGCTTAGGCAGAGCATTAGGGCATTGGGTTCGAGCTAGCTCAGTCACCTGTTCCACCGATAACATTCCATTATCTAGTAACTCAGCATATGCCTCTCCTATCACCCAGGCTGGATCTACTTGAGAAAGTAGTACAAGCCAGGTCTCCAACTGGTGATGTTTCACCTCAAAACGATCACCACGCCAGTGGATAAAGGCTTGCTGAAGTTTATTTAATATCGATAAGTAATCGACAGGGTGGTCGATATTTGTCCACTGACTCAGAGCAAGGTCTGAATCCTCTTTACGCAAGCGACCAGGTAAATAAGACTGGTAGTCTCTTAATGCCATGTGATATAGCTTTCTTTGGCTATCCACTTCAGTAACCGCTGACTCTGGGGGATTTAAAGCATGATCGAGCAGGCGGTCAGAACTGAGCAGCATGGCAGGTACCAACCAATGTAGTTGCATATTATCCATTCTCATCCTCGCCAAACTCTCCATTCAACATTTTCAGGATGTTTCGCTGGTATAGTTTGTATTGATTTACGTCTTTCCCTTCCAGTTCATGTTTGATTTTCACCCAAAGTTCTTTCCTTAAGTTCACTTCGGCTTTCTTTTGTTCGATTGCATCCTTTAACTGAGTAACAGTTGAAATTCCCTCAGTTTTATTAATAAAGGCTGTTATTGTATCCATATCAAAATTGGAAGGTTTAGTGATTTTTGCGGAGCTTTTTTCTGTATCTTTTGAGTCAGAACCTCCACTTGAACCACCTGAACTGTTAGTGATTTTGGCAGAAGTAACATCGCTGCAATTATCGATGTCCACACCTAATCCGACAAATATAGGATGGTTTAATATGGCTTTTAAAAAATGTGCATTGTAAGGAACTTGATCTCTAGAGTCAGTTTTATGTTTTGTATCTTCCTCAGTTGAAATTTCCTTGGAATTTCTGTGTGATGCAGTATTGATCCAACTTACATTTATCTTATAAGTGCTAGAATAATTTGCGTAAGTGCCCATTTTCCGAAGGGTACCTTGCGACGTTGTTAGAGCCAAGTTAGCAGGCACTACACCTTGCTGTTTAATAAAGAAACCAAAGGCATTAGTCAGGATATATCGGAAACGAAGAATAGCATCGAGTAACTGATCTTCTTTTACTTCTTTGGTGCCTTTGTGGTACTGGCGCCGTAACAGATCAAGCTGACTGAATGCTTTATTAAATACCGCAGAAAGTAGTGAGATAAGATGGGTTGGATCAGCTAAGTAAGCCTGTACATCATCCTTATATTCATTAACCCATTGAACCAAATCGTTCGCAAACGAATTCATAGTAACGCTATTGCCTTCATCACTTACTTGTCCAGTATTGCCTTCATCAGATGGGGAGGTCTCTTCGACTGGTTTGGTTGGATTCAATTTATGGATTGAGTAGAACGGGGATGAGTTTAATACTTCTAGAAATTGATTCTTCCATGTGTCCCCAGTTATTGGTCCACTTTGAGTTGTCGCCATTAGCAACGATGTACCCAGTAATTCGAATGCTCTACTGAAAAAGATCTTACGCTGTTGGTTCCCTTGGGTGTTGTAATATGCCCAATGGGTATAAATTGCTAGGGATAGCTGATTAGTTTCCTTTTCCGCTTCATTACCTGTGATTGACATATTATCAGTATGCATTTCTAAGGGCGGCATACTGCGTAATATGTTACCTCTTAGAGAATGGGAAAGAAGGTATTTATTTGTACCCGCATTCTTATCTTTATCGAATGGCTCAGCTAAATTTTTTTGCTCAGCAATAAAGTCATTACCAGCCCATGGCAAACGTTCATCGGCTTGCTGTCTCACATTAAAGGCTATTAATTGACTCAACCGATAAGCTTCTGACTTTTGGATAAGTTGGATCGCTGATTGTGCCAACACATAACCCGCACCATGCTGCTTAGCCTCGGACCAGAGCCGCATACTTTCCCATTTTAGTATTAGATTAGTACTTTGTACCTCAGTACAAGATACTGCAGAAGGAGGTAGTAATCTCACTAATTGGCCGACTTCGCGAGCGGAGTTAGGTTGTGGGTAGTCGGCGCTCTTTTCTTCACCATTGATTGGACCGAAGAAACTCTGTCTTAACGAATATTGATAGTCTGAATATGAAACCTTCTTACTGTCTGTCGATAGAGTGGTGTCTATAATCCAGAGCTGTGGCACCAAATCTTCTATAGGCTGTAAGGCAATACGGTAATTGTTGGGCAGCACCTTGGTTAAATATGCCTCTGTCAGCTCTCGGCTGATCCGATCTCCATCTTCTTTTTCAAGTTTATCCGCTTTTTCATTTTTTAAGCTATTTATCAACTTTATTTTTACTAGGTGTTGATAAAGACCCAAATCACCACTAACCAATGGAATAATGTCAGGGCAAGAGAGCCTCCGCCGGATTTCTTCCAGTACCGGGTAAGCTTGATCCAATGCCATATCAACATCATCAATCGACAGCACTATGGCGTCGCACTTAAGAATTAGTTTCGCTGCAGTGACAAAGTCATAAAATAGTGCATCGATTCTGATACCCGAACTGTATTGGATAATCTTATCCAAACCAGTATGTTCACTTTTTTCGCCAGGTTGCTCGATAGCGTCTGCTAGTTTGCGTAACACTTCATAAAAAGATTGTTTATTTTTTTCTTGTTCTGATGTTTTTTGTTGGCATGTACAAGGATTAAGCGCATCAATCACCTGATTGTAAATATGTGCGACGATAACATTGGTAAAACTGTCATGATCTTGTAGTAGGGTGGGATCGATCAGAGGAGCAAAGAACAACTTAGCTTTATCTCTACTTGGTGACTTTTCCCAAATAGATTTAGCATTTTTGAGGAACACTGATTTCCCAGTTCCTCTGCTGCCACTGATTAAGATCGAATTATGAATATTGTGGCCAATATTATTGCTTGAATGAACTCTCTCTCTGCTCGCGTTATACTTCTTAGCTTGCAAGCCAAAATGCTCCAGATGTCTAACTAAGGCTGTTGCAGCCCGCCTTTGCCAGAGCTCCTGAGAAGAAAAGTGTTCGTCATATTCAGCTTTACCTAGATCTAGTTCGATCGGCTCCATGGCCCCACCTTATGATTGGATTATCGTTTAATTTTTAATAATGTGCTGTATCATATTTTTAACTAAGACTTAAATCTATGTAGTTCAGGTAAATAATTGATAAAAATCATCTATATTTCAAATTTTATATGAATTTGGTCTAGAGTTATCCTTCGGATAAACAGGCTCTACATTAGTCTGAAGAATATCGCAGAATAGTTAATTAGCTAACTTGATTAGAGGTCGTCTTACGTTTTCTAGGGGGACCAGAGAGTGTAGAGAGCAGTAGCCCAACTCTACTGGAAAGAGATATGTTCCAGTTTCTGGAGCATACTCAGCTAAAATGATTGATGTCCTAGGCTTTATTTGAAGAGTCAACTTTATGATAACGACAATTATCATGGTATTGAATGTAACTCATTTATGCCATGTTATGTGTTAGTTCTAAAGCTCAAATACAGTCTGATCGCCTGTTTTTTTCATACCAGAAGTTATCCGAAAACTAATCTGTCAATAGTTACGTAGTTGGCAAAGAATGTTACAACAATCAGCCAGCTATCTTGAATTAATGGATGATTTTATGGGGTGATAACAATCCTGATATCGGGGAAGGGAGATCTAGTTCCTCGATATTCATTATGTGTTATAAAATCGAACTGATGAATGGCATAAACTAGAGATAAAAGGGAAGAAAAATGACTGGGAGAGCTATTAGTCATTCAATGATAAGTATTGAAAACCTCATTGAGGAATATCAGCCGGAATTTAATCAGGTTGACTCGGCGGAGATGCAGGTATTTTTGAGCCAACTTCAGAACATCGTGGCCAGTAATAATACTCTGATTCTAAAGACTGTCGCTGAGCTATTGCCTTTACGCTTTTTTGTTGATGACTATCAACGAGGTTATAAATGGCTAAAACAACAAGTTGAAGAGTTACTTAATGATATCCACGAGTTTGAGCCTGGAGATGATAGTTTTTATTGTTTACAGCCTGTTGTAGTCAAACATCATTGTACGGAAACGACTGGGCTAAAAGGTCGATGGGAGCTTATTGATGGTCAGCAGCGTATGACCACAGTGTTTATGATCTTGGCTTATTTACAACATGATAGCTTTTCGATTGATTACCAAACTCGTGCTAGTAGCAGTCTCTTTTTACGCAACTACTTACCTTTGACGCTTGAATCTGAAAACTGGGATGATTTTCTTGATAGGCAAAATCTGGAGGATGCGAGAGAGACTGAGCTAGATAATGTTGATAATTATCACTTTTACAGAGCTTATAAAACTATTGACTGTTGGTTTTCTGATGAAAGTCGATTTGCTGATGATACAAGTAAAAAATATTGGCTAAACAAACTATTACAGTACACTAAAGTCATCTGGTACGCAGCTAGAGAAGATAATACAGCGATTGATAAGCTGCAATCCATCGATATTTTTATGCGTATCAACAGTGGCAAGATTCCGTTGACTAATGCTGAATTGATAAAGGCACTGTATTTAAATTGTGTGGTTAATACTGGTAATCGTGAGTTGGCGTTGTTACAGCAGTCGGAAATGGCCCAGCAATGGGATATGGTCGAGCATGGATTGCAAGGGGCGGAATTCTGGGCTTTTTTGAATCCGTCTGACTGTCTAGCTAACAGCGCTACACGTATAGAGCTGCTTTTTGACTTGATTAGTGGCAAACCAGAGGCTGCAAAGCGCCCGAACTCGGAGGAGCAGGATAAGTACTTTGCCTTCAACTATTACAATCGGCAGTTAAAAAGTTGTGACAGCACGCATGTAAGAGTGCTGAAACTATGGCATGAGGTGAAGCAGGGATATTATCGATTATTGGAATGGTATAATGATGATGAGCTATATCATCTAGTAGGTTTTTTAATAAGCAGAAACATATCCAACATACAAAAGTTATGGAAACTAGCTGATCAGAAAAGCAAATCGGATTTTGCTTACTCTTTAAAAGAGTTGATAGCTCAAGAGCTAAGAAAATACTTCAAGAGTGAAAGTGGGACCGATTTTCTTTTCACTCAGGTTCAATATGATGCCAAGAGCCGCTCAAAGATAATCTCAATATTGATTCTATTTAATATTGGAGTACATCGTACTAACAGAACTCGTTTATCCTTTAAAACATATCGCGACACTTCCTGGGATATTGAGCATATTCATGCTCAGCAATCACAAGAGTTGAATGACCAAGCTCAGGCCGAATCTTGGTTTGAAGATCAGATTAAGATACTTGAATCTGATCATATTCCCTCTACCATTAAAGCGAAACTTGAAGAGAAATTACACGCTTGGCATAGCTCTAATGCCAGTAGTGAGCCCAATTGTAAAGAGTTGAGAAATGCTTACCTCAACGCATTGCTTGATGTGGTTGGGGAGATCTCAGACGAGGAAGCCCATGGATTAGACAACCTCTGTTTGTTATCAGCCACAGTAAACAGGGGAATTGGCAATGAAATCTTTTCAATGAAACGCCAGTTGATTATTAACTACGAAAAAGGTAACCAATTTATCCCGATAGCCACAAAAAATGTGTTTTCAAAATTTTATTGCACCAGTGTGTCACAAATGCACAAGTGGTCGGCTGATGACAGGAGTTCATACCGTGAAGCACTTATTACTAGCTTTGAGTATTTCCTTGGTAAAGGAGTTTTGGTATGAGTGTAAAGCAGACGCTCTGGCAGCTTTTGGATAATTACAATATTGAGATTCCAATAATTCAACGGGATTACGCCCAAGGCCGAACTGATGCCAAAGTCACACAAATTAGAATAGATTTTGTGCAAAATTTGCATGCAATGGTCAGTAATAGTGGCCTTAGTCAAGATTTGGATTTTATTTATGGCTCAGTGAAGAACGATACACTTGTCCTATTGGATGGTCAGCAGCGTTTGACAACCTTGTTTTTGCTCCATTGGTATGTCGCTGCAGGTACAGGGGCTATGAGTGAAGCCAGAAATAAATTAATGAAGTTTCGCTATGAAACCCGAGTTAGTTCAAGGGAATTCGTCGAGTCATTACTAGACTTTAGTGAAGGTCTGGTTGTGGCTGGCACTGATGAAGACCTTTCGAAAAAGATCATAGATGCACACTGGTTCTTTTCTGTGTGGCGCAATGATCCTACAGTGCAGTCAATGTTAACTATGCTGGATGAGATTCACCGTGTATTCAGGTGTAATCTGCTTGAAGGTCGAGGATTATGGGAAAAGTTGGTGTGTAACGATAGACCACCTGTAACTTTCCATTTCTTAAATATGCAGGAATTTTCCTTGACTGATGAGCTCTACATCAAAATGAATGCTAGAGGGCGCCCACTGACAGAGTTTGAGAACTTCAAAGCATGGTTGCAAAGTTATGTTGATAAATCTGATGATATTAAAATTTCAGATTCATTTTGGTCCTCAATGGATAAAGAGTGGACAGATGTATTTTGGCGGCTTCGCGATAAGGGCGAGTATGAAGTTGATGATTTATTTCTACGTTGCTTTAAAAGTATAGCGCTGATAAACGTTGCAAAAACTTTAAATACATCTTCGAAACAACTGGACTTGAAGGATGACCAGTTAGTCGCTGCATTTCGTGATAATACCTACGTACCGACTCAGGTTTACAATGACAATAAGTGCTTTATTGAGGGTACCCTTAACGCTCTCTCTGTATTACTAAGTTTGCTCCATCAGTTACAAGCGTCAGTGACTGGCACTATCGGTGCAGAGTTATGGGGGCAATGCAAAGGTGTTTTTGAAGGTGTTCTGAGAGATAAGGGTTACTTAGAACAGGCTCGTTTTTGTGCCCTTTTTGTTTATGTGTCAGGTATTAAAAAGACCGGTCCATGGAATGAAGATGAATTGCTGGAACTGGCCGATTGGTTGGGTGTTGCATTAAGAATGATCAATAACACTGCTTTTGATATATCGGTCAATTATGTTCGAGCTGTTCATGCCCTGGTCGGTATGATGGATTTGATAGGTGGTGTCGTGATGAATAACTTGGCTGAGATAGAAGCCAAAGATATTCGCTATTTTAATGAGACGCAGCGTGATGAAGAGATCCTAAAGGCTAGGTTGGTCGTCGGTGACCCAAGTTGGCGGTCGTTACTTAGAAGCTATGAAAGTCATGAGTATTTTTATGGGCAGATTGGTTTTTTATTAGAAGGCTCTCGTAGCACTGATTCAGATAATTACTGCCAAAGTAAATTTGTGAGTCTGGCAAATAAAGCATCTGTACTGTTTTCTAATTCTTTGATAGAAACTGAGGATTTTTTATTGCAAAGAGCTTTATTATCCATTGGAGACTACCTTATTCCTTCGGGAAGTAATTTTAGCTTTTGCAAAAACACTAAGGTTAGCGCTCGCTATAGGTATGAAAATTGGCGTCGTGTATTTAACGATAAAGAGCGTAGAACGGTATTATTTCAGCTTTTAGGGTACTTAGAAGAGGGGAAAGAAAAGGAAGGCCTAGAGTTAGTTATTGCTAATGCGAGTTGCCCTGACTGGCGTCAATTATTTATTCAGTTTCCACAGGCTATTTCATATTGTAAGCAGCGACAAATAAGATTTGATAATGATGAGCATGATGAAATATACCTTTTGAATGGTCTCAGAATGTCGGGTAGGCATAAGGGTTTAAGAACATTTGTACTCTATCAGGAAGTTAAAGGTTCTGACTGTTCTGACATTGTAGCGCTGAAAGAAATCATGCAGTCGTATTATGAAGTAAGTGGAGAAGGTGAAGTTCCTGGGGTTTTGTTTACCCCTTGGCAAGGAGGAGTTCTACAGGTTGATTACATCGAGGAAGATTTCTTATTGTCCTTATACGATCTTGATAATAAAGAGCAAGAATTGCAAATTAAGGAATGTAAGCAGATTGATGCTCTTAAACTATTGATTTCTAAAATAAGGGCAATGGAAGCAACTGAAGACTAGATTATAAGTGTAGTGGTACTGTTAATTTCACCACCTAATTAGCCGTGCCCCTGAGGTTTTTGGGGAACTGCTTTACACAAGCGATTACTCATTGTGATTTTACAGTAATTCAGGGTATATCTCAGTTTAAAGATTGATTAATAAGAGGGAGTTGATATTCCAGCTTGACGGTAACAGTAATTATCATGGTGTTGGTGCCTTGGTATTGAGGAACTGGTTAAACTTAGCTATTCAATTGCTATTGGTTATTTGATATAAATCCTAGGTTATCGGCCTGGTTCGCCTCTAGTTTTTTAGAAAAATTGTAGTGGCACACTAAATTTGGCTACTATCTAGAGCGCATACATAGAGGTACATAAAAGATGTTGAAACAGTGGTTTAAGAAAATAATCTCATCACTCAGGAGGAAGCCAGACAATAGCTACATCGACTATGAATTCAACAGAAGAGATGGCACTAGCATCTGTGTAGTAAGTCAGAGCAGAATGAGCATTCCAACAGAGAGTGAACAGCTAACTCTGTTTAATGATAGCAGGCTCATCTTAGCAGGGGAGCTGCAGTTAAAAGTATATCTGGAACAAGGCGACTACTTGGTGCTAGTCAATACCGGTGACTATAGCTACATTGACCATTTGCTATACGGTGAATACAAGAAAGACACCAGTAGTTATCACTTCTATTTTTCTCATCGAGGTGAGACGGTCTTATCCAAGTCGCATGGACAAGCGCTCTATGATGAACTGCAGTCCAAGCCTATACCGCTGCCCACATTTATCAATTAGAGGTCCGGGACCGAAAATTGACCTTCACAAGCTGTAATAGTATTTAAATCGAATAGTAGAGAAGAATATCTCGAATCGCGCTTCGGTGAGCCGTTATGTGTGTTATTCACACAAATAATGCCTCAATCAGCGAACTATATACCTCCCTTATAGTTTTACTCTCGTTTGTTCTCTGTTGGTGTGCCTTACTGTGTACTCATTCCTCCCAAACTAATAGCCTAGTACGTAAAGGTGGATGAGTATTACTAGTGCTAGTACGCCTTGCTATATAGCTGAGCGATCTGCTTTAAGAGATACGGTAAAAAAATACTGACTTGGTTAATTAAATGAGATTAATTACCAGGAATACAACATGAAATTTTTAAGACTTAAAGATGTAATGGACTGTACAGGCCTAGCACGTTCAACAGTATATAAACTTATTGAAGAGGGAAGCTTCCCTAAGTCAGTTTCCTTGGGAGCTAGAGCCGTGGCCTGGGTAGAAAGTAAAGTTCAGGAGTGGGTTTTATCGAAAACTGAAGAGCGAGACCTTAGGAATTCATAATTAGCTCGTAATGTGTTGTGGCATAAATGGAGGACCGACAAGCCATCCATGAACACGTACAAGTGCAGGCTAACAGTCAGTCTCTGCTGCCCATTGGTACCCAGCAACAATACCTAATAAAAATAGCTCTGCGATAGGGCGATGCATAATAAAGCTAAACATAGTTAGCCTCCTTCAATGCGTGATAGATGCCAACTCCAACAGCGAAGCCAGCTATAAACGCTATAGGCATAATGCCTCCTTAATGAATCAGTAGAAGTAAAAAGCAGCTGGTGGCGATTACGGCCACCAGCTGCTTTACTGTGCTGTTAATTGGTTACAGCATAGTGATGATATATATGTGAAATTAGTTGGGACCGTATTTGTATTGGTGATGACAGCCATAAATTTCTACACGCTCAACTCATGTTGTAAATGAAACGATAGTTGTGATGGTTTCTAAAACATCCTTTAGTTAAGCTGTTTTTGACGAGTATAAGTGGGAATATCGAGTTCGGATTGATAGTGGAGATCATTACGACTGTCACCAGACTTCTCATTTAATAAGTCATGTATATTCAACAAGTCTAATGAGGCGAATCGGTCTTTGGGGGCGGTAATGTGGCAGCGTCCACCTGCACTGCTGAACAAGCTACAGGTGCTTGAATGCCCGTTGCAATTATCATCAACTCAAGATCGCAATCAAGCTCAGGAACGATAGTTAATCCTATAATCACCAATGCGTTTGGATCTAACTGCTGATGCAAGGTTGCACCAATACTATTATATTGGCTGAGTTCAATATCTTCAGTCGCCATAACACTGACAATCGCCCCTTTGCATGACTCAGGTCAACCTCTTCTAGCAAAGGATTTTTCAGCGCATTGTTGATGGTAAGTTGTAAATCCTCTCCCTTTACTTGCTTTGCAACTCCCATAGCCGCACGGCCTTGATGACTTACAACAGCAATGAAGTCATTCAAGTCTATATTAATTATCCCTGATTGACTGATGGTCGTTGTCAGCCCGAGCAATACATCTTGCAGAATACGGTTACTTTCAAAGAAGGCGTTAACGAGGGTTATTTTCTTGTCTAATGTTTCAGCTAACTTGTCGTTTGGCAGTACTATTACGGCATTGGCATGCTGCATTAATTGTTCAACGCCAGTGTTTGCCAGCTGATTTCTTTGATGCCCTTCAAAGCAGAAAGGGGTGGTGACGACTGCGACTAAAGGTTTATTCAATTCTGCAGCTACAGAGGCTATAAAGGGAATGGCTCCAGTGCCTGTACCACCACCCATACCACCAGTGATAAATATGATGTCGGCTAAGTCTATTAGCTCTTTGAGCTGTACTTCAGATTATTGTGCAGCTTCATGACCTTTTTTAGGGTTAGCACCTGCTCCTAAACCTTTAGTCGCTTCTAAGCCGATCTGCAAACGAGTAGTACATTTTGAGGCTGCCAATGATTGAGCATCAGTATTGACGGCAATCAGTTGTACGTTGTCACTTAAAGGGGACTGACTGAGCTGATTGATGGTATTGCATCCACAGCCCCCCACTCCGAAAACGGCAATGCGAGGTGATTGGTTGTTTTGTGTGAGTAGGTCAAACATAGGTTCATCTCCTAGAAGTTATACTCCAAAGCGTAACCTATGGTTGCGACAACCTAAGTCGCATCATTTTGATACCGAGCATTTACTTTGTTGAGCAACCGTGTGAAATGGGTTCTTAATTTGATTGGTACCACGACTTCTACATTGTCTGCCATATTCCACAAAAATGCTCTTAACCCTGAGGTGGCTTTAACTTTGGCATTGACGCGATAACGCCCATCTTCCAATTGCTGGACGCTTTGACTTTCACTCAGCTTGGCATTTCGCATGATAAAGTTTGCTGATGGAGAAAACAGTAACTCAATGTCAATTAACTCCGATGCGCTTTTATTTTGACTTCGAGCAATATCTAAATCACTTCGAGTGATTGATGGGGTATCTAGTAAACGCACGTTACGTAATAAATCTATGGACTTGGCATAAAGTTTTGAATCAAATTTGCCAATGGTAAATGTTAGGAGCGCGACACCATCTGATATCTGTATGCCACTAGCATAATACTAACCAGCGACAAGATCTGACGCACAAGGAGTTTTTTTGTCTAATAATCTGATATTGATTCAATGCATTGAGGCTTGTCATAATAAAGTGTCTTATGTCGATGCTATTGAAATCAGAGGTAATAAGCTGGCTTACCAGGAAGCTAATCAGATTTAAAAGACGTTATCGATTGCACTGGCTTAGTTTGTTCAACTATAAATGAAAGCATTATCATTAGGCGGTTGGGTAGGAAGTGAAGTACTGGAGCAGATAATTGAAAGAAATGGTGATTAGTGGGAGGGATGATATTTAGTCTTTGCGTTAATAAATACTAAGCACTCGGATACCATCCAGTATTAGAGAAAGTAAAATCAGAGGATAATCTACAGCTCAATGTTAAACATTACGTGGTCAAATATCCTCACTGATTTTAGAGCTTGGAAATAGCTAATAATCCAAAACTTCAAGATAAAAGTAGTCAACTACTTTGTGGCAAACAGTTCGCCGTCTAGCCAGTCCCCGATTATGTCGATCAAAGCTTCATGCCCTCCGGACAGTGTCAACCTCATGAGGTTAATTGGGAGTGCTGTTAACTCGATGTCATTGCCACCCAAAGCCGACGAAACCCGCCAAACTGTGGGCTTGCGATTCATGGCGACGGGGTATGTCAGCGAGACCCTCTGGCAGCCGAGAACATGACCAGCGGTTAGCACCTGATAAGTATCCGATGCCTTTGGTCGTGAGCCTAGACGTTTGTACTTAGCGTCAGTGATAGCGACCCGAAAACCGTCGGTGTCATGAAAAACTACATCGGGTGTCGTCTCCAGCTTGCTCCCATCCCCTTTAATTAACTGGCCAAATTTTATCCCATCTTTGTTAACTCGTATGCCACGCTGACTAGCAGCCCGATGACACAACCAGTAAACATAGTTTTCGTAGATAGTATCAGAGTTCCACAAAAAACCTGACAGTGCATGTTCGCCGCTGGTGTGATGAACACCAGATCCTTCCAATAGCAACAATCCTACCACACGAGCAGCCTCAAGCCCTTGATGTTGTGGACCAAGGGAAATCCGCTGTGCTTCGAGCAGTTGAGGAGGCCTTCTACCAACGTGAGCTAGGCCTGCCACAACTTCGCGCAAAGCTCGTGCTCGGCTGGGTGCTTTTACGGTTGCCGCAAGACATTCTGCGGACCAGCGTAGTAGTCGGGCCAATGCAGTGTCATCAGTTAGGAGATCTGTTACATACGGAAGTACCCAAGGGCGTGCGACCCACTCCCCCAAACGTGAAGTATCTAGTCTTCCTCGGAGAGTGTAGCCAGCTCTTTGCTCGGCTACATAGCCGCGCGGCAGGCCACGTGCAGCCCCTTTGCCGTAGGATGAGAGGAACATCTCGGCGAGCAGGTCGGGTATGGACAGTGATTCCAATTGATGCGCTGCAGTTAGGTTTTCGTCCAAATGACTGCCCTCAACAACCGTTAGAATTCGCCATAAAACCGTCTGCCAACTGCCAACTGTAGCGCTTAGAAATTTCGGCGAGATCTCTATGTCCGTATTGCCAATGCGAACGACACCTGTAACGGCCTCTGCCCTCAACTTCAAGAGCCCGTTGCCGATATCCTCCACCCGGATAGGATCGCGTGAAAGACCTAGAGTCTTGCGCCAGCGCTTGTTCGTCTCTGCTAGTGTACGGAGATCAATATCTTTAGCTTGGTGAACAATCGGTTCACCATATTCTTGGAGTTTGATGCGAACCGGGGCTGTTAGCGTGTAAGCCACCTAAGGGACCTCTGAATTACGTCAATGTTAAGCTCACTAAGACGGACGGGGGACAGAACCCTAGTCGTGACAGTGCTGCTCATTGAGGTTCGCAGCTTCCAAGCGTAATCGCCGAGTGATGGGGCTGTGTCGACGCGCAATAGGTCGATCAATTGCTCTGGGCGGCCGGAGTACCTATCCTCCAACTGAGGGAATAGGACGTTATCCCAGATCGCAGCAAGGCTGCGCCAAGTATCATTTTCTTCAACGGTCGGTGTGGCCTGTCCTTCGACAGTTCGATTACTTACCACGGATGTTAGAAGGCCGTGACCAAGCTCAAATTCGGGACCAAAGTCGGAGGCGATGGCAATGTTTAGTCTGTCGAGCAGTAGATAACCGGTCACCAACGGACTGAGGGTTTCCCAATTGTCTTCACTTGGTTTAGGAATGGTTGTCTTGTCCAGGCCCCAATTCTGGGCTAGGACATCGAGGTTGGGACGCATTTCTATCCGATCGAATCGGCGTGCAAGGGCGCTGTCAATCGGTACAGCTGCTCGATCGACGCTGTTCATCGTTGATACTATGTAGATATTTCTCGGAAATCTGAAATTCTCGGGGATATCAGATTTCTTGCCGCCGGGCCGGAAGATCTTCTCGCTCCGACCGTCTTTGTAGGTCAGCTGTCGGAGGGGTAAGGGGAGAGGTATACGACCATCATCGCGGTAGTCGAAGTCTAGGAAAGTCATAAACTCACCAAAAATGCGAGCCGCGTTACCACGGTTTATCTCGTCAATAAAAATCACTACCGACTTGTATTCCGACGAGGGATCATCCAGTTCAAGTGCGGCGTCGAGAAAGACACCAGCCCATGGTTGGAGACGCGTTCCTTCGGTGGTAATATCGGGCCTCAAGCCTAGCACAAAGTCCTCGTATCCGTAGGACTGATGGAACGTTGTCCATACTACCTTAACGGGCTGGGGGATAGTGATCTCCTGATTCGGCCGACTAAGCGGGCTCGCCGCGTCGTTAGGGTCGAGGAGAATGCCGCGTTGGCTTTCCGGCGGTGTGTCTAGTGCCTGGAATAGCTCACTGATTAACCTCGTCTTGCCAGTCGCAGGGGGGCCGTAGAGCAGAACGTTCCGGCTGGCACTCCATGAGGCCATAATGTCGTTGAGTTTATCAGCCATGTCTCACCTCAGTTTGCATGAATCACACCGCCTACATCATTGCCGAAAAGGTCCCACATCGGGTCGGTTTCAACCATGCAGGTAGGACGCGGCCCCTTCGTGAAACCGGCGTAGTAATCACCTTCGATGGTCTTGGCGATATAGATGCGTAATCCGCCTTCGGGAAAATACGGGCGTGCGTCTTCCGTGCTGCATACGCCGTCCGGCGCCGTCGGGAAGCCTCTGGTTGAGGTCCACGAAGGATGGCGCTGAGATTGGGGTTGCTGGCGGTTCTGGCGGGCGATGCGCATGCGGCCGCCAGCCTTCCGCTGGAACTCAATGGGGCCGGAGATGCCGGGTTGGCCGATGACGTGAGCTTGGATTGTTATGACGGGGAGCGAGTTCACGTCAGTCGCGGCCACGCCGAGGAAGTCAAGGGTAGCGGGAACTATCGAACTTGGTATTTCGATGTAGAGGGATCCGCCGCCGCCTTGGATTCGATAGTATCGCTCAATATTGTAGAACTCGCCCGGCTGAACATTACGCCACCAGATACGGTTGATGTTTAGTTTATTTGTCATATTCAAAAGGTCTCTATGTGGTAAAGGCGCTCTAGCACTGTTCCTTCCTTTGTTCGGTTGTTACTGCGGAACCGAGTGTAGGGTTGCTCGTGTATTGTAACTTTTCCAAAGTCGCTCAAAATGGAGAGCAGCTCATCTTCGTGAACTTGGCCGTCTTGGCTATAGGAGATAAACACATGTGGCACATTAAGTTGCTCGAGTGTTTCGCGAAATGCTTTGCCGGCGTTGCGTCGGTAGCAAAAGTCAGAGGCCTGTTCTTTCCACGGACGGAGTCCCCCATCACCAGCTGCTAATGGCTCGTCTTCCCGAGCGAGTGTTTCCAAGATGTGGTAGTTCCCAGCATACTGCCTTTTGGTATATGGTGGATCGAGGTAGACTGCATCGACGCTGAGAGCCGATGCATGTTTTTCAACCGGCCCATGAAGAACTGTGTGGTGCCCTTGTGTTTGCTCGAACTCAATAGGGTCGAATGTAATCGGCCGAAGTGCCGATCGAGAGAGCTCTCGCAGGAAGTACCCATAGGTACCGCTGATATTCGCTACCTTATTAGTGGCTAGAATCAGATGATGGAGTAGCACGCTATGCTCGATCTCACTAATGTCTCCAGATGAGGCCAACTCACGGATGCCGTCTCTAACACCGTCTATGTGTGCTGCGTTGGTTGCAGAGAAGTAGAGACGTGGCGCACGCCCGTTCGCAGGACTTCCGCCCTCGCCAAACTCCTTAAAAAAGTATCCATCTACGGGCGCAGCCGAGCACATCCAATCCAGAGCTTTGTCGTAGCCACCGAGTGCCTTGAAAGCTGGCGGCTGTTTGGCTAACAGTCGAACCCGCGCATGAATAACTGGGAAGGTCAGAGCATCGGCTGCAGTCACTGAGTAGCCAGCACGGGCCAAGGCCAATGAGACTGAGGCTGTACCACACATAGGGTCAGCGATCGTTGAGCCTGACGGAAGGACACGTCCAATCTCGCCGACAATCCAGTCGGTTAGTCGCGTTTTGTTACCGAGGTAGCGGAACGACATAAATACCTCTCTGCTGCATTACTATTCTGGTGCTCATGAATGCTTCTTCCTAATGATTATGCGTTCGTACATCCGGCGGTACGTGCCGTCGCCGTTTGGCAGATAAAAACGTGGTCCACCTTGCTGAAAGGTGCCTTTTTCCGCTATCTGAGACATCGGCCGACTTAGAGCCTTACTGGAGCCAAGGATCTCGAACTGATCTGGGTTGAACTTATCGAGGAAGGTGATCGGAACTCCCATGGGGCCGTCATAATCCAAAGGGATGTCCTTCGTCTTACTGACCTCAATCGCGTCGAAGTTTGCATACTTCGGGTTTGCGTCTGGAGAGTAAGTCTTCTGGAGGTTCAGGTCCACGTGCCGACTGGGATAATCGAGGTTGGTGAACCAACGGATACCCTTTACCCTGACGTATTTGTTGCCGTACTCGTCGACCCTAGAGCCAGCGGCCATTAGCGGATAGTCGTCTGGCACTCGAAATTCTCGGTCTCCACTGCGTATGCTTGGGCCATACCATATCTGGCTATTCTTGATGAGCGGAAAAATATTCGTATAGGTCACAGCATTCATGTTCCCGATGATTATGAACTTCTTCTCATACTCGACGAGCTGAGCTACGTATTCCTTGAAGAGCGAGAACGGCGGGTTGGTCACCACTATATCGGCCTGCTTGAGCAATGCGACACTTTCGTCGCTGCGGAAGTCTCCGTCTTCTACGAGCTGCTTGATGCCGTTCTCTTGATCACTTGGGATGCTATCGCGGTTATTATTACCTGTATACTCCAAGTAGACAGCCTTGTCAGAGTCATTCTGTCCGAAGTGCTCTGCGTCCTGACTTTGATAGCATGTGGTGATTAACTTCTTCAAACCAAGCTTCTCGAAATTCTCAGAAAAGTAGCGAAAGAAGTTACTGGCTCGAGGATCGTCACAGTTGCAGTAGACAACTTTACCCTCGAAGTGGCTCGTGTAATGCCTTAGCTCAAGCTCAATATCACTGAGGGAGGTGTAGAACTCATCCTTCCTCGCTTGCCTAGCTTGTTGGAAATCCTTGTTTCTGGTGGGAATAGCTGTGTTTTTCGTCATCTGTAACTCCTGAGATCGGGACATGATAGCGCTAATTCAAGAATCGTCAACAGCTCAGTTGGATCTGTCCAATTCCAATAATCTGAAATACTGAATTAATAGAGCTTTCTAGAAGAGTAAAGTTTGCTAGAGCGATAGCCTGCTGATGTTGGAGTGGATATGGGGCACTCTGAACAAATGCTAGCCTTACCATCACGAACTTGATGATGAGTTTTCTTGAGCTCTTCGACCAAATTACTTGTAGACGTAATCTCTGCATCGATACCAAGCAAAACTTGGTTATTGAAAAAGATGGCGCTTAATTAATCCACTCTGTGGCTTGTAGTCGACGAGTAGTAAGGTAAATAAGCTCAAAAACTAAGTAAAATATTGATTAGCGATTTAAGTTGATCGCAACAGCGAAACCAATATTGGGGCCGAAACCTCTTGGTACGTAAGTTGCCGACCGTACATTACGCAATTTAAAAAGGCCTTTCCTGACAACTTCAAAGTTTACAAAATGGCCTGTAACTAGAAGTCTTTGTTGAAGGTAAGGTACTTACCGTATTCCTTAATTCAATCAATGCGCCTTTAACTAAAGTACACTGGAAAGGTCAATCAAAGCTTGAAGGTATCGAATCGGGTTTGGAAAGCCTTAAAGATGAAGTTCGCCAACTTGACCTAAAATCCGTTGCTATAGTCGTTTTTATGGCCTGTACAAAAGCTAACAAACGACTATGGCGTCAGTAACTTATTTTAACCTGCATTCTCATCCCACATAGAGCCATCCCTCAACATTGAGTTGAGGATGACTACCATCTTTCGGACGCATGCAATAATAGCCACTTTCTTGGGTTTTCCTTGCCCAAGTAGTCGCTGATATGTGGCTTTAAACACGGGGTTACCCTGTATAGCTAAAGTCGGTGATGTAGCTGATACGCCATTGCTCGCAATGATCTGCATTGACCTCTTTCTCTAGCCTTACCTCAACAGGATGAAAAACACCGGCGAGAAAAACTCTCAAGTTGATTAGGTTATCCCCCGTTTATAAATTTGGTAAATAAGCCGTCTGTAATCTTTCTTAGTCTTTTATCATCAAGTTGTCTTTCAATAATTGACTTGAGATCCGTAGCAGCGATTTGCTGACTTAATTTCTCAGCACAGAAGGAAAAAACATCGATAGAAGGGTCATCTGAGACTGATTTAGCCGCCTTGGAAAGGTGTACAACCACAAGCAAAATCAAATTGATTAGGAATTCACTGTGAAACGGGGTTCTACTTTTTTTAAGTAATTGAAGTACTATAAACCAGCCATTCTCAGATTGACTCACTGCAACTTCCAAAACTTGGTCATATAAATATGGCAACGAATTCTCCGTTGCAATAATGATTTCTAGATATGACGGTAGGTCTTCTTTGGGGAGCTGCTGGCACAGCTCGACAGTTAGCGCTGCAGTGTTAGCGAACGGGATATCTTCCTTTTGAAAAAGAAAATCAAATTGTTTATCAATAGATAGGTACTGGGTCTTTGTGGCAAAGGACTGAGCGAGTGTTGAGGTTACGCTTTCATCGAAAATTTTGTGTAGTCTAGAAATGAAATCTGGTTGGTCTGCTAGGATAGGCTCAGTGATTGTGACCAGTTTAAGTAGCTGTGTTAGGCTAGAAATCATTTCCTTAATGGCAAAGGTCTCTTCTGTCGTGATTGATAGCTCACCATTTGTGTATAGACCTGCCGCAAGGTAGTTACCAGAGTGATCTTTTATCCAACTTTTGGCATAGAAGAGTGTTTCTTGGGTAATTAGGAGCTGAACCCTAGCTGCTTTAAGTTGAAGACCAAGCTTCGAAATGGCTAATAAAGTTAATCCGTAAAAATCGGTGAGCACAACACGCGGCTTCGCGAGTTTTGATTCGGGGTACTGTTCTTAGCGAAGTTTGGAGATAGGATTGCAGCAACAGCTCCCGACCATTTAGAGTGATTAGCTTGATGTGCCCCCCTAACTTGAATCGGATGATTGTTGTCAGAGAGAAGCTGTAATGATGACTCACTTCGTCGCTTATTGCTCATCGCGATTGTCTTTTTAAGGAACTCATTCAATTGCTTTGGATCTTCAGGGATCGTCAGCATTGCGAAGGAGTCAGTTCCGTCATTGAGTTCCTGCCTGAGTTTGTTTGCGATCTGTAAAGCCCCCTCAAAAGGGGAAACTATTTCTACGATGCGGTACTCAATTAGCTGGTTCTCTATTGTATCGCCCTTCTTTCCCTCTAAAAGTTGCTTCCCTAAGGGACTAGTTGGCAGGATGAAGTCAGGATGTTGGTTTTTAACAGCTGTTACGAGTTTGTAATTAGTAGTCCCGTTAGATTCCAATAAATAGCAGTTTTGATGATCACCTACAGTAGTGGCATAAGTTGGTTGAAAACTACCTTGATCGTGAAGGAAGGCTGAGTTTACCCAGTTACTGTAATGAAGAGCCATTTCATTAGGGCTAACTACAAATAGATCCAAAGCGATCCGTTCTGCACGGCTGAAATCGCCGTATCTCAGACATGTAGCTAGCAATTCCCAAGAATAAGGAGATGGCCGAATGAAGCACTCGTCAGGAATAGTTTCAAAGATGGAGCGTAATTCAGCAGATGAAACATGTTGAGATCGGCCTGCAAATTTTATTAAGTAGATCCAAGCGTTTATATGGTTATCTGAGCTCTCAATGGCAAGATAGGCGTGTTTAAGGACATTTTTGTCTTCTCCAATCGCCTCAAAATAACGGGCCCTACAAGAATGATATAGTGCTTGATGCTCGTCTGGATGGGTTAGAGCTAAGGTCGTATTCAAAGTGGAGAGCTGTTTTGTTTTTATCAGGGAGTCTAGATACATGCCCTTTGGTGGAGATAGCCAGGCACCTTGAATTTGAAATTGCGCTAAGATCTTAGGTATATACCTATGCAGTTCTGCTTCATCTAACAAGTTACAAAGATGGTATGAGTGATGGAATGGATACGCCGTTAAATCATAAGGTGTATCGTTTAGCATCTTGTCTAAATAATCGATAAGCTGCCTCTGAGTTGTTGGCTCAATCGTAACGAGCTTTGCTAATAAGGAGACACGTACCAGCTTTTCCATCCTAGCTAATTCCGGCGCCAAATCTAATTTAAGAGCACGCCGCAGCATTATAGCTGAGTTTGTTGTGAACAGAGTTGGGAAGTGTTTGCTGCTTAATACTCCTTCGATAAAGTCGTCATCTTGAAACGCTACCGGAGACGGTGTTTTTTCTTTATTCAAATATGACTGTAAATTTAGCTTAAGCACAGTGAAGCTATCATCTATTTTATTGATAAAGGGACACAGAGCTGTAGGTAGATCACTGATTTCATTTTGCGTGTAGGTAGCGAATGAAGCACAGGCACCAATAGTCATTCGATCTGACTGGCCTTGATTGAGCAAACTGGCCCCCTCTACTACTAGCCTATCTACCTCGACCTTATCTGGATATGTAAGAAGGTAATAATGCCGATTAGTGAATCTAGGGAAAAGAATGGCGCCTTGGCAAAAAAAGGTGAGAGCCTTATTGGAAAGGTTGGGCTCGTAGTGTTCTAGAGACGGATAGACCTTTGCTAGAAGATCGTGTGCTTGCACTCTTAGGGCACCGATAATCAATCCTTTTAGTGCTGGCAAGTCTAAGTTTAACTCATGAGCTTCCCAAAATTGGCTTAGCTGTTCTGTACTGGCTAAGTTCTTATTAAAAATATACGTGCTGTAGCTTACAGGTGAGTGCTTTGTTTGTAGGTATCGCTTAGCGGCCATTGCTTCTTGAGAGTCTTTGAATTCATACAGCATTAGCGCTGCAGTGATCACATCATTAGGTACCTGATGGGTCGAAGCCAAGCTTTGCTTCAGGGATTGATAGATTGCTCGGCTTTGTTCTTCATCACCAACAAGATCATTAAAGATGCGAAGTGCACTGATCAACATTTGAGCATTACTATCTTTGCCCCCCATAGACTCAATGAGTTCAATGTCAGACTTAGCTTTGTCTAAGTCGTCATTAGCAATGGCGTTAAGGATCGCCTGAATCGGTCTTCGTAATAGGTCTGGTGCAATGCTTTGAATGTACTTATTTAATACATTGTCGCCTTGGCCATCATGGGACTGATTAACCGCTGCAGAGTTAAAATTTTGAGGATCTAGGGGAGTGGTGGTCATTGTTATTACCCGGTCACGATTTTATCACCAGCAACATTGTCGCCAGTACCAGTGTGGTGTTGGTTTATTATCGTCGAACTGGTGATGTTACTGGCTGAGAGCATCTGTAGAAAACTCGGATCAGCACCAATGGCACGTTCAATTCTTTTTGGGGACCATTCGTCATCGATCTCTAGCTCTTGTGCTTTCGAAGCTATCTGCTGCAAGATTTCGTCAGAGGGAGGGTTATCGAAGTGCTTCTTGAGAATATCGACAGTGACCGTAGTGGAAATACACAGCGCTTTGAAAATAACATTCGAGACGAGCCCGATAGCAATGCCAGTTGAGATGGGTTCCATGGTGAACTCCTAAGTTATGGTACTTACAGATGCTGCCGCATTTAGCACAAAGAAGAGCAAGTTAACGACTGGCGCCATCGGTAACTGCCAGTGATAACAGACTGTATGGTAACATAAAACCTCAAAGTAATTTCGTAGCGAAAGGGCAGAAGCAGGGCTTTAAAACTGCAAAGTTCTCTGTGATTTAACACTTGTTTCCTGCTGGACGCTTTTAATCTTTTGTCAAGAATATAAGCCACCGTAGACAACATTCTTCTTACCCTATGAATCTAGAGCACAAGCCTGAGATTATTCTCTATCCTATGGGTAACCCGAACGCCCCCTGATTTTTATGAACCATGTAGAGTAATTACTGATTTAAATATCACTCAAAATTAATAGTTACTTTCGAGTGATTATTTGAACAATATTTCTTTTAAAAGGAATTATTTAGAGTGAATAGTTAAAGTAGAGCACAGGGGACAATACGCTTATTCAATAGTCTCTAAACTGATATAGAGAAGCCAGTGCCTTTTAGTAAAAGTGACTTTTAAAAGAGGGTTCATAAAAGCCAAAAGTAAACGGTGCTAGTCCAGGGGACTACAAACCTAGGGCCAATCAATCAAAAAAGGCAAAAGCTATCACAAAACGCGGCTATGGTTGCAGTTAAACGTTCGGCGTCGAGAAGAGGCAACGAGAGGTTTAGGGGAGATCAATCATATCGTTCAGGTTCAAATGAGGCTCTTGCCTGAGCAATCCAACAACAGGGATGTTGTCTTACAACGTGCGCGTGAGATCACTTCAATAGAGTGCCTTTCTCTGTGTAGAGCATTTTTAAACAGTTGGCAGCAACGCTCGAATCTCTTTGTAGGTAAACTTGCGAGAAAGGTTTTATTCATTAAAAATCTTTGCCCTAGGATAAGCTTTATGGTCTGCGCCACGACTTTGGAAAGTCTCTATGGCTTCGCAATCTTGAGATCTATCAGACCCTGTAGCAGATTCTAGGCACTTTTATCGACCCCCAGATTTTCTGTGTCCTGTTTCCCCCTGGAGCTATCCGTTACGATTAGCCCCATGAAAATGAAA
Source organism: Shewanella psychropiezotolerans (assembly GCF_007197555.1). NCBI lineage: Bacteria > Pseudomonadati > Pseudomonadota > Gammaproteobacteria > Alteromonadales > Shewanellaceae > Shewanella > Shewanella psychropiezotolerans. The sequence continues at coordinate 785,571 of NZ_CP041614.1, forward strand.
ACCTCCCTTGAACATCTGCCTGAGCAGAAAATCCATGAGCTAAAACGTGCTGTGGCCACCATTCGTCAATTTGTTGAGCCGCAGATGATCATTCTGTTCGGCAGCTATGCCCGCGGCGACTGGGTCGAAGATCTTGACCCCGATACCTTGCAGTTTCGCTATCAAAGTGACTTTGACTTGTTAGTGGTCATGGAGACTCGTCAACAAGCCAGTCATGTCGAACAAAATGAGCGTCTCAGTCAGGCGTTGATGAAACCCATTCAACGGACGCCCGTTAGCGTGATAGCCGAAGACCTTGCTTTCATCAATAGACGCATCAGTAAAAGTCAGTACTTCTATATCGACATTAAGCGTGAAGGCATTATGTTGTATGACACCGGCAACTTTACCATTGGTGAAGCCAAAGAGCTGACGGCACTAGAACGGTCTCTTCTGGCGCAGGAAGATTATGATTATTGGATGAAAAATGCGGATGAGTTTCTTATTACTTATTCATTTATGGTGAGCCAAAATTTTCTCAGTAATGCCGCTTTTTTACTACATCAAGTCACTGAAAAACTCTACAGTGCCATTCTACTCGTCTTTACTCGCTATAAACCCAGTGTTCATGATTTAAAAAAACTCGGCGGCCTAGTGGCTGGTATTGAACCGGAGTTTCTCACCGTGTTTCCGCAAGGGACCTAAGAGGAGCGCTGGCGCTTTAAATTGTTGCGAAAAGGCTATGTTGATGCGCGCTATAAACCCAGCTATGTTATCACCAAAGAAGAACTCGAATGGCTAGGCGAGCGGAATATCTGCAAGCGCTCACAGAATGTCTGCGTAAAGCCAAGATCGCCAGTTATTTGGAGTAACATTGAGTCGTGCCTTTTGAAGCCATGGCTGTGTGCTGTCGCCACTTTGCCGCCATTTGGTCATTTGTCGCCATTGAGAAACGATGAAGGAATGGTTATTTTGGAAGAGTTTTACGCTGAATAAGGGGAGAGGGTAGTGCGTAACCGCTTGAAGTTAAGCAATAAAAAAAGGCCAACCCGTTAAGGTTGGCCTTTCTTAGTAATTGGTGGAGGCGGCGGGGCTCGAACCCGCGTCCAAAAAGCCTACATCCAAGGCTATTTGGTTATTTATTATCTGAAAACTTATCATGAAGTTTATGAGGAAATAACTGAGTGTAAACTTGCCATAAAATGTTTAGGTTTTTATGGCCGGTGACTTGAGCAACCTCTTCAATAGAATAACCTTTTTCAAATAGTCGGCTGGCTCCCTCTCTGCGCAAATCATGATAACGCAGATCGTTAATGCCCAGTTCGTTACGCACCCGTTGAAAACCTGCCGTGACAGATCTCGGGTTGTAGGGGAATATCAAATCATTGTGTTGAGTTTGGCGTTTAACAATGTCAAATGAACCAGCAAGCAAAGGCACAATCATATGATTACCAGCTTTTTTTCTGGGGTCCTTTCTGTCACGCACTAAAACAGTTTTATGATCTTGATTTAAATCTTCCCAGCGTAATTTGCACACTTCACCGATCCGCATGCAGGTCAAAATACTAAAGTCTAAGATATCGAGAAAAGGTATCCGAGTTTTCCCATTGGGTCTAAAGTCCATTCTTGCTTGAAGACCCTCTTTGAGTTTTTCGAGTTCATTCTTTGTCGGGCGGCGCGTTCGTTTCTGGCTTTTGCCTACTAAGCCCATTTCGATTAGAACGGGGACCGCATCGTCGAAAATTTGATAGTTAGCAAAAATATCCCAAACGGGTAACGCTTTTTTCATCACACTGCGCAGGTAGGCAATATCATGATAGATAGTTGCAGGCCCAGCACCTGCTGCGCGCCTCGTTTTACAATGTTCTATCAGATCACTGGTTTTTAGTGAGCCGCTTTTCACCTTATAGATGTCACAGTCCATCAGCATCTTAATGACATAGCGTTTCGTTCGCCCTGTTTTTCCCCATAAGTCATGATCTTCAAAGTACAAATTTAGCAGGGTCCCAAGGGGCACGACTTTGTGTGTGTTGAGTGCCCCATGATGTTCAATGGCATCGCATCGAATTTTGCCCCAGGTACGCGCCACGTCTTTTTTACTGAATGTTTTAGACTCACGATGTATAATTTCGCCGGATTCTTTGACGCGCACAGTACAGCGATAACTAAACTTGCCGCTTGCTTTTGTGCGTTTCTCTATTGTAAAAGATGCCATATCAGTGAATTTCGCTAAATCGTCCACCCCCATAATGGGGCCCCTATGGGACACCATACAACGAAATTCAACGAAATTACAGGCTATTCAGAGCGACTCGGAACACATGACAGTATCAACTAAACCAGGCTGCAAGCCAGTTACAGCAATGAAACCGCTCAATCGCACCTTCTCCATCGCGCCCATGCTGGATTGGACGGATCGGCATTATCGTTACCTGGCGCGGATCATGTCTACAGAACTCTTGTTATATACCGAGATGGTGACCACAGGTGCGATTATTCACGGTAAAGGGGATTATCTAGCGTATAACAGTGAAGAGAACCCATTAGCATTGCAGTTAGGTGGTTCAAACCCTCAGGATTTGGCCACTTGCGCTAAGCTGGCTGCAGAACGCGGTTATGATGAGATCAATTTAAATGTGGGTTGCCCTTCGGATCGGGTTCAAAGTGGTCGCTTCGGCGCTTGCCTTATGGCCGAGCCTAAAGTCGTCGCCGAGTGTGTCACCGCGATGAAGCAAGTCGTGGATATTCCTGTGACGGTTAAGACGCGTATAGGTATCGATGATCAGGACAGCTATGAGTTTCTGACTGAGTTTGTCGATACTGTCAGTGATGTGGGCTGTGATACTTTTATTGTGCATGCCAGAAAGGCCTGGTTACAGGGATTAAGTCCTAAACAGAATCGTGAAATCCCGCCCTTAGATTACCAGCGTGTGTATCGGCTGAAGCAGGATTATCCTAAGCTGCATATTTCCATCAACGGTGGGGTTAAAACACTCGATGAATGTCGGGAGCATCTGCTCCATATAGATGGAGTCATGGTGGGCCGTGAAGCATATCAAAACCCCTATATATTGGCCGAGGTCGATCAGCTACTTTGCGGTAGCAATAAACCTGTGTTGAGCCGAGATGCTGTTTTAGAGAAATTTATTCCTTATATAGAGAAACACCTTGTCGACGGTGGCAGGTTAAACCATATCACTCGCCATATGACAGGAATGTTTCAAGGAGAGCCAGGCTCCAGAGCCTGGAGACGCTATATTAGTGAGAATGCTCATAAACAAGGGGCTGGAATCGAAGTGATTGAACAGGCTAGAAAAAAAATGGATTGCTAGACTCGATTTAGCTTTTAAAAACCGCCAGACTGGCGGTTTTTTTGATCTCACTGCAGATAAATCAGTTCTCTATACCCTCACTTAGTGAATTTAACCAGCCCATGGTTAAAATTACTAAAACCTTATTTACCTTTTCATATCATTTTCGAGCCAATTTAACACATCCATTCCCAAGTTATTGTTATTTAGCTACTTTAATTGTTTTGTCAAAGTTGGCACGCTGCTCGCATTATCTAATTTGTAAATCACTTAAGTCGAAAGACACCAATGAAAAGGAAGACATCATGTTTAATTCAACTGTTAGCAAAATAGCAAAAGCATCTCTAGTGGTCGCAGTATTGATGGGAGCGAGTATGGGGGCCCATGCAGATGGTCTTATTCTTACTGATTTGACTCGCAATATAGAGCAGAACATCAGTGCCCAAATGCAAGATATGATGCAAGTCGCCCAACGCGAGCTCAGCCTCTCACTACAAACACAGCTTTCAGAAGCCATGTTTGAACTAGAAGACAGTGGCAAGACAAGTGAGTTAGTTAAGCAGCAATCTAAGGCAGTGATCACTAGCGCTATGGTTAAGGATTAAATATGTGGTTTACAGCGGATATAGTGACTCTACTACTCATGCCAGTACTCAGTTTTACTTTTTGCGCTCTGTTAGTTTGCAGTTTTAGCTGGCACAAGGTTCAAGACTAAAGTAAGTCTGGCAAGTAGATTTAAATGGAGAAGAGAATGAGTGCCTTTAGTTCAACTGATAGATATATGCGTCGTATGAAGCGACCGACTAGCTTGGTATGTGGCGTAGCTGCAATGATGGCCGATAAGTTTAACTGGTCTTGTTTATGGACCCGAGTGGTGTGGGCGGCAGTGATCTTGCTGAACCCGGTGATGGGACTCTTGATCTATTTTGTACTCGCCTTAGTACTTCCTAAATGGGAAGCTAACTCTTGAATCGTCAGCAAAGTTATATAAATAAAAGTCGTGTAAATAAGAGTAAGGCAAGCCGAACGCTAGCGATATTGTTAGGTCTAAGTACCGCCATCTTGGTGATAGCTGCTCTGGTTATGGCGTTGGAGATTTGGGGAGTATCTGAGTTTGTTTCTCGTAAATTTTTGAATGTAGAGCCACTTTTTTGGATGGATGTTAGCTTATGGAGTGTCCTTGTCACCTCTGTGATGCTACTGGTTATTTTACTCTGGCTGACAGTCGCTTTTAGTGTCTTAGCTTTGGTCTCTGCATTATGTATCCTTGCGGCTCTGATTATGGTTGTTAGCGGCTTCTCTCTGCTTTGGCCTGTACTCTTATTACTATTGGCTGCATGGGGGGTTGGTAAGTCGAGTCAGTTTGATTGAAGAACCGACTTAAGTTCTCCAGAGTTTGATATCTCTTCTCTATCAAGATGCAGAGTCCACGAGGACCCTGATCTTATCCAGTCAGCTGGGCTTTTAGATTAAGCCAATTATTTTTTGAGAAATGCTTCGAAGCGAGTTCTGGCTTCATCACTCTTTAGTCTTATAGAAAACTGCGCTAGCTCATCTTTCATCTGTTGACGTACCAGCTCTTTATTTGAGCGCATCAATGCACGAGATGCCTGAAGTGCCAGTGGTGGTTGCTTAGCGAGTTTGACCGCCTGGGCTAAAGCAAAGTCAAAAATGGTCTCCGAAGGGATCACATCATTGATAATATTGAGTGTTTTAGCCGTTTGAGCATCGAAACTTTCGCCGAGTAACAGTAATTCGGCTGCTTTCTGTGGTCCAACGAGTTGAGGAAGCAGCAGACTCGCTCCGGCTTCCGGTACTAGGGCTAAGTTAACAAAAGGTAACTGAAACTTTGCAGTGTTATCGGCATAAACCAGATCGCAATGCAGTAGTAAGGTGGTGCCTATACCAACTGCAGCCCCTGTGACTGCTGCAACGATTGGTTTTTTGAGATCTAACAGATGAAAGAGAAAGTTAAAGGCCGGGTGTTTACTGTCTAAGTTACTATTTTTTAAAAAGTCTGCTACATCATTACCCGAAGTAAAACAGTCCTGTTGACCTTTGATTAAAAAGCAGTAAATTGCGTTGTCTGACTCACCTTGGATAAGGTATTCTGTGAGGTTAGTATACATCTCAAGGCTGAGAGCATTACGCTTTTCAGGGCGATTAATTGTGATAATTCTTACGCCTTGTTCATCCTTAACCTGAATTGTACTCATTGCGTTTTCTCCTCTAAGCGAATGGGGTTAAATGGAGTTTAAGACATTGAAGCAAATATTCAAACACATGTTTAACTTTGTCCTGCTGTTTGGGGCATCTTTCTCTGCCATGGCCAATGTTATGCTTGTCGACGGTCAGGTGAGAGCTATGCCACCTAGCGTGCCAAATACTGCGGCATATTTAACCCTGGAAAATCATGGTCCTTCGATAAAACTTGTTGCCGTAGAGGCCGATTTTGTCAAAGAGGCTCAGTTACATACCGTTATCGAAGAGGACGGTATGGTAAAGATGCGCCAAGTGGAAAGCTTCACTATCCCCCAGCATGGTCAGTTAACTTTGAGCGAGTCGGGTAAACACATTATGTTGCTCGGTTTGAAACAGCCATTAGTCTCGGGGAAGTCAGTCAATTTAACCCTTAAGTTCGATAATGGCTCAGAGCTTCCTGTGAGCTTGATGGTGAGTAAGCAAGCCATGACTAAATCGGAAGGTCATCACCATCATCATTAATTTAATGTGGGATTCAACGGAGTGTATCAAATGCAAATGACATGGAAAAAGTGGACGGGTATCGCGGTTTTTATCATATTGATTGGCTACTTCATCAGTGTTTGGTGGAGCGTCGCGCCGGATGTGATTCAGCCGCAGCAGTTTAGTGCGGGACAAGAGTCTGGAGTCGTGGGCTATGCGACGACGACGTCACTCATAATGACGATGGAAACCTTGCTTAACAAGAGAGGTGGCTGGTTATCTAACGATGTGACTCCTCCCTCAATTTTTATGGACAATATGCCAGCCTTTGAGTTTGGTGCCTTGGAGCAGGCGCGGGATCTCGCATTAATCATGCGTAAAGAGTTCAGTCGTTCCCAGTCTCAATCCATGGCTGATAAAGATCTGCTAGCCGCCCACTCTAAGCTCAATATCGAGCATACCAGTTGGCTTGTGCCTAGCGCCGAAGGTGAATATAAAGATGCCATCAAATTACTGAAACTTTATCGCGCTAAAATATCAGATCCCAACAACCAAGAAGCGCAATTTTATGCTCGAGCGGATAATCTCAATGAGTGGCTCAAAGAGGTGCAGAAACGTTTAGGCAGCATGTCTCAGCGTCTCTCTGCCAGTGTAGGGCAAGATAGGTTAAACACAGATTTAGCCGGCGACAGTGAGGCTTCTCAGTCTACACCTAAGCAAGCTAGCCAACAGATTAAGACCAGTTGGTGGAAGATAGACGATGTGTTTTATGAGACTCGAGGTGCTACCTGGGCATTATTAAACTTTATGAAGGCTATTGAAGTTGATTTTGCCGATGTCTTACGTAAAAAGAATGCCGAAGTCAGTTTGCAGCAAATCATACGTGAACTGGAAGAGACACAACAGTCTGTTTGGAGTCCGATAATCTTAAATGGTTCGGGTTTCGGCGTAGTCGCCAATCACTCTTTGGTGATGGCAAATTATATCTCCCGCGCAAATGCTGCGGTGATTGATCTAACAAATTTATTGATTAAAGGTTAATTAGATAATGAAAAAAACATTAGTTGCATGTGCACTTTTGGCAAGCTTGGTAGGCACTTCTGCACAGGCTGCATCACTGATAGGCTTTAAGGTCGGTGGCGATTACTGGAAGGCCGATACCAGTGGTACTTTTGCAGAGAATGGTCAACCACAGCAAGATTTTAACTACAGCTCATCTTCTCAAGGTAGCATTTGGGTTGCCATAGAGCATCCGATCCCTTTGGTACCCAATGTGAAAATCAGAGAGAACCGACTTGATGCGAGTGGTAGTAGTGTTGCCGATGGCTTTGAGTTTGGTGGTCAGACTTACAATGGCGATATCAATACAAACTCAGATCTAAGTAACACAGACTTTATTCTTTATTACGAGCTGTTAGATAATGATCTGGTTGCTTTAGATGTTGGTGCGGCCTATAAGAAGATGCACGGCTCTTTCCGTGTTAACGATAAAGCGACAAGCGGCCGTGTAAATTCAGAAATTGAGCTAGATAGCGGTATAGTGATGGCTTATGCCGATGCACAGGTCGGCATTCCAGGCCTTGGTCTGTATGGCTTCGCCGATGTTATGATAGGTGTTGATGAGTCTAGTGTTTATGATTACTCTGTCGGTCTAGGCTGGCAGTTTGATGGCGTGGCTCTGGATACTAAGGTGCGTGTGGGTTACCGTGACTTTAACTTCGATGTGAACGACTTCGATGGCGTAACGGCTAACACTCAATTTAAAGGTTACTTCGCCGGTGTCGAATTGGTCTTCTAAATCTAGCCTGCTAAATTTACTGTTTCAAGCTTGATATAAGAACCGCCATTCGGCGGTTTTTTATTGGAGAAATTATATGGCCACTAGATATGACTGAAAGATCCGATAACTTGTTTGGTATAAAGTTGATTTTTATCAGTCATAAAAAAACCGCCATCGATTAAGAGTGGCGGTTTCTACTTAAGTTATCCAAAGCGGATAACTTAGCTACACATTAAAGAACTCGTTACTGAGTCGTTGTTTGTGTCGCTTGTGCAGTCAAACCATTATTGATGGCGATAACATCATCTTCATTCAAGGTACCGGCAGCTTGTTTAAGTGCAAGTATTGAGTTGATGTAACCGTAACGGGCATCAGACAGCTTTCGCTTAGAATCATATAGATCGCGCGTACGGTTAAGTACGTCGACTATGGTACGAGTACCGACTTCAAAACCAGCCTGAGTCGCTTTAAGTGCACTCTCTGATGAGATAACTGATTGCTCATAGGCACGGATTGAGCTGATTGAAGCGCCTACGTTATTGAAGTTGTTACGAACATCCTTGACTACCTTACGGTGAGTCTGTTCCATCTTCTCGCTCGCTTCTACGTACTGATATTGCGCCTGATTGACTTTAGAGCTGACCTTGAAACCTTCGAAAATAGGTATGCTCAAGGTCAGGCCTACTGTGCCGTTGTCAAAATCGTTTACACTCTCACTCTCACTACTGTTTTCTTGCTGAATATTGGTTGTGTAACCCGCATTTAGACTCAGTGTAGGCATATGACCCGCTTTATAGAGACTGATAGTCTCTTGGGCGATATCTTTACCAATACGTGTTGTCAGTAGATCGACACTGTTGCTTTCGGCCATCTTAAGCCAATCAGCCGTTCTGGCTGGTGAGGGGCTAACGGCACTGAAACGCTCGGTATCTAAGATATTGATGGTCTTATGTTCTATGCCTGTTATCTCACGCAGCGCCTCATAACTATTGATCAGTTCGTTTTCGGCTAAGATCTCTTGCGCGCGGGCCAAGTCATACTGAGCCTGGGCTTCGTGGACGTCTGTGATAGCGGTTAAACCCACGGCGAACCTTTGTTTTGTCTGCTCGAGCTGACGCTCAATCGCGCGCTTTTCCGAGCCCTGAAACTCAAAGGTATCTTTAGCCGATAACACCGCGAAGTAGGCACTGGTTACGCGGATAATCAGAGTCTGCAGCGATGACGCGTAGGCTGCATCGGCTTGAGAGGCGGCTAACTCGGCTAGGCTTAATCCTACCCAGGCGCTGTGATCATAGATAACCTGATTCAAGGTGACGCCAGCATTTATGCCGCTTGCATCCGTATTAGACATTGTATCTTCATTGCGCCAGCTCTTGTCATATCCCACACTTGCACTTATGGTTGGCAATAATGGGGCACGGTTTTCTTCAATCTGTTCATACAGGGCGTCACGTTGAGCCTGAGCCTGCAGTGCGATAGGGTCACTGGTTAGCGCTTGTTGATATATCTGCAGTAAATCGTCGGCCTGTACAGCAGAAGTGCTGAATGCCAGCGTGAGTGCTGCGCATATCGTGCGGATCTTGAATTTCATTGGTCGTCCTTTTAGACAAAATCCTCCAGTGGAGGAGCCGTTTAACTTTTATAGAGTTAAGTGATACCACGCATAATAGCGAGGCGGTTTGCGCTTCCCGACGCTTCCCGATACATCAAAACTAATGGCCTGAGCCAGCTAGCCAATTATTAATAGCTATTAAGACATAGATATTAAGAAATTACCTGTTTTCAAGTCAACTTAGAAGTGTAACAGTTTTTGATTTTTATTATGCTATTTCTATCTAAATAGAATTTACTCTAGTCTAGTGTGTTTCTTATACACTTTTGAAGATGATTTGATACTGGATTGATCCAGGTGAGGGAGCGAGATGAAACAGAAGTTTGATCAACAAGATGTAGTATTGTTAGGTAGAGAGACTGTGTTTAAGGGGTTTTTCTCGTTGGATGTGTATCGGTTCAAGCATAAGTTGTTCGAAGGGGGCTGGAGCGGTGAAGTTAAGAGAGAGGTCTTCGAACGCGGAGATGCCGTTGTAGTATTGCCCTATGATCCTGTGACGGATGAAGTGGTATTGATCGAGCAGATACGTATTCCCGTATTGGGCAAGACCAAGAGCCCTTGGATGCTCGAGTTAGTGGCGGGTATGATAGAAGAGGGTGAGACGGCCGAGGCCGTTGCCCGCAGGGAGTTGGTCGAAGAAGCGGGAGTGAAGGCTAAACAGATGTCGAAGATCTCCAGTTATTTTGCTAGCCCTGGTGGAACCAGTGAGCAATTCGAGTTTTTCTGGGCTGAAATCGATGCGAGTCAGGCACACGGAGTACACGGGCTAGAGCATGAGAATGAAGATATCCAGGTTCATGTATTCAGTCGAGAGCAAGCTTTTAAATTAGTAAATGATGGTACAATTAACAATGCGTCTACTGTGATCGGCCTGCAGTGGTTAGAGCTAAATTATTCTAAACTGCGTAAATGATGGTGTATCAGTTTAACAATGCGTCTACTGTTATTGGCCTGCAGTGGTTAGAGTTAAACTATCAGAAATTGAGAAAGTAATTCTAAACTGCGTAAATGATGAGTGTATCAGCTGAACAATGCGTCTACGGTTATTGGCCTGCAGTGGTTAGAGCTGAATTATCAGAATTTGCTAGAACCTAGCGTAAACTTGAGGATGAATCGGCAAGTGAGTAGTGCAAGTAGCTTAAACCCAAAGAGATATCAGCCGAATATTAATAGGTTTCTCGCCCTGTGTGGACGTAATTATTTCCATATTCTTCGTTGGTTGCCCAATGGTGCAGAGCAGGGCGCGAGTTGGCAAGTTGGCGGTGATTACGGGCTGTTAGATGTTCGTTTACTTGAAAATACTCGCTATACCCAATTGATCGAAATCTCAAGAAATGTCGGTAAAACCGATTTTGTCGATACTCCTAAAATTACTGTTCGCGTGTATCATGATGCTAAATTAGCAGAAGTGTTAACTAGTCGACAGATTTATCAGCTTAGTCCGGTATATGATTATCCAAATGTACGTATGCACCATCGTGACGAAAAGTATCGAGTGAATGCTTTTTTGGAAGAGTTATTAAGAATTGATAACCACACGAGTGTAGTTTGTTTGGCTGAATCTTAGGGTCTATTTATAGTGTTAAAAGAGGCTATCTCTTATTCTATTGAAGAGAAGGCAAGTGTGAGAATCGTGCAAGTGACCGATCCTCATCTGTTTGCCGATCCAAATTCTCAACTTTTAGGTGTTAATACAGCTAAGAGTCTGGAGTCTGTGCTTAATACCATAAAGGCTGTGGATTATCCGGCAGATCTTATGTTGGCTACTGGAGATATCAGTCAAGATTACTCGGGGAGTCATATCACAATTTTGTGCGAGCGATAACCCCTCTCGATATGCCTTGCCATTATCTGCCCGGAAATCATGATGATCCTCGTGTTATGAGTCTGCATATGCAGGGCTCAAAGATATTCGGTCAGCGTCGAATCTTGGCTGGCAACTGGCAAATTATCATGCTGGACTCTACAGTGAGAGGAAAGCCTGGCGGACACATGTCTGACCGTGAAATAGAGATAATCAAGAGCGCCGTTGCCGATCAACCCGAACGTCACGTCTTGCTAGTGATGCATCACAATCCCATTTTGGTTAAGTGCCGCTGGCTAGATCAACATTGGATGGATAATGGCAGTGAATTTATCGAGCAAGTTGCTCAGATCCCACAAGTCAAAGGCTTGCTATGGGGTCATGTACATCAAGAGTTGGATATAGAGCACCAAGGTATGCATGGTATTATCCACTTGATGTCTACGCCTTCAACCTGCATTCAATTTAAGCCTTTATCGTCTTATTTTGCGCTGGACGCGCAACAACCCGGATATCGACTGTTGGAGCTTAAAGCCGATGGCAGCATGATAACCAATGTATATCGCGTCCCGGGAGATAAATTCTCCCCGATAGAAATGTCAGTGGCTATTAAAGCTAAAATCGTCAACTTGTTTAGGAGTTGATGCCAGAGTCTAATGGTGTTTCAACGTAAAAATTTGCGGCTTTCCCTCTCTTTGAAGCCTAATCACTTGGTAGAAACGTAAGCAAGTGTTAGCATCTCATTAATCATTTATTAAAATTACTCTCTCACTCCTCAGAGTGATTATTCGATGATGGGAAAGATCCGTGTGTGAGGAAATATGCTGCTTTATATTCATGGGTTCAATAGCTCACCGTTATCAGATAAAGGGCTTGTAACTGCGCAATTTTTCGCTGAACACTATCCCGATCTGAACTTCCATCAGCCTCAATTACCATCCACTCCCAGAGAGGCGATGGAATTACTGTCGGGACTGGTGGAGTCTGCACTTGAGGATGGAGAGACACTTACCTACATTGGCTCTTCTCTTGGCGGATATTTTGCGAGTTATTTAGCCGAGAAGTACGGTGGGCGGGCGGTGTTGGTTAATCCTGCTGTGACGCCTTTCGAGCTATTCGATGACTTTATCGGGCAGCAGTATAATCCTTACATCGAGGAGTATTACCAAGTTCTGCCTGAACATAAAGATCAGGTTGCCGCTTTTAATACTGACGTTATTCTTAATCCCGACCGATTTTTAGTACTATTACAGTCGGGCGATGAAGTCCTGGATTATCGACAAGCAGTACAGAAATATCACTGTTGTCAGCTGTTGATCCAATCCGGTGGCGATCATAGCTTCGTGGGCTATGAAACGCAGATGCACTTTATCTGCCAGTTTCTGTTTTCTTGACAAGTAACCATATCGGGCCGCAACATGGCCTTAATAACTATAAATTGTGTGTGCCATGACAAATCAATATACCTCTGATGCCATTGAAGTCCTGAATGGGCTAGATCCCGTTAAACGCCGTCCAGGTATGTATACCGACACCACGCGCCCAAACCATTTGGGACAAGAAGTTATCGATAATAGTGTCGATGAAGCATTGGCGGGACATGCAACTAAAATTGAAATAACCCTACATAAGGATAACTCGTTAGAGGTTATCGATGATGGTCGTGGTATGCCGGTGGATATTCACCCTGAAGAGGGAATATCCGGAGTAGAGCTTATTCTCACTAAGCTGCACGCGGGCGGTAAGTTCTCTAACGATAACTATCAATTTTCAGGCGGTTTGCACGGGGTTGGTATCTCAGTGGTGAATGCGCTCTCGAGTCGTGTGGAAATTACTGTGAGACGTAGTGGTATTGTCTATGACATTGCCTTCGAGAATGGTGATATGGTCGAAGAGCTGCGGGAGACCGGAACTTGTGGCCGCAGAAACACGGGTACCAGAGTTCATTTCTGGCCCATCCCCAGCTATTTCGATTCAGCTAATTTTTCTGTGTCTAAGCTGACTTATTTATTGAAAGCTAAGGCGGTTCTCTGTCCCGGCCTTAAGATTAAATTCACTAACAAGCAGACGGACGAAGTTCAAGAGTGGTTCTATGAGAGTGGTTTAACTGATTATCTACAATCTTCGGTTAAAGATGCGCTTATGCTGCCTGAAGAGCCCTTTATTGGCAGTTTACAAGGTAATAATGAGGCGGTAGATTGGGCAATTACCTGGTTACCGGAAGGGGGAGAGTATCTTAACGAAAGTTATGTGAATCTTATTCCAACTCCCTTAGGTGGTACTCATGTGAATGGCTTCAGGCAAGGTCTGCTCGAGTCAATGCGTGAATTTTGTGAATTTCGTAACCTGATGCCCAGAGGCGTTAAACTAACCCCTGAGGATATCTGGGATCGCAGCAGTTTTATCTTGTCTATCAAGTTACTTGATCCGCAATTTTCCGGCCAGACCAAGGAAAAACTCTCCAGTCGTCAGAGTGCAGCGTTCGTTTCAGGCATTGTCAGAGATGCATTTAGCCTCTGGCTTAATACGAATACCGAGCAGGCTATGGCGTTGGCGGAGATGTGCATCAATAATGCTCATAAGCGCTTAAAGTCGGCTAAGAAGGTGGCCCGTAAGAAGGTGACGTCTGGTCCGGCACTGCCGGGTAAGTTGACCGATTGTAGTGGTCAAGACCCTATGCGTGGAGAGCTGTTTCTGGTGGAGGGAGACTCGGCGGGAGGCAGTGCGAAACAGGCTCGTGATCGAGAGTTTCAAGCTATTATGCCTCTGCGAGGTAAAATTCTTAATACTTGGGAAGTGGATGCCAGTCAGGTATTAGCGTCTCAGGAAGTACACGATATCTCGGTCGCGATAGGCTGTGATCCCGATTGCAGTGATATTTCCGAACTAAGGTATGGAAAAATCTGTATCTTAGCCGATGCCGATTCAGATGGACTGCATATTGCGACCTTGTTATGTGCTCTGTTTATGAAGCACTACAAAATTTTAGTCGAAAAGGGCCATATCTATGTGGCTATGCCACCTCTGTTTCGTATCGATGTAGGCAAAGAGATTTTTTATGCGTTAGACGAAGCGGAAAAGCAAGGCATACTGGATCGTATTGCTGCCGAGAAGAAGAAAGGTAAGGTTCAGGTGACTCGATTCAAGGGGCTGGGTGAGATGAATCCACTTCAGTTACGAGAAACCACCATGGACCCTAATACACGTCGTTTAGTGCAGTTGACCATAGATGATGTTGAAGACACCATAGCGCTTATGGATATGTTACTGGCCAAGAAACGCTCTGGTGATCGTAAGATATGGTTAGAATCTAAAGGTGATCTTGCTGATATTTAGTGAAATGCCTCCAGTCATTAGAATAATTAGAATAATTAGGCTTATAAAAAATAATGTTGTTGAATCAGAAAAAAAATCAACGAAGGTGGAGCTTACTGTTAGCTTATGTCGCAGTGCTGTTTAGCCCAAATTTACTGGCCACACAGCCCATGATGATCACTGTGACCAAAGGTTTCGGCTTAACCCTCTATGCCTCTGGACTTGGTGATGCTAAGCAGATGGCGTTGGGAGATAAGGGCACGCTATTTGTGGGTTCCCATAAGAAGGGCACCATAGTGGCTCTGGTCGATAGCAATGCCGATGGCCGAGTCGATAAGCGCTACACGGTAGCCAAAGGCTTAGATAATCCTGAAGCCATCGCCTTTCATCTTGGTGATCTTTATGTCGCCGTCGATGAAAAGATAGTTAGGTTTGTCGATATTGAGAACCGCTTGCGCCGCCCCGGACGGGGCAAGGAGGTCTATGACCGCCTCCCAGGACAGACCAATAAGAGCCGACGTGCGATGCACTTTGGCCCGGATGGTCGCTTGTATGTTGCTGTCGGTGCACCCTGTAATGTGTGTGAGGCTGTAGCGCCTTTCGGCAGTATTATCGCCATCGATATGGAGACCGGCAGTAGTGAGCAAGTCGCAACGGGCATTCGCAGTGTGACGGGCTTCGATTGGTCGCCTACGGATGATGCCTTATGGTTTGCCGATCTAGGGCGAGATTGGATGGGAGACAGACTTCCTCCCGATGAGATTAACCGGCTGGAAAAAACCGGGGAGCACTTTGGTTTTCCCTATATTCACGCCGCTTCGGTCATAGAGCCTGCCTACGATAAACCTAAGAACCTGAAGATCACTTTGCCTAATTTCGAATTACCAGCTCACGTCTCCCCAATGGGCTTGCATTTTTATCGCGGTCAGGCGTTTCCTGCTAAATATCATAATCAGATGTTTGTCGCCGAGAATGGTTCCTGGAATCGTTCGAGTAAAATTGGTTACCAGGTGGTGATGTTAGAGATTGAACAGCAGAAAGTCGTCAAGCGCAGTACTGTGGTCAGCTTCTTAGATGGCGGCTTTCCCGTAGCTAGGCCTTACGCTTTATTAACGGCTCCCGATGGAGCCATGTATATATCAGATGATCTTAAAGGCAATATTTACCGTTTGTATTACAAAGATATTGTTAAGAAAGAAACAGAACAAGCTGCGCAAGCAGAGGAAAATGAAAAATGAGTGATGCGATAGATTTAAGTCTCGATGGCGTAGAGCAGATGTCGATGCGCCGTTTCACGGAAGATGCTTATCTAAACTATTCAATGTACGTCATCATGGACCGGGCCTTGCCACATATTGGTGACGGATTGAAACCGGTTCAGCGTCGTATCATCTATGCCATGAGTGAGTTGGGCCTATCGGCTCAGTCTAAACATAAGAAATCAGCCCGTACCGTAGGTGATGTGTTAGGTAAATACCATCCCCATGGAGATAGTGCCTGTTATGAGGCTATGGTACTGATGGCGCAGCCTTTCTCATACCGATATCCCTTGGTCGATGGTCAGGGGAACTGGGGAGCACCGGATGATCCCAAATCATTCGCCGCCATGCGTTATACCGAAGCGAGATTATCGAAGTTTTCAGAGGTCCTGCTCAGTGAGCTAGGCCAAGGTACTGTCGATTGGGGAATTAACTTCGACGGCACGATGAAAGAGCCATTGGTGCTACCGTCTCGTCTGCCTCATATTTTGCTCAATGGTATTACCGGCATAGCCGTGGGTATGGCGACAGATGTACCGCCACACAACACCCGTGAATTAGTGGCTGCCTGTGTCGAATTACTGGATAACCCTAAAGCAGATCTCGAGCGCTTGATGGAGTTTGTGCCTGGACCCGACTATCCAACTGAGGCGGAGATCATTACCCCAGGGCGGATATCACTAAGATCTATTCGACAGGTAAAGGTTCGATAAAGGCGCGAGCCGTTTATGCTGTTGAGAGTGGCGAAATCGTCATCACCGCTTTGCCACATCAGGCCAGTGGCGGCAAGATTTTAGAACAGATTGCCGCGCAGATGCAGGCCAAGAAACTACCTATGGTAGTCGATCTCAGGGATGAATCTGACCACGAGAATCCGGTTCGTATCATTGTGGTGCCGCGCTCAAATCGTGTCGATTGTGATCAACTGATGGCCCACCTTTTTGCGACGACGGATCTGCAGAAAAATTTCCGAGTGAACCTGAATATTCTGGGGCTGAACGGTCGGCCTCAAGTCAAAGGGCTTAAACAGATCCTCACCGAATGGTTGGAGTTTCGTTTAACGACTGTGACTCGAAGAATCACCCACAGGTTGGATAAGGTCTTAGCCAGGTTACATATTTTAGATGCCTTGATGGTTGCCTTCCTTAATATCGACGAGGTGATCGAGATCATCCGCTATAAGGAGAATCCTAAGGCTGAATTGATGTCACGGTTCCAAATCACCGAGATTCAAGCCGATGCTATTTTAGATCTTAAGTTACGCCATCTGGCCAAGCTTGAAGAGGTGAAGATCAAATCGGAGCAGAATGAGCTGGAAGTCGAGCGAGACAAGCTAGAGTTGCTGCTTAGTTCAGATAGACGCCTGAAGACCTTAATTAAGAAAGAGTTAAAGCAAGATGGTGAGACCTATGGCGATGATAGACGTTCTCCTCTGGTGGAGCGTACCGAGTCTAAAGCCCTGACTGAGCAAGAGTTAGCTCCGGTAGAGGCCGTGACTGTCGTTTTGTCTGAGAAAGGTTGGGTCCGCTGCGCCAAGGGACATGATATCGATGGTAATACTCTGTCTTACAAGTCCGGTGATGGTTTTCTCTGTTCTGCGGTAGGTCGAAGCAATCAGCCTTCGGTATTTATAGGCTCAACCGGTAGAGCGTTTGCCACCGAGACTCATACCTTGCCTTCGGCGAGAAGCCAAGGAGAGCCAATAACCACACGTTTTAATCTGTCACCCGGCGAGGTGATGGAGCATCTCTTGCTTGGGGATGATGAGAAGTTCTATCTGTTGGCATCGGATGCTGGCTATGGGTTTGTTGGCTCATATAAAGATATGGTGTCCAGGAATAAAGCCGGTAAAGCCCTGCTCAGCCTACCGGCTAACGCTAAAGTGATTAAGCCTCAGTTGGTGGATAAGTCGAAAGTCGAGTCGATTCTGGCTATCACCAATGAAGGCAGAATGTTGTTATTCTCTATGGAAGCCCTGCCCCAGCTATCTAAGGGCAAGGGCAATAAGATCATAGGTATCCCAACTGAAAAAGCGAAGAATAGAGAAGAGTTGCTAATCCACCTGCATGTGGTACCCGAAGATACCTCAGTGACTCTCTGGGCAGGTAAGCGCAAGCTAACCCTGAAACCAAGCGATTTGGAGCATTATCGTGGTGAGCGAGGCCGGAGAGGGGCGAAACTGCCACGGGGATTACAACGTGTCGATAGTGTAGAGCTAGGCGATGGTAATAGTGAGGCTAGCGACTAAGCTAGTCTCTAGCCAGAAATAAAAAAAGCTGCCGATGGCAGCTTTTTATTTATATCAATTGGGAGAATTAGTTCGTTGCTTATCAGGCCACTTCGTAAAAGTTGGGCTCTATGTCCAGTTGTCTCTGGATTATTTGGCCAGCCATCTTAGTACATTTACCGCATTGACTCCCTACACCCAAACGCTTTTTCACATCAGCAAGTGAGACATCACCCTGGCTAACGGCTTCTTTTATTTGTGTATCGGTAACGGCGAAGCAAAGACAAACGTACATTGAGATAGGCCCCCTAATGAGATGACCGAATTATAAATGAAAATGATTCTCAATGCTAATATCAAAAATGTATAAGTCAAATATAAATCTGTGTGAGGGGGTTATACCAAAGTGTGAACGGCTGCTAAAAAAAGGAAAAACTGGCGCTTCTGACTATTCGATATAGAATTTATAATACCCTGAATAAAATTCGAGCTGCTAGGTGCGTGATTGGGTCCGATAAAGGAATGGAACTAATCGCACAAAACATTCTTTGGAGTGAAAAATGAGACAAAACCTGCCTGTTACCCAAAAAAATTATGACTATCCTTCAGACTGGATCTTGTTATCAACGACAGATACTTCGAGCATGATCAAGTATGCCAATCACTCATTTTGTGAGGTGGCAGGCTTCAGCTTAGATGAGCTGATGGGCGAGCCCCATAATTTGGTCCGCCATCCGGACATGCCACCACAAGCCTTCGAAGATCTCTGGAACACGATCAATGGTGGTAATCCCTGGAAAGGCTTAGTAAAAAACCGCTGTGCTAATGGTGATCACTACTGGGTGGATGCCTTTGTTACTCCAATAGCAGAGAATGGCAAGGTGATCGAGTTTCAATCTATCAGATCTAAGCCTAAGAATGAGCAGGTACAAAGAGCCGAAGAGGCTTATAAGGAGCTTAACGAGAAGGGAAGGGTATCTAAGCTTAAACGTGTTCTGAGTCTGTCGATGAAACTAGCCTTGTTAGCATGTTTCTCCCTATTGCCTATGCTGTATTTAGCTATTGAATCGGGTGTACTGGGTATTGGGTTGTTACTTATCACTTTAATGGCCTTGTTTATCGGTGGAAATCTCGTATTGTCTCGTTTTAAGGTCATAGTGGATAAATGTAAGGGTATTTATTCCAATCCCTTGATGTCATACCTGTATACAGGATACGTCGATGACGTGGCACAGATAGATCTTGCCTTACAGATGCAAAACTCTGAGATGAAAGCCATGCTTGGCCGGGCGTTGGATTCTTGTGAGCAAACGGCTAAAAAGTCGCTGGAGTCGGTGGCTAAGAGTGAGGATGTGAAAACCAATAGTCATTCGTTAACTAAAGAAGTTGAGCAAGTGGCCACAGCCATGCAGGAGATGACGGCTACACTCGGCGACATGGCTTCTAACTGCTCCGATGCTGCAACCTCATCTCAGGCCGCCTCAGAAGAAGCCGATGCAGGGGATAAAATCGTGTCTCAAACTATATCATCGATTCAGTCCTTATCGGAGCAACTGACCAATACCTCTGAAGTGATCACCGAACTCGAAGAGCAGAGTAAGGGGATTGGAACCGTGCTAGATGTGATTCAGAGTATCGCAGAGCAGACAAATCTATTGGCGCTTAATGCGGCTATCGAGGCGGCTAGAGCCGGGGAACAGGGACGAGGCTTTGCCGTTGTTGCCGATGAAGTCAGGGCGTTGGCAAAGAGGACTCATGAATCGACCACAGAAATTCAAACTATGATTAACTTGTTGCAGCAAGGTACGGGCAAGGCTGTACACAGTGTGCATCAAGGCGTCGATTCTGCTCAGTTATGTTCAGAGCAAGCGGATCAGGCTGGCAGTGCGCTGCGAACCATAAGGGATGCGGTGGCATCCATTACCGATATGACTCACCACATTGCCAGCGCGGTAGAGGAGCAGTCCAGTGTGGCCGTTGAGGTCAATCGAAGTGTGGTTACAATTTCAGAACTTAATGGCTCGAGTAATGATCTAGGGGATGAGATGGTGGGCATAAATCATGAGGTTGTCGATAATATCAATTCACAGAAGATGTTGGTCGAGCAGTTCCTGAAGCGTAGTCAGAAGCAGATGTAATCTAATTGCTAAAAGCTGTAATTGAGCTTGGTAATTTGCTATGAATCGCTATTGTGATTAGTTGTTTGGCTAGTAACCGCGTTCGAAGTTGACTTCATAGGAGAGCCGCTCGCCTCTTAGCAGTTTATGGTAGTTATCGGCAAAGATCTCGACCACCTGCTCGGGAAAACTAGGGGCGGCAATATGTGGTGTGATGATAACATTGTCCAGTGACCATATGGGGTGATGTTGGGGCAATGGCTCTTGGTTGAAGACATCTAATATTGCATTTTGGCCGCTGTTTTCTTTTAGCTGTAAGTACAGAGCATCGAGATCCAGTACATCTCCTCTTCCGAGGTTAAATAAAATACCATTGGGTTTTATCAGTGATAAGGTCTGGGCGTTGAGCGTTCCTCTCGTATCTGGCGTGCTTGGAAGTATGCTGGCAATAGCATCAGCCTGAGGCAGATAGTGGGGCAGATTTGATAGGGTATTGACATCATCGAAACCAATCGTTGGCTTAGCGCCTCGGTTTATCCCTGTGACATGCATGCCAAAATGCTTCGCCGTTTTGGCTATATGTTTGGCTATATTGCCCGTTCCAAGCAGAAGTAAATGTTGACCTTGAAGGGTCTTGAAGCTGCCTGGGCGCCAAATTTTCTGCGCTTGTTGCGATCTGTATAGCGTGTGTTCTCTCTGGTGAGCAAGCAGGTATCCAAACAAGTATTCGCTCATCAAGGGGCCGAATATTCCCCTGACATTGGTCAGCCGATAATCTTTTCTTTGGCGCGGCTTGACCAAGGCATCGACGCCAGCTTCGGTCGATTGCATCCAGATGATATGCTTCCCATGAGGCAGTAACGGTGCGGCGAGAGAAGGCTCTGCCAGCCAAATATTGGCTTGTGAAATCTGATGGGTTTCATCACCCAGAATTTCAACCTCTGGCAGATGACAGGATTCCAGTAAAGATCTATATCGCTCATTATCACCGGTGAGTAATAGTAACTTGTATCTCATCTTCACTCCCCTTATTCTACTGAATGATTCTGTCTATGGACCAATTAAGGACCCGAGTGTGGAACATATTATTTCAGTATTTCATCAAGTTGGGTCTTTGCTCTATCCTTGGCTCAATGAGATTTCAACAGCCATTATTGCTTGCTTCTTGATTGTGTTTGGCGCTGATATTAATCGGCTGTTAAGCCGGAAGTTGATCGGACGATCATTTGTATTACGTACGTTAGTCTTTGTTTTGATCAATGCATTTGGTTATGGGCTGTTAATTGTGACTGCTAGTCCCATTCTTGCTAACAAAATGGCTCAAGTGTCGGCCCATTGGTTGTTATTTCTCATCATCGGCTTCTTTATATTTATTGGTATTTGGGCTCAGCGACATAGGAAAATTTAGCCGAGTTTACATATAGTTTAGATTGCGAGTGAGTTTTTGCGTGACAAATTCCGTTTTCATTGTGAGCATCAAGTTAGCGGTACTGGGACTCATTTCCAGTCGAGGTTTAACTAAGACCCTGGTTATATCAGGCTTAAGCTTGCAGAGCCTTCATGGCTCTATCCGGGAAATTAGTAAATATGCCATCTACCCCCATCTTCTGTAACTGAGTCATATCCGATTCATTATCGACTGTGTATACAAAGACTTTTAGCCCACGTGACTGAGCTTGTGTCACACAGTCTTGAGTGAGGAAACTGAGACTCAGATGAAGTGAGTATGCATCGAGCCGGCTGGTTGTTTCCTGACTATTCAAAGCAACACCTTCGAATAAAGGTGCCAGCAGAGCTTGAGGAAAACGCTGGCGGAATGTTGCCAGGAACCCGTGGTGAAAGGATGAAATAATTAACTTGTCTGTGGAGAAATTTAATTGATTGATTAGCTTAGGGTAAGTATCGATAAATATCTCTAAGCAGTTCATTCCTTTGAGTTCTATGTTAACCAGGCAGTTATGCTGGTTTAGATAGCTCATCACCTGCCAAAGAGTGGGGATAGGTTCACCGTCGACTCTGAGGGAGTCGAGATAACTGCGACTCACCTCTTCTATTAAGCCTGTGCCATTGCTCTTGTTATCTAAGCGACGGTCGTGGAAAACATAGAGTTCACCTTCAACATTATGAATATCGAACTCGATGGCACGCGCGCCTAATTCGATCGCTTTTTTCATGGCCGCCAGGGTATTTTCCGGCGCGTATCCACTGGCACCTCTATGGGCAAAAATAATCATTAGCTTCTGATGACTCCCTGAGCTTCTTTACTCTGAGTGTTATTGATATGTACTTCCAGTTGTGGATATGCGAGTTCCAGTTGGTTTTCTTGAAGTTTCTTACTGATGGCTTTATGTAATTTATGACGAAGAGGCCAACGGGTATTCATATCTTTGGCATAGGCTCTGACTTCATAGTCTTGGGTGTGTTTACCAAATCCCGCAAACCAGACTTCAGGCTCAGGGCTTTCTAATGCATCATCACATCCTTTTACAGCTTGATATAGAGCCGCTTCGACCCTAGCGGGATCAGAGTCTCTCGCGACAGAAACATAGACGATAACGCGTGTGATAGGGTCTGAGAGGGACCAGTTGATGAGTTGTTCGGTAATAAACGCCTTATTGGGGATGATGATCTCTTTCCTATCCCAGTCAATGATGGTCGTTGCACGGATCTGAATTTTACTCACGGTACCCGTGAGATCCCGTATGGTCACTGTGTCACCAATTCTCACCGGCTTTTCGAATAAGATGATCAAGCCTGAGATGAAGTTAGCAAAGATCTCTTGTAATCCAAAACCTAGTCCCAGAGAGAGTGCAGCTACTAGCCACTGTAACTTGGACCATTCCATACCTAAAGTTGAAAAGCCACTCAAGATACCGAAAAACACGACTAGATAGCGACTCATTGTGGTGATGGCAAAGCCGGTTCCCTGACTCAAATCGAGTCGCTGCAATATGGTGAGCTCGAGTAAACCGGGGAGGTTGGTGGCTATCATCAGTGAGAAGCCGACTATGACCAGCCCGAGTAGTAATGATTTTAAGGTAATAGGGAGCTGTTGTTCGATGCCGTTAACCAGAGAGTTGCTGGTCCAGAGAGTCACGCCATCGAGTAATGAGAATAATGCGGTGTGGGTCTGAGTCCAGAGGCCGATTAAACTTGCTAAGAAAGCCAGTAGTAATAGTGAACGCACCAGTCCCAGGGATTGGCTGGATATGGTTTCCAGATCGACAACTGGCTCTTCATAGGTGTCGAGGGGGTCGGTATTGCTTTGTGGATCTTCATCTCGCTCACGTTGAAGCAATATCTCTGCGCGTCTGGCTTTGGCACGATCGAAGGCGATGCGTCTTCTTTCGATGAGCATCCAACGTTTTATCAGTTGATAGAGCAACATGAAGCCTAAAGATATTAACAGGGAAAGTTGCAGTTGTAGTAGTACCTGAAATGCCGTGTAGTAATAACCTCTAAAAGCTAGGATGGCACAGACCGGAGGGACGAGTAGCAGCACCGACCACAGAAATCTTTGGAGTAATTTTTTATTTTTGTCATCTTGGTGCTGATGCTTATTTTTCTTAGATAAGGATAAGATATCTTTATAGAATCCAAACAGGAAAAGACTGAAAATAATGAAGGCGCCACGGCCAATGCTATTTCTCAGTACTGAATTATCGATAAATTCGGTAAATCCCATGACCCAAAAGAAAGGTATCGCCATGATTATGAAGGTTTTAAACCTGAGTTGACCTTGCCTGATTATTTCTTTTTCACCTTTAAAATGACCTATGAGCAGGCCTCGATTCAGTGCGAGAAGATAGGTGAAACGGTAGAGTAGGTAGAGTAAACCTATGACTAACACCCCCATGCCGATTGCCGCGGTTAGGTTCAGACTGGATAAAAGTAAGATGGCACCGGCGGCAATCACTGGCAGTGGTTTAATCACGCAGTAGAGTAGAGAGTTAATCAGGGCCCTGAAGGTGTAGCTGAACAGATCTTGGGTAACATTACCGACAAATGTGATGTCATTGGCCATGGCTGATTTGAACTTAGGTGTTAACAGATCTTGGGCGACTAAACAGAGCACAAACAAGATAATCCACCAAGACCAGTATTCACTCTGTTCATCGAAGGAAACAGAGATGTCAGGCCAAAAAGTTTGGCCCATAAGCCACTTCACACTCTGAAAAAGATCTGTGACCCATAATTTATCGATGGAGTTAGCATTTGGTACCCAAAATAGGTGTTCATTGAGGATACTTTTTAGGGCGATATTCTGTTGGGTCAACTGTTCATATATCACTCTTAAATCTGTGAGCTCACTCAAATAAAGATCTTGGCTCAGCAAGAGTTGCGTGAGCAGGTCATTTTGCGAGGTGAGCAGTCTCATTTGAATCTTAGTTAAAGGCTCATTGGCTAGCTGCTGCTGGTTATTTATCGTGAGCTCTTGCTCTAGTTGATATCTTTCCAGCCTAGCCTGGGCTATTTTTGTTTGTAGTTTATCCTGATTCGGTGGGGCGGGTAGAGATTGCAGCATCTGCAGGAAGCGCTCGCCGAATGCAGAATTTAATTTGATCAGGCCTACCTGTTGTTGGATGTTAGTCAGCTGTTTTGCTTGAACTTGATAGAGGTTTTCGGCAGCTTCTTGTGCGAGAACGGCTCGATTGGTGTCCTTAGTGAGGATTGTTAACTTGTTGGCATAACCTAGGTTTCGCTGACTCAGTTGTTGAGTCAGGGGGGACTGCTCGGCTGAAGTCTCAAAAAGGCTCTTCGCTATAGTGGCATCTGTCTTCTTTTGCCTCTGTTTAGCAGTGGCCTTATTGATCTCTTCGATCAGGCTTTCTTGTTGCGATAGTTGCTGCCTGACCAGCAACATCTGTTGTTGATTGAGGTTGATGCGTTTTTGGCTGCTCGCCTGCTCTGCTTCTAATGTCGCCAAGATTTGAATATAGAGCTGACGCTGTGCCCTAAGCAGCATATCTTGATTGCCGTCAGAGTTATCTATTTGATTTTTTTTATGTTGATTCAGAGATTGTCGAGCAGATGCAATATCAGATGGTAGTTGATTATGCTGCTTGATTAAGTCTGTCACCTTTGTATTGAGTTCAGCTTCTATCTCTTTGAGCTCAGACAGTCTTAAATAGGCGAGGGAAGCCTGCTGAGTGGGATCATTAGTCTTGGACCAAGGGAGAGGTGATTTAGCCTCTTGCAGTTGCCGCTCCAGGCTGAGCTTATGTCCTTGATAGTTATTGACCAGCTTAAGGTGATTTTTTTCTATTAAAACTTGTTCTTCAATACTGTGCTGGATATATGCCAGCTTTTGTTCGGCCGTTAAAGTGGCCGAAGCAGGTTGAGTGAGTCCTAGGCGCTTATTGAGTTCGAGTGGCGAACTTGCGGCTGCACTGAAACCGGTGAATGCCATGAGAAGCAGAAAAATAGTGCGCATAGTTGGAAACATATTCGGATGCAGGTTAGAGAAAGAGTCGGAGATATCTTATCAATAAAAGTGGCTAAATATAGCTTCTTTTTTTTGCATTTTTTTTCAATTTATATCAGAAAATAGAAATATAAATCAAAATCATCATGGTAAGTACCGAACTTCTCACTGACCAGTTAAGAAAAGGAGAGTTACCTGGATGTTTTTTGATGCTTTTGAGTCTCAAAAATGGCGGTTGCGACGACCAATAAACCACCTATTGTTGTCTTGATATCTAGCTGTTCACCTAAGAATAGCAGAGCTAAAACAGCACCATAGAAAGGTTGCAGGCAAGAGACTAAGCTTACAGTTTTGGCACTAAGGTGACGCAAGGCTGCTGTAAAAAGTGCGTGGGGAGCAGCGGTGAATATCACTCCGAGTAATAGTATCAGCCACCAAGTATTTTGTTCTACTTGACTGAACTCTATTGTCTGCCAAGGAGCGAGGAAAAAGACGGCTACACCTGTTTGATAAAACATAGCATGGGGACCAGAATAGGCTGAAAAATATCTCTTATGTAGCAGGTTGCGAGCGGTAAAAAACGCAGCAGATAAGATTCCCAGCGCTATGCCCATAGTAATATCATTACCCAGGTTGGCTTCGGGGATCAGTAGTATGACTCCAAGTAGCACGGCGAGCCCACTAACAATATCACCTCGTTGAATTCGATTACCTGTGAAGATGGGCTCAATTAAGACTGTCATCACGGGGTAAGTGAAGAAGGCTATCATACCTATAGCGACGGAAGAGAGCTGCATAGAGGCAAAATAAGTGACCCAATGTAGGCTTACGACAATGCCTAGGCCCTAGGGCGATGAAATAATCTCTAGTGGAGTTGAGTGATAAGTTTTTTTTGCTGACTTTGACTATGCAGGCTAAGACAAAAGCGGCGACTACGCAGCGCAACAGAGTGATATTTAACGCACTGAGTGGAATAAGTTTTGAGAAGAGTGCCGTGCCACCAAATAGCAGCACAGCGAGATGTAACTCTAATAAACCTGATTGTTTATTACTAGCCGTCTGGTTCATTACAACTCCGTATACTGACCAAAAGCTATTTTAGATCAGATTAATCCTCTATTTTTGCGAAAGTCTGACCCATGCGGGTCACGGCTTTTGGCACGACACCGTCGGCAAATTCATCTAAAGCATCTTTAGCGAACAGCATGACAACGGTACTGCCTAGCTTGAACCTTCCCATTTCGGCACCTTTTTCAAGGGTTAATGCCTCTGGCCCCTCGGTCGGGTAATCCCAGGTAAATACTTTTTTACCTCCGGGGGGGTAATTGTACCTGCCCAGACGGTTTCTATGCTTGCGACTATGGTTGCACCGACTAATACCATGGCAATGGGACCTATTTCGGTCTCAAAAATGGCCACAACACGTTCGTTTCGGGCGAATAGCCCGGGAACATTTGCTGCGGTTAATGGATTGACGGAAAACAACTCACCGGGAACATAAGTCATCTTTGACAAGGTGCCTTTCACTGGCATATGAATTCGGTGATAGTCTTTTGGTGCTAAGTAGATGGTAGCGAAATCACCATCTTCGAAACGTTTGGCATCATCGGCTTGATCACCAAGTAGTGCAAGTGATGAATATTCATGTCCTTTGGCTTGAAATATTTGTCCGTCATTAATAGGACCGCATTGGCTTATCGCGCCATCTACTGGTTGGACAATATAATTTTGATCTTGTGAAAGCGGACGTATACCAGGCTTGAGGGCTCGAGTGAAAAACGCATTAAACGTCTTATAAGCTTCAGGTTCGCTCTGTGCGGCTTCGCTCATATCGATCTTGTATTGCTTAATAAACCATTTTATTCCAGCGGTCGTTACCGAACCTAATTCAGCCGCTGCCAGTTTACCCACCAGGCGAGAGACTAAATGTTTAGGCATGATATATTGCAATGCAATTTTTACTTTATCCACGTGTACTTCCCTTCAAAATATTGCGATTACCCTGTTATTCATCACTGGCTCTAAACTGTCTGGCATGGCGCATTTCATTTAAGCTGGCGATAATTTTATGATAATTGTTGTATCGATCTTCTGCGATTTTGCCATCATGAAATGCTTCGGTGATGGCACAACCAGGATCATTTTTGTGTTTACAGTCTCTGAATTTACAAGTGCCTAGATATTCCCGGAACTCGATAAAACACTCACCCACTCTTTCGGCTGGTAAGTGCCATAGCGCAAATTCTCGAACTCCCGGAGAATCAATCAGATCGCCTCCGCTAGCAAAATGCATTAACTTGGCTGTCGTGGTCGTGTGTTGTCCCAGGCCTGAATTTTGAGAAACATCACCAATTGCTAGCTCGGCATCAGGCATCATAGCGTTAATGATTGATGACTTACCTACACCTGATTGGCCGACAAAAATACTGACTTTTTCATTCAATAAGGCTTTTATGTCATCGACGCCTTGGCCGGTATGACTGCTTATTTGGTAGACTTGATAGCCTATATCTTGATAACGCTTGAGTGCAGCCTCTACTTCAGGGCGATCTTCGTCGGTGAGGAGATCGATCTTATTGAGGACGATTATCGGTGAAATGCCAGTGTCTTCTGCTGCAACTAAATAACGGTCGATTATTTGAGTCGTAAAACTTGGGACAATCGAAGAGACAATCAAGATTTGATCGATATTAGCCGCAATGATCTTGATGCCGTCATAAAGATCTGGCCGCGAAAGCAGCGAATGACGAGGGTGGACGGCTTCGACCACGCCGGCTATCGTGGTCGACATTTCTACAGCCAAACGCACGATCACTTTGTCACCAGTGACCAGACTTTGAATATTACGGCGAATATTACACCGCACAACTTGTCCTGATTCGGTTTCTACATCGGCATGTTGGCCGAAACGAGATATAACAGTTCCGAGCTGTTCTGGCTCAAGTGAACTATCCTGTAATTCAGGGGCATTGCTACCTGAATCTTTCCGTTGTAGCCTTTTCTCTTGATTGGCTCGCATACGGCGTCTTTGACCCTGACTTAGGGGTTTCTTTTTACTCACAGTTTTGTCATCGTAAATAAGGTGATTTTGTGTAGCTTAAAAAAGCAGTATGATACACGGTCTTAAACAAAAAAGCCTGAATTTAGGCAAACAGGAAGAATAAGGCAGATCTATGGTTGCAGATGCAAACAATCTCATTTGGGTAGATTTAGAGATGACTGGGTTAGATCCAGAGACCGATAGGGTCATAGAGATCGCAACAATAGTGACAGATAAAGAGTTAAATATTCTTGCTGAAGGGCCTGTTATTGCGATTCATCAGACTGATGAACAGCTCGCTATAATGGACGATTGGAACCAAAAGCATCATGGGGAGTCAGGATTAGTCAAGCGAGTGCGCAGCAGTCAATATAGTGAAGACGATGCCATTGCCATGACGATAGAGTTTATTTCTCAATATGTTCCTCAAGGCACATCACCTATGTGTGGTAACAGCATAGGTCAAGATCGACGTTTTATGAACCGGTACATGCCAAAGCTAGAAGATTACTTTCACTATCGTAATATAGATGTAAGTACTATCAAGGAGCTAACCAGGCGTTGGAAGCCAGAGCTTATGGATGGGTTTACTAAGCAGGGAACCCATAAGGCACTCGTGGATATCCAGGAGTCTATTGCCGAATTGCAGTATTATCGCGCAAAAGTATTCAAAATTTGACCAAACAGACATTTATTTTCAAGAAGGGGTTGCAGCAATATGAAATTCTCATATAATGCGGCCTCAACTTTTGCTGACAAGTAAGTTAGTAAATAGTATGAATGCGACATTAGCTCAGTTGGTAGAGCGATACCTTGCCAAGGTATAGGTCATCGGTTCGAACCCGATATGTCGCTCCAAATTTAAAAGATTGAAAGCGGCATTCGCTCAGTTGATTACTTGAAAGAGTTGATACCTTTTTTTGCCAAGGTATAGGTCATCGGTTCGAATCCACTCTTTATGTGAAGAATGGTCGCTCCAATTTAAAAACGTTTTGGATACGCCAAATATTCGAGACTAAAAATTTTAAGCGACATTAGCTCAGTTGGTAGAGCGATACCTTGCCAAGGTATAGGTCATCGGTTCGAACCCGATATGTCGCTCCAATTTAAAAGATTATGCGACATTAGCTCAGTTGACTCTTTGTTTAGAGCAAAAGGGCGATACCTTACCAAGGTATAGGTCATCGGTTGTTTGTTTCGAACTCGATATGTCGTTTCAATCTAGATTTAAAGATTTACCAAGGTCTTTAAGAAAAAGTTTTAAGCGACATTAGCTCAGTTGGTAGAGCGATACCTTGCCAAGGTATAGGTCATCGGTTCGAACCCGATATGTCGCTCCAATTTAAAAGATTGAAAGCTGCATTCGCTCAGTTGATTACTTGAAAGAGTTGATACTTTTTTTTGCCAAGGTATAGGTCATCGGTTGTTTTTTTCGAACCTGATATATCGTTTCAATCTCGATTGAAAGATTTACCAAAATCTTTCAATAAGAAAGTTTTAAGCGACATTAGCTCAGTTGGTAGAGCGATACCTTGCCAAGGTATAGGTCATCGGTTCGAACCCGATATGTCGCTCCAATTTCCTTCTTACTAAAAACTCCAGTCTCAACATTCCTATTATCTCAGCTTCAATATCTCTGTATTAGAATTCTCAAAACACAAAGTGTACTAACCTTCATTATTCGTTCATAGCTCTCCACAGATCTCATTCCCCTGCTATTTCATGCCTATATCACCTTCTTGCCATTTGCGTGATGAATAGCGAAATTCTTTAACTATTCCTAATGTAGCCAGCCCGGATGTAACAAACTTAGAGCTTGTTCAAGTATTCCATTAGTGTTTGTCCCCATAATGGCTGCAGTAAAAAATTACTTTAGCCAACTTTTGGCAAGATTTTGGAGTGCAAACATGCGATTTCAACAACTAAGTGAACTATTAAGTTATGTTGCTACTTGCCGAGTAGAGATGGCGAAACTCTATAGCAGACTGCAAACCGAGGCGGACTCTACAAGAGTGAAAATGATGCTTGAATATTTCCAGCAGCATCAGAGAGGGGTATCACAGAAGCTGGAAAACTATATTGATTCAGCACCTAAAAAAGTACTGGATACCTGGTATAAAGACATTGTTTTTGAAGATTTTATAAAGAGATGTCACGACACCGTCTTGACAGCAAATATGTCTGAAGAAGATATCTTAGATTTGCACCTGAAATTAGACAATCTATTGATCGATCTTCTGCAGGTAACCGCCGAGCATTCCTCCTCTGTGGATATCGCTGGAACGTTAAATGAGCTTGTGCGTGTCGAGAGAATTCAACAGCAAAGACTGGTTCATAGCAGTATACGTATGGATGACATCTAATATCAATAGGTATTAGACGGCTAAGCTATTTGATAAAGGTGCCTGAGGGTGCCTTTATTGCTTCTCGATAACTTAAGACATATCTTTTATTACTGTCATCAGTTTCCTCTGCAGTTACCTCTTCATTTTGTCATTCATTACATTGTTCTACTCTCTATTCTTGTTCTCCATTTCTTGTGCCAGATCAAATCATGGTTAAATAGGCACAAGGATGACTGAATCTATTGACGAGTTTAGGTTCTAACTCTACTAATCTTACTTTATATCAATATGATGTACTCATTCACCCTCGAGGAAGATTCGTCATGTTAGAAAATGCTTCGGTACTCCCTTGTGAACTGTATAAGGCTTCACAAATAAGAGAGGCTGAGCTGGGTCTGGTTAGTAGTGGCCTCGCTAGTTATATAGATTTAGTCGAATCAGCTGGCGAGGCGGCCTATCGACAGCTAGTCAAAAGGAAAAACAGTACAACCCCTGTCTTGGTGCTTGCTGGTTACGGTAATAATGGTGCCGATGCCTTCGTCTGTGCGAGATACTTGTTAGAAGCAGGTTTCGATGTCTCCTTGATGGCAGTGTCTAGACCTGTTAATCCCAAAGAGGCTAAGGTGATCGCTGCTGAGTTTATCCATGCTCGTGATGGTTTTAAGGCTGAAGCTGGAGTCATAGAGACTCCAAATATAGAGAAAATAGTGGCGGCGGAAGTCATCATAGATGGTTTATTAGGCCTAGGGTTGAAGGGAGAGCCTAGAGACCCATTTCGAGATATCATTGCTGCGATCAATTGCAGTAAAGCTTGGGTCTTTAGTTTGGATGTACCATCGGGTCTAAATGCCGATACAGGCAGTGGTCTCTGCTCTGTTCAAGCGAATATGACCCTGACCTTTGGCGGTTTGAAGCAAGGCTTGCTGACTGGGCATGCCAGACAATGTGTCGGCGAGTTGGTCTTTGCAGAGCTTGGACTCTTGCCCTATTTGCCAGGATCTAAGGTGACTCGTGTTTCGAGTGATCTCTTCGCCGACATGCTCTCCCCCAGAGCAAGAGATACACATAAAGGTCTTTCGGGGAAAGTCACTGTTATTGGTGGTGATAAGGGCATGGCAGGAGCTATTAGACTGGCGGCAGAAGCTTGCTTAAGAGCGGGTACCGGGTTAGTCACTGTGTTATCAAGGCCTGAGCATCAGCACACGATCAATGCCGGCCGACCGGAATTGATGTTTTGGGGATGTGAGCTAGTCGATATGGAAGTTTATTTCAGACTGGGATGGGCGAACACATTACTCATAGGGCCAGGTTTAGGGAAGCTGGCATGGGGCTATAACCTACTTAAGGCGGTGGGATTGAGTGATAAACCATGCGTACTGGATGCTGATGCCCTTAACTTGCTGAGTGAGGAGCCTTGTAATAATGATAACTGGGTACTGACTCCCCATAGTGGAGAAGCGGCCCGATTACTGGGAATCACTACTGCTGAAGTTGAGCGGGATAGGTTTGCTGCGGTTGAAAATATACAGCAACGATACGGTGGCATTGTTGTCCTAAAAGGTCCAGGAACCTTAGTATATGATGGAAAAGAATGTGTTGTGGCTCCTGTGGGTAACCCTGGTTTAGCGAGCGGAGGTTGTGGGGATGTGCTGTCAGGTATAATTGCTGCATTGATTTCTCAGGGTTTTAGCCTATTCGATGCAGCCATAATGGGGGTTGTGGTTCATGGTGAGGCAGCTGACCGAGCGGCTATTGCAGGAGAGCGTGGTATGCTCGCGAGTGACTTGATGCCCCATATTCGCCCTCTGGTTAATCATCTTTAATTAATGAATTGTCGCTATGTTAGTGAAACCTGTTTAGCTGATAAGCAATTTGGTATAAAGTAGCGGGTTCGAAACAGCTATAAAAAGGGTAAAGTTAATACAATGGCATCGGTTAAAGTTTTTCTAGATAATGAGCAAGATACAGTGGAGCTGGGTAAGCGATTAGCGCACGTCATTACCCCGCCTTTAACACTGAATTTATCGGGTGAACTTGGTGCAGGGAAAACGACTTTAAGCCGAGGCTTGATTCAGGCATTGGGTCATGAAGGAGCGGTAAAGAGCCCAACTTACGCCCTGGTTGAACCCTACGAGTTAGGTGATATTGAGCTATTTCATTTCGATCTATACAGGTTGAGCGATCCCGAAGAGCTTGAATATATGGGTATCAGAGATTATTTCACCGATAAGAGTATATGTCTCGTTGAGTGGCCTGATAGGGGGCATGGATTAATGCCTGTAGCCGATATCAGTATTGCAATTAAATATGTGGGTACTAGTCGAGAAGTTGAAATAACTTCAGGATCAACCAAAGGGCAAGTATTGCTAAGTAAACTTAAATAATAATGATAAAAATCGAAAATCTTCTCAAAGCTATACTTGTGATGCTGACACTAAGTACCTCTTTTGTTGTCCATAGTGCCAACAAGCTAGATGGTGTGCGTATCTGGGCCGCTCCAGAGTCGACTCGAGTCGTTTTCGATCTCACTCATGCACCTAAATATACGCATTTCAATCTGACTAGTCCTTATCGACTCGTCGTCGATCTCAAGGGAACCA
The DNA here is from genome assembly GCF_007197555.1 of Shewanella psychropiezotolerans. Taxonomy (NCBI): domain Bacteria; kingdom Pseudomonadati; phylum Pseudomonadota; class Gammaproteobacteria; order Alteromonadales; family Shewanellaceae; genus Shewanella; species Shewanella psychropiezotolerans. The sequence continues at coordinate 819,070 of NZ_CP041614.1, forward strand.
CGACCTCATTAAATCTCAGCAAATTGGCTAATAACAGTAAATTGGTTAAGAGGGTGAGGATAAGTAAACCGCCTTCTAAGGGGACCTTACGTCTAGTTATCGATCTGGTAAAACCGGTAAAAGCGAACCTATTTTCGCTGCCGCCAACGGCTCCCTATGGAAATCGCTTAGTGGTAGACCTGGATGACAGTCGTTCTTCTGTCACTGTGAGTCAGCCGAGTAAACCGACCCAGAAGCTGAGAGACGTCGTTGTCGCCATAGATGCGGGTCATGGGGGAGACGATCCTGGCTCTATCGGACCATCGGGGATCTATGAGAAAAAAGTGGTACTGGAAATTGCTAAGAAAGTAGCGGCTAAAATCAACGCAACACCGGGCATGAGAGCCGTCATGACTCGCACTGGTGATTACTTTGTGAATCTAAATAAGCGCTCTGAAATTGCCAGAAATAGTAAAGCGGATCTTCTGATTTCAATTCATGCCGACGCATTTACCTCGCCACAACCTAGGGGCGCATCGGTTTGGGTCTTGTCTATGAGGCGTGCGAATAGTGAAATCGGTCGCTGGCTAGAGCATAAAGAGAAGCATTCAGAGCTCTTGGGTGGTGCCGGTGAGATTATCCAAAATACCGATAATGAACAATATTTGGCTATGACCTTGCTGGATATGTCTATGGATAGATCTATGGCTATTAGCCATAACATAGCCGACGATGTACTTGTTAACTTAGGTAAAGTGACCAAACTGCATAAGCACAAGCCTGAATCGGCAAGTTTTGCAGTACTAAAATCACCCGATATCCCTTCCATTTTGGTTGAAACTGGCTTTATCTCTAATCACAAAGAAGAGAGATTGTTGTCTCAAAGACAGCATCAGAATAATATTGCCAATGCGGTACACAAGGGTGTTGTCAAGTATTTCGAGAATAATCCGCCGGTTAATTCTTTGATGGCAAGTAAAGGTTCGCGAAAGCATAATGTTCGCAAGGGTGAATCCCTGTCTGTTATTGCTCACAGGTATCAAGTGTCAGTTACTAGCATTAAGAAAGCCAATAATCTAAAGTCTAACAACATTCGAATCGGTCAAAAGTTAGTTATTCCAAGAGCTTAATTTATCTTAAGTGATCTTGTGAGTTCCCCCTGTTTTGAGAGCTAAAAATTATGACTATTCAGATATTGCCACCTCAGTTAGCTAACCAAATTGCGGCGGGTGAAGTTGTCGAAAGACCGGCTTCAGTCATCAAGGAGTTAGTTGAAAATAGCTTAGATGCTGGTGCGACCCGAGTCGATATAGAGATCGAGAAGGGCGGCAGTAAACTGATTAAAATTCATGATGATGGTTCGGGGATCCCGAAAGAAGAGCTGAGCTTGGCTCTGTCCAGACACGCCACCTCTAAGCTCAGCACCTTAGACGATCTCGATGCTATCTTAAGTTTTGGCTTCCGCGGTGAAGCGTTAGCGAGTATCAGCTCTGTTTCCAGATTAACTTTGACCTCACGCACGGCTGAGCAGAGTGAAGCTTGGCAGGCTTATGCCGAAGGCTCTGATATGGCCGTTAAGGTGATCCCTGCGGCCCACCCAGTAGGTTCAACTGTAGAGGCCGTGGATCTGTTTTTTAATACTCCAGCCAGAAGACGTTTTCTTAAAAGCGACAAGACCGAATTTACTCACATCGATGAGTGGCTTAAACGCATTGCTTTGGTGAGAGGAGACATACATTTCACGTTAAAAAACAATGGCAAGGTAGTGAGAAACTATCGACCGGCAAAAACCTCAGATCAATATCTTCAACGCTTAGCTCAGATTAGTGGTAAGAAGTTTGCGCAGCAGGCACTAGAGGTCAAGTGCGAACATGAAGGTTTGAATTTGTCAGGCTATATTCAGTCGCCCTACTTCGAGGGCCCGGCCAGTGACACCCAATACTTCTATGTGAACGGCAGACTGGTTCGTGACAGACTCGTCAATCATGCTGTTAGACAAGCCTTCGCCGAGCATGTTACCGGAGCTCAGGCTAGCTATGTGCTGATGCTCGAACTCGATCCTCATCAAGTCGATGTCAATGTGCATCCGGCTAAACATGAAGTGAGGTTTCATCAGAGCCGCTATGTCCATGATTATATTTTACAGGCACTGCAATCGGCACTCTCACAAGTCGGCAACCCCGTCTTTTCTGCAGAAGAACAGGGCAACCTAGAGGTTTTCCCAAGCTCTTATCAAGCAGGCGTGCAGGAATCTCAGAGAGTCAACGAACCAGATGGCCGCAAGGTCAGCACTACAGCTCATCTTCCTTTGGATAAAGGGCCAAGTACAAGCCCTGTGGGTTCTCAGCATGAGTATTCGATTGCATCGTCTTCATCCTACTCTGGAAGCAAAAGTGGCTTAAGGCCAAGTTCTACTGCACGCCCACAAGCTGAGTTACCTTCGGCTGCGGCTATCGCTTCTTATGGGGCCTTATTGACCACTCCTGTGGTTCCATCCTTAGGGCGTAGTGAGCTTGCTAATGAGCAGCAAGCCATGCCACCAGTATTGGACGCTAGATATTGGGTGTTAACCCAAGGGGATAAACTCACATTATTATCGATAGAAGCAATTGCCTCCAGACTCTTACAAATAAGCATATTCGCTAAGCTCGATGGCGGCTTGATCAGTCAGCCGCTGCTGATGCCAGTCTCAATACCTATGGATGATGACTGGAAGGAGACGATTGAGCACAGAGAGTTAGTGTTAAGAAAGATAGGAATTGAGCTAACAATTCGCCTAGGGCAGTTGATAATAAAGAAAGTGCCCCCATATTTAAGACAGAGTCAGTTGGTCAGTGTGATCCCCGAGCTATTACAGTGGTTTCGTTTTGAAGAGCCAGGCCAGGAGGCGTTGGCAAGCTGGATTGCCAAGCATTGCGAAATAAATTTCGAGTCTCCGGCTCAAATCTGGCAAGACTTGATGTTAGCGGAACAGAGCCTGAGAGAGGAGTTGATGACGGACGTCATTAGCTTACCCTGGCAAGTTTGGTTGGAAAAAGGGCACTGATTTACTGAGTCTATTTTTTGTTAGGTACTGGAACGTTGGAAGTATATACGAGTGAGTGAAGCGAGTTTACCGAAAATTATTACTCTGATGGGCCCCACAGCCTCAGGGAAAACGGCGTTAGCGATTGAGCTGGTCAAAGAGCACAATTGTGAAATCATCTCCGTCGATTCGGCTCTTATCTATCGTGGCATGGATATAGGCAGCGCTAAACCGACGGCAGAAGAACTCGCGGTAGCGCCGCACAGGTTGATCGATATACGCGACCCTTTGCAGAGTTACTCTGCGGCGGATTTTAGAACCGATGCGCTTAGAGAGATTGCCGATATTGTAAAGTCCGGTAAAACGCCCTTGCTTGTAGGGGGCACCATGCTTTATTTTAAGGCTCTGCTAGAGGGATTATCACCCCTACCGGCAGCCGACGAAGTTATAAGGGCTGAGATCGCCGCTGAAGCACAGACCCATGGGTGGCAACATCTGCATGATGAGTTAACGCGAGTCGATTCGGTTTCGGCCGAGCGTATTCATCCTAATGATCCTCAACGATTATCCAGGGCGTTAGAGGTATTTAGGATCAGTGGTAAAAGTTTAACGCAGCTGACGCAAATTAAGTCTCCTCCTCTGCCATATGAGGTTATTCAATTTGCAATTTCACCGAAAGATCGAAAAGTGTTACATCTTTCTATAGAAGAAAGATTCAAATTGATGTTAAATCAAGGTTTCGTTGAAGAAGTTCGTACGCTTAGGCAGCGAAATGATCTGCATTTAGCGCTTCCCTCAATGAGATGTGTAGGCTATAGGCAGTGCTGGCAGTACCTTGATGGTGACTATGACTATAATACTATGGTCGATAAGGGGGTAATTGCTACTAGGCAATTAGCTAAGCGTCAATTAACATGGTTAAGAGGATGGTCTGAGTTAAATTGGCTGGAAACTGGGTTAGATTCAAATCTAACGAGTGTATTGCGACATTGTCGCTAGCTAATTCATCCTCGCTATATAATACTAAATCTAAACAAGAAAGTTATGTTGTATTAGTTTTACTACTTATTTTTAATAAAAAGGAAATTATAAAATGGCAAAGGGGCAATCTTTACAAGACCCATTTTTGAACGCACTTCGCCGTGAGCGCGTTCCTGTATCAATTTATCTTGTTAATGGTATTAAATTACAAGGACAAGTTGAGTCATTTGACCAATTTGTTATCTTGCTTAAAAACACGGTTAGCCAAATGGTATATAAGCATGCTATTTCTACAGTTGTGCCAGCGCGTCCATTCACTGTAAGCACCCATCACGCGACACCAACTCAAGCCGCTGGCTTTAATGGTCAGCAAGATGAGGCGAGCGAGTAGTTGTTGAGGAGTATGCTTTTTGTTTGATCGTTATGAGGCGGGTGAAAATGCCATTTTGGTACATATCGACTTTGCCGATGAAGACCGTAGGGAAGACTTAGTCGAACTACAATTATTAGTCGATTCGGCAGGTGCTCAGCAAGTCGGTTTGATCACTGCGAGCCGTCGTTCACCGGACCGAAAATTCTTCCTTGGTTCGGGGAAGGCTGATGAGCTCGCTGCTTTGGTCGCAGCGACAGAAGCGAATGTGGTGATTTTTAATCATGCATTGAGTCCTGCTCAAGAGAGAAATATTGAGATGATTTGCCAATGTAGGGTCTTGGACCGTACAGCACTTATCTTAGATATCTTTGCCCAGAGAGCACGCACCTATGAAGGCAAGTTGCAGGTGGAGCTAGCGCAGTTACGCCATATGTCGACTCGTCTAATACGGGGTTGGACTCATCTGGAGCGCCAGAAAGGTGGTATTGGCATGAGAGGACCTGGGGAGACCCAGCTCGAGACTGATAGACGTCTACTCCGTGGCAGAATGAGCACCATCAACAAGCGTCTGGCGAAGGTAGATAAACAGAGAGAACAGAGTCGAAGGGCAAGGCGTCGCAGTGAGCAGCCTACGGTTTCATTAGTCGGTTATACTAATGCGGGTAAATCAACTCTGTTCAACTCGCTTACAGTTTCAGAGGTATATGCTGCAGATCAACTGTTTGCCACCTTAGATCCTACCTTGAGAAAGTTAGAGCTACCGGATGGTGCGATTGTCTTGGCCGATACCGTAGGTTTTATTCGTCACTTGCCTCATGATTTAGTGGCGGCGTTTAAGTCGACGTTACAAGAAACCCGCGAAGCGGATCTGTTACTTCATATTGTCGATTGTCATGATGAGAATATGGGGGATAACTTTGAGCAAGTTCAGTTGGTGCTCAAAGAGATAGGTGCCGATGAAATTCCTCAGCTGATTGTCTGTAATAAGATCGATCTGTTAGAGGATGTCAACCCAAGGATAGATTATAACGACGAAGGTGTACCCACCAGAGTCTGGGTTTCGGCGCAGCAACAAAAAGGCTTAGATCAGCTTAGAGAGGCCATCAACGACATCGTTGGTAGGGCTACTTTGGAGCTGACTTTGCGGATCCCGGCAACAGCCGGGCATTATCTTGGTCAGTTTTACCGACTTGACGCGATACAGCAGAAAGAGTTTGATGATCTGGGGGACTGTATCTTATCTGTTCGTTTATTGGAGGCCGATTGGCTCCGATTAGTGAAGCAGAGCCAAGGGGACTTAGAGGACTTTATTGTCGAAGACTCGGCGGTAGAGTAATTTTTTAATCTCGTTTAATTCATACACCTATGGAGTGATAAATGGCTTGGAACGAGCCCGGTAACAAGGGAAATAAAGACCCTTGGGGAAATAAAAGTGGTAACGATAAGGGACCACCAGATCTAGATGAAGTTTTTCGTAATCTTTCGAAGCGTTTCGGCGGTGGTAAAGGGAATGGTAAGGGGCCTGTTTTTAGTTCATTCGCCCTTATCATTGTCTTAGGCATAGCCGTTGTCGTATGGGGCCTTTCTGGTTTCTATACGGTAAAAGAAGCCGAGAAAGGTGTCGCACTTAGATTTGGTGAGTACATAGGTGAGGTCGATCCTGGTCTTCAATGGAAAGCGACGTTTATCGATGAAGTGTTCCCTGTCAACGTGAATACTGTTCGTTCAATTCCTGCCTCTGGTAGCATGTTGACGACAGATGAAAACGTGGTTTTGGTTGAGCTTGACGTTCAATACCGAGTGACCAGCGCATATAATTTCTTGTTCAGTGCAGTCGATGCGAATGAGAGCTTACGTGAGGCGACGGACAGTGCGCTGCGTTATGTTGTTGGCCATAATAGTATGGATGATATCTTGACCACAGGCCGAGACAAGATCCGTCGTGATACCTGGGAAGAAGTAGAGCGTATTATCGAGCCTTACAAGTTAGGTATTACCATTGTCGATGTGAACTTCCTGCCTGCTCGCCCGCCTGAAGAAGTTAAAGCTTCTTTCGATGATGCGATTTCGGCACAAGAAGATGAGCAAAGGTTCATTCGTGAAGCTGAGGCATATGCCCGTGCTATCGAGCCTAAGGCTCGTGGCCAAGTTCAGCGCATGGAGCAGCAAGCTAAAGCCTATAAAGAACGTGAAGTCTTAGAGGCTAGAGGTAAAGTGGCTAGATTCAGCCTCTTGTTACCTGAGTATAAGGCTGCGCCCGATGTGACACGTGAGCGTTTGTACTTAGACGCTATGCAAATCGTATTGAGCGGCACCAGTAAGGTGCTAGTTGACTCTAAGAATAGCAACAACATGATGTATCTTCCTTTAGATAAGTTGATGCAGAAGAGCCAGTCGAATACTAAGCCTAGAAGTATAAACTCTAGTTCTACTACGAGTTCTTCTTATAGCTCTTCGGCTCAAACTAATGTTCCGTTGGATACACGCCCGACTCGTGGCGAACGTCAGGGGAGGAATTAATCATGGGTAGACTAATAGCGGTTATTGCTGCCGTGCTAGTGGCTGTATTCTTGTCGTCAATTTTAGTGGTTAACGAAGGTGAACGAGCGATCGTTTCACGTTTCGGTAAGATCCTAAAGGATGATGGGATCACTCGTATCTACGCGCCTGGTTTGCACATCAAGATACCTATGATCGATAAGATCAAATTTCTTGATTCACGTATCCAGACTATGGATGGTGCAGCAGACAGATTCGTGACTTCAGAGAAGAAAGATCTTATGGTCGATTCCTATGTGAAGTGGCGTATTAAGGACTTCGAGAAATACTACTTATCGACTAACGGTGGCATCAAGGCTAACGCCGAGTCGTTACTACAGCGTAAGATCAATAACGACCTTCGCACCGAGTTCGGCCGTCGCACGATTAAGGAGATTGTTTCCGGAAGTCGTGATGAGCTACAACAAGATGCATTGAGAAATGCATCTGAGAGTGCGGCAGACTTAGGCATCGAAGTGGTTGATGTGCGAGTCAAGCAGATTAACTTGCCGGCTAATGTGAGTTCGAGTATCTATCAACGTATGCGTGCAGAACGTACAGCGGTAGCGAAAGAGCACAGAGCACAAGGCATGGAACAGTCTGAGATCATCAAGGCTAAGACAGATGCTTCGGTCACTATCATGTTAGCCGAGGCTCAACGTAAAGCGCTTGAAGTTCGAGGCGAAGGCGATGCGACTGCGGCTAAGATATACGCAGATGCATTTAGCCAAGATCCTGAGTTTTATAGCTTCTTGCGTAGCTTAGAGGCTTATAAGGTCAGTTTCGAAGGTGGTTCGAATGTCATGGTGCTTGAGCCTGACAGTGATTTCTTCAAATATATGAAGAGCCCTTTAGGCAAATAAGTCTATTTGGATGAAAAATCCCGGCGTATGCCGGGTTTTTTTTGCTTTAAACTTCCAAGTCACTAATTTAGCATCCTATGTTATTTATTTATTTCACTTATCTGTGCATATATGATCTTTAATTCCATAACTAGATGACTATTTAATGCGCTGGAAAGGCTATTTTCCTAACATAGTTAACTTTGTTATTCGATTTACTATGATCTGCTTCTGATTTTTGGCTATAATGAGCCCCGCCTCAAGTTTCGTTTTTGAGTTTTGGGGTAAACCCCCAACTTTAAAAATAATTTAAAACAAAAATTCCAACACTCTCTGGAGATAAGTGGATGAGCAATGCGCCAGTCGATACCGGACGTCGCAGATTTCTGACCGCAGCAACCGCCGTAGTAGGTGGTGTAGGTGCCGTCGCTGTAGCGGTTCCTTTTATAAAGTCATGGAATCCGAGTGCCAAAGCGAAAGCTGCAGGTGCACCGGTTGAAGTAAACATCAGTAAAGTAGAGCCAGGTCAGTTAATCCGTGTCGAATGGCGTGGAAAGCCTGTCTGGGTTGTACGTCGTACTAAAGAGATTTTAACAAATCTTGCCACACTCGACAGTCAACTCCGCGATCCAGCATCGGCAGAAGAACAACAGCCTTCTTATGCTAAAAATGCGGTTCGTTCGATCAATCCGGAGTATTTTATCGCGGTGGGACTATGTACTCACTTAGGTTGTTCTCCTACCTATTTACCGGATACGTTCAGTGAGCAAGTTGAAGGCGTTCCTTCAGGCTTCTATTGCCCGTGTCATGGTTCTAAGTTTGATTTGGCTGGTCGCGTCTTCCAAGGTGTACCAGCACCGTTGAACTTAGTTGTTCCACCACATCAGTATATCGATGAAGGCAATGTCATCATCGGTGTCGATCAAGGGGCAGCGTAATGATTAAGAATCTAGTTGATTGGATCGATGCTCGCATCCCGATGACGGCGACTTATAACCGTCATGTGGGTCAATATGCGACGCCAACAAACTTTAACTTTTGGTACTTCTTCGGCTCACTTGCCATGCTAGTTCTGGTTAACCAGTTACTGACAGGTATCTGGCTGACAATGAACTATGTGCCAACAGCAGAAGGCGCATTCGCGTCAATCGAATACATAATGCGTGATGTCGAGTATGGTTGGTTGCTGCGCTATATGCACTCCACCGGCGCCTCGGCATTCTTCGTGGTGATCTATCTGCATATGTTCCGTGGTCTTATTTACGGATCTTACCAGAAGCCAAGAGAACTACTTTGGTTATTCGGTATGCTTATCTTCCTCGTGCTGATGGCCGAAGCTTTCATGGGCTATCTGCTGCCATGGGGACAGATGTCATACTGGGGCGCTCAGGTTATTATCTCATTGTTCGGTGCCATCCCCTTTATTGGTGATGACCTGACACTCTGGATACGTGGTGACTTCGTTGTCTCCGGCGCGACTCTGAACCGCTTCTTCGCGCTGCATGTTATTGCACTGCCTTTGGTCTTAGTTGTCTTGGTGTTCCTGCACTTGATTGCCTTGCACGAAGTGGGTTCAAATAACCCGGATGGTATCGAGATCAAGAAGAATAAGGATGAAAATGGATGGCCTGTCGATGGTATCCCATTCCACCCTTACTACACAGTCAAAGACATTTTTGGCACCGCTGGCTTCCTGATTGTCTTCTGTTATGTGCTCTTCTTTATGCCTGAAGGTGGCGGTTACTTCCTCGAAGGACCAAACTTCGAAGCGGCTAACTCGATGAAGACCCCAGAGCATATTGCACCGGTTTGGTATTTCACGCCTTTCTACGCGATATTACGTGCGATTCCCGATAAGCTGATCGGTGTAATGGGCATGGGACTAGCGATTGCTGTACTGTTTGTACTGCCTTGGTTAGATCGTTGTAAGGTTAAGTCTGTTCGTTACCGTAGCCTGACACATAAGCTGAACTTAGCTCAGTTTGCGATTTCATTCGTCATCCTTGGTTATTTAGGTGCTGTTCCGGCGACGCCTGAGCTAACGATTGCTGCGCGTGTCTTTACTCTGACTTACTTCGGCTTCTTCTTCTTCCTTTGGCTCTACAGTAAGAACGAGAAGACTAAACCTGTACCAGAGAGGTTGACTCACTAATGAAAAAATTACTTATTGCATTAGTTGCCTTAGTACCCACATTGGCATTTGCTTCGGGTTCGTCGGTCCATCTAGAGAGTGCTAACATAGATCTCAATGACACAGAGTCATTACAACGTGGTCTTGATTTGTTCCAGCACAACTGTGCGGGTTGTCATAGCACTCAATATCAGAGATACAGCCGAGTAGCCGATGATTTAGGTATTTCTCTCGACGACATGCGTACAAAATACATGTTCGATAAAGATGCTAAGCCTGGCGACCTGATGGAAAATTCGATTCCAGAAGATGCTGCGGCTAAGTGGTTTGGTGCAACGCCACCAGATCTCACCTTGGTCGCCCGTGTTCGTGGTGAAGATTGGATCTACACTTACCTTAAAGGTTTCTATAAAGATGAGAATCGTCCATTTGGCGTGAACAATATCGTGTTCCCGTCGGTGGGTATGCCTCATGTGCTTGAGCATCTGCAAGGCATCCCGGTTAAGCAAGATGATGGTACGCTAGTTGCGACTGGTGGATCTCTGAATGCCGAAGAATATGACCAAGTGGTTCGTGATATCACCGGCTTCCTGGTTTACTCTGGCGACCCGGTAAAACTTGAGCGTGAAAGCTTAGGTTTATGGGTGATGGGCTTCCTGTTTATCTTCTTCGTGTTAGCTTACTTGTTGAAGAAAGAATACTGGAGAGATGTACACTAACCCCTTTAAAGGTTAGAATGTATCATCCGCATATTGTAAACGGGGGGCATTGCCCCTCGTTTGCTTTCTGTTTTTTGCTTTTGACATCAAATTCCCGGAGGGTATCAATGGCTGTTGCTGCCAATAAACGCTCAATCATGACCCTGTATTCAGGTGCTGACGATCTTTATAGTCACCAAGTTCGTATCGTCTTGGCTGAGAAAGGAGTCACCGTCGATGTACTGGAGGCGGACCCAAGTGAGATGCCTGAAGATCTGATCGAGCTAAACCCATACAATACAGTTCCTACTCTGGTCGATCGTGAATTAATACTTTATAACTCACGTATCATCATGGAGTACTTGGACGAGCGTTTCCCGCATCCACCACTTATGCCTGTATACCCGGTTTCACGTGGCCAGACTCGTTTGATGATGCACCGCATCGAAAATGATTGGTATTCGCTGGTTGAGCGAATCCGAAGTGGCGATCGTGCCGATGCGGCTCGTAAAGAGTTGCAGGAAAGCTTAACTGCAATTGCACCGATATTTACCGAGATGCCTTACTTTATGGCTGAAGAGTTCGGCCTAGCCGACTGTTATTTGGGGCCATTATTATGGCGCCTACCTGTACTGGGAATCGAATTAGATAACCGTGCGGCTAAAGAAGTAAAAGCCTATATGACACGTCTATTCGATCGTGAATCATTTAAAGCTTCTCTTACTGAGACCGAGCGCGAAATGCGCATGGGTATCTAATGAAGCCTATGACACCAAATCGCCCATACTTGTTGCAAGCATATTATGATTGGTTGATGGATAATGATCTTACCCCACATGTCGTCGTTGACGCTTATGTGCCGGGGACTCAGGTTCCACAACAATATGTGAAAGATGGTCAGATTGTGCTCAATATCACATCGACCGCTGTAGGTAACCTACAGATAGGTCACGATTTTATTGAGTTTAATGCTCGCTTTGGTGGTGTTCCTCAGCAGGTTGTCTTGCCTATGGCTGCGATTGTAGCAATATATGCGAGAGAGAATGGTGCCGGAACAGTCTTCGATATGGAAGATGCTTATCAAGTCGAGGCTGAGTCTGAGTCTGAAGAAGCTGGTTTATCTGTGGTGAAGCCTGAACAAGCTCCATTAACAGATACAAAGAGTGAGTTATCGTCTGTCGAGTCTTCACTAGGCGATACTCCAGCAGCTGACTCTCCTTCTGATAAGACGTCGCCAGATCCAGAGCCTAAGCGTCGAGGTCATCTGACACTTGTTAAGTAATACTTACATGTGAATCACTAAAGCCAGTCATATGACTGGCTTTTTTATTATTTGTGGCTGTGATAGCATCTGCCGCCGGCTTTAATTGTTAGGAAAAACTTGTTCCATGTTGTTGATGATCGATAACTACGATTCTTTTACTTTTAACTTAGTGCAGTACTTTCAGCAACTAGGTCAAGAGATCTTGGTTAAGCGTAACGATGAGATCACCTTGGAAGAGATAGAGGCTTTAAATCCTTCATATTTGGTTATCTCTCCCGGACCGTGCACACCGAATGAGGCTGGGATATCTCTTGCTGCTATCGAGTATTTCTCGGGGAAACTGCCGATATTAGGTGTTTGTCTTGGCCATCAGGCTATCGCTCAGGTATTCGGTGCCAAGGTTATTCGGGCTCAGCGAGTCATGCACGGTAAGACAAGTCTGATTAACCATACAAATACTCGTCTATTTTCCTCCCTGAACGACCCCTTGACTGTGACACGTTATCACTCATTGATTGTTGAAACTATACCCGCAGATTTCATCTTAGATGCCTGGTTCGATGATCCTGTGCATGGAAGAGAGATCATGGCCATGAGTCATAAAAGCCTGCCTATATTAGGTGTTCAGTTTCACCCTGAATCTGTACTCACTCAGCAGGGACTCGAGCTATTACAGAATTTTCTCGATCTAGGTACTCAAACCAGAACTTGCTAGCCTTGATGGCTTTCCTGCCTTTATTACTTTCTTTGCAGATTCATGAATCCTAAAACTTGTTAGCTTGTTACAAGTTTTCTAAAAAACACTAACTAATCCTTATCCCTTTTGTGATATAAATATTTGCAAAATAATATCAATGACCAAGTATGGCTTACTTATTAGTAGCGAGTCAGGATCATTGAAATAACAGAAGGAAGGATAATGACAGGTTTGCTGCGAAATTCAGCTCTTAGTGTACTCACAATCGCCATCTTAAGTGGTTGTGCGGTATCAGACTCTAACTCTAATACTCAGTCTCTTGCCCAAGTGAATCAAGCCGTGGTCAATCCGGCACTCGCAACCCCTCCTCAAGTCGATGAGCTACTCACGCTAAATCAGATCATGGCAGATCCTGATTGGATGGGGCTATTCGCCAAGGGGGCCTATTGGAGTGATGACAGCCAGTCAGTGTATTTTGCCCGTCAAGCACACGCTTCACCTATCAAAGACTATTACAATCAAGGCGTGGATCAAGCAATTGCTTCCCCGTTATCGCTAAATCAGCTTCATCTTGCAGATCAGCAAGATGGAGTTATCGATCGAGAAAAGACACGTAAAGCCTATATCTATCAAGGTAACCTGTTCGTTAAGGAGTTGGCTTCGGAAAAGATCTCTCAGTTAACCAGGCAGAACACTAACGTCGATGGAGTCCGTTTCCTCGATGGCGGTGACTTAGCTTTTTGGCAAGGCGATCAGATATTTCGAATTCATCAAGATAGCGGAATGTTGGAACAAATTGCTAATATTGAGATGGCAGCTAAGCCAAAAGGTGTTCAAGAGCCAGAGAGCTATATTGCTAAACAGCAGCAAAGATTGATTCAATACGTTGCCCTGCAACAGGATAAAGCCAAAAAGAAACAAGCATACAAGGAAGATCTCAACAAGGTCGATCCAAGCATGGCATCTAATACCTGGTACTTAGGCGACAAGGAAGTAGTGTCCGACTTAAGTCTTTCTCCCGATGGGCGTTATGTGCTCTTGTCTCTGATCGACAAGGAGTACAGCTGGCGAAGCGAGCATGACATCATGCCTAATTATTTGGGCAAAGATGGTTATGTGGATGCTGTCCCTGCAAGAGCGCGTGTAGCAGAAGACAATCCTCCGGGAGAGAGGTTGGTGTTGCTGGATCTGGACAATCACATTAAGAAAGACATCACAATCGAAGGGTTAATCGGCTTCGATGAAGACGTACTGGCTAAAGTAAAGAGCGAAAATGCCAAGGCGAAGGGTGAGTCTTATAAGAGTGAGAAGGCGCCGCGTAAGATCCAGTTGATGCAAGACTGGGGCTGGTCACAGAGCGCGATTCAATGGCAAGGCTCGGGCCATAACCTGGTTATCATGCTTGAAGCCCTAGATAACAAAGACAGATGGATTGCTAGCCTTGATATGGAGCATGGGTCATTGAAGACTGAGCACAGACTTCATGACAATGCCTGGGTTAATTACACTTTTAACCAGTTCGGTTGGGTAACGGGTACCGATTCTCTTTATTATCTATCGGAAGAAACTGGCTACTCCCATCTTTATTTAAAAAAGAAAGGAAAACAGGCGGAGCCTTTGACCCAAGGTAAGTTTGTGGTGAGTAGCGTAACCTTAGGCCCTAAGGCCCAGTTCATCTATTACAAGGCAAACAAGGCGCATCCTGGCATAGATAATGTCTATCGCGTCAATATTGTCACGGGTAAAGATGAGCAGCTGACTCAGTGGGATGGCCAGCTCGATTATGAACTCAGTCCTGACGGCAATAGCCTCTTGCTCAATGCCTCTCGCCGCACCGAACCCGCTGAACTGTTTCTAAAAGTGATTGGTGGCGATCGTAAGCAGTTAACTCATTATACCAGTGAGGCATTTAAGAATTATCCATGGCAGGCTCCCGAAGTGGTTGCCGTCCCATCCACCCATGGAGCGGATGATATATATGCCCGGGTATATCTGCCACAAGGTTATGATAAGACTCGAGCTGAAAAATACCCAGCGGTGATTTTCAATCACGGTGCCGGATATTTGCAAAATGCTCACTACGGCTTTTCCGGTTATTTTCGAGAGTTCATGTTCCATAACCTGCTTACTCAGCAAGGTTATGTGGTAATGGATATGGATTATCGGGGATCTAAAGGCTATGGCCGTGATTGGCGCACTGCGGTTTACCGCAACATGGGTCATCCCGAAGTGGAAGACCTTAAAGATGGTGTGAGCTGGATGGCAGCCAATACCAATGTCGATACGGCTAAGGTGGGAACCTATGGTGGCTCTTACGGTGGCTTCCTGACATTTATGGCCTTGTTCACCGAGCCAGAGTTATTTCAGGCTGGAGCAGCCTTGCGTCCTGTGACTGATTGGGCTCATTATAATGCGCCGTATACTTCAAATATCTTAAATACGCCGGATGTCGATGCCATAGCCTATGAACGTAGCTCCCCTATAGAGCACGCTCAAGGCTTGGAAAAGCCGCTGCTTATCATGTCTGGTGTGCTCGATGACAATGTCTTCTTCCAGGATAGCGTACGTCTGGTGCAGCGTTTGATTGAACTTGAGAAGCCTATGTTTGAAACGGCTATCTATCCGGTGGAGCCCCATGGCTTCAAGCAGCCATCGAGCTGGCTGGATGAGTATCGTCGTATCTATAAACTGTTTGAGCAAGAGCTTAAATAATCTTATCTAGAATCATTTTACAGGCCTCTTCTATGAGGCCTGTTTTTTATAATGAACTTTAGTGCAGGCACTTATATCTATTGAGATAAGTTGTCTGTTGACGGGCTCTTTCCCGAAGACAAATATTACTCTAGGGAAGAATGTGGCCACTCATTTTAAGTGGATGGGTGGCAAGCCCAAATTCGATGGTTAATCGTAAGGCAAAAAGTATTCAAACACAGTTAATTCTCTGTAATTTCTGCTAAATGAATCAGATTAATGCTAAATTGTAACTATATAGATTTTTTGTGAGGAAGTAGCTAAACGTGGCAATATCGGTAGCCGGTGGTGTAAGGCCTGGAAAAATTATTGAGATTGAGCACAGGTTGTATCAACAACTTATTGTCGGTAAACAGAAATCGAACTCCATGTTTGATGAACTCGATGCCGAGCTTGAAAATGATGCAAATAAATTGGCTATTGAGAGAGAGGCGGTTTTAGAGCGATTAGCTAAGCAGATCCAAGCGAAGCAGGTGTTTGAGGAGGTATCGGAACAACTTATCAATACGGTTAATAATGCCGTAGAACATAGGCTTTCTTCTCCTGAACAGGTGTTGAAGCATTCAGGCATCAACGAAAATCAGTTGTTGATGTTAGAGTTGTTGCAAGGTAAAAACATAGACATCAATCGTCTTAAACCTCTGATAGAAGAGCAGTCATGGCTAGTTCGTGATCTGATTAATATGGTTAATAGTGCCTCTTTTCGTCATCGTCGCCCCCAGCGTTCCGATGTGAAAGTCACCGATATTAAGCTAGTGCTTAATTTTATCGGCATCGAAAATATTAAGCTATTGATCCCTTATTTTTGTATTCGAAATTGGTTGCCTACCGGGCATGCTAACTTACTCTGGACCACTCGAAAACTGTGGCGGTATTCGGTCGTGAGTGCTATTGCCGCTCAAGCCTTGGCTAAATTACACGAGAAGGACGGTTCCTTTGTCTATACCTGTACCTTACTCAGTCAGCTTGGCCCCTCTGTTGTGCTGAAAAATAGCGCTAAGTTGTTTGAAAAGACCTGGGGAACCTGGCTAAGAGAGGCCAGTGGCAGTAGGGACAAAGAAGTTTACGATGCGGTCGTTGCAACTGAGTTCCCTGCAGAAAAAGTCTACCACCTGGTCCTGGAGCATGGAAATAAGCTCAATTGGCAGCTGCTTCATTATCTCGATTTCAAAGATAGTGCAATGACTAAAGTCTTAGCCGAGCTAGATAATAACTTGAGTTATAAAGATCTTTCCGAGGATGCTGCTATGGTTGCCCGAGCCAATTGTTACGCTAAGGTCGTCTTATTGGAAGAGTTGCGTCAAATTGCTCCTCAGGAGAAGCGGATGATGTTTGACTATTATGAGTTATCTGAACAAGAGGTCATTCGTCTCAAGGGACAGAATTACAAGAAGCTCAACATCATCTAGTAAGCTGTCATTTTTCTTGGTTTTAGCAAATAATTTACTCAGAACTCGCCGGATTGTAGCATTTGGGGAAAGGGCTTTTATCCGCTGATGATGAGTGAGTTATTTATAAGCATTATTCAATTATCTTAGTCATAGTAGCAGTTATAGTTCGGTTAACTATTCATATATGATGAATAACTAGCTGTTTATGGCTCTAGTAACTTTTTTTATGACTAGTTATGCTGTAAACCCCCGCTATAAACGCTTGTATAATTCTTAAAGACCAATCTTTATGCATTAAATATGCGAGGCTCGTCTATGATGAGTGTAAGAAACTGGTATTTTGATCACATTTTCGCTATTAATGACTCTTAAGCAATGCAAACAAGTACCGCCAGTAAGAGTTTTCTAATGATAAGAAGGCGGCAATAGTGGCTCACAGAGCCATTAACGATAATAAAGGATGAGAAGGTATGAGCGTCAACAACACACTGACAAGAGCCCAATTTGATGAAGTAATGGTGCCTAATTATGCGCCCTCGGCAGTTATTCCTGTCCGCGGTGCAGGCAGCCGAGTCTGGGATCAAGAAGGTAAAGAGTTCATCGATTTTGCAGGCGGTATTGCCGTTAACTGTTTAGGCCACTGTCATCCTGCCCTTGTTGGTGCATTGAAAGAGCAAGGTGAAAAAATTTGGCATCTATCTAATGTCATGACTAACGAGCCGGCACTCGAACTCGCGACTAAGTTAGTCAATGCGACATTTGCCGATCGTGTATATTTCGCAAACTCAGGTGCAGAAGCAAACGAAGCTGCTTTAAAACTTGTTCGTCGTTATGCCATGGATAAGTTTGGTGCTAAGAAAGATCAGATCATCGCCTTCGACAAGGCATTCCACGGTCGTACTTTCTTCACCGTAAGTGTCGGTGGTCAGGCTGCGTATTCAGATGGCTTCGGTCCTAAGCCCCAGGGCATTACTCACGTACCATTCAATGACATTGCTGCTCTTGAAGCGGTTATCTCAGATAAGACCTGTGCCATCATGATGGAGCCTCTTCAAGGAGAGGGCGGGATCGTAGATGCCGATCCTGAATTCCTAACAGCCGTACGTGCTCTTTGTGATAAGCACAATGCACTGCTGGTATTCGATGAAGTACAAACGGGTGTTGGCCGTTTAGGTGAGCTATACGCATACATGCGTGGTGACGTGGTACCAGATATTCTGACTACGGCTAAAGCTTTAGGTGGTGGATTCCCTATCGCTGCTATGCTGACCACTAAAGAGATTGCCGCTCATCTTAAGATAGGTACTCATGGTTCTACCTATGGTGGTAATCCACTGGCTTGTGCTGTCGCTAATGCGGTTTTGGATGTAGTTAATACTCCGGAAGTATTGCAAGGCGTTAAGGTTCGTGAGCAGTTACTGCGTGATGGACTAAAGAAGATAAACGACAAGTATGATGTGTTCACAGAAGTTCGTGGTCAAGGTCTACTACTTGGTGCAGTACTCAATGATAAATACCAGGGACGTGCTAAAGAGTTCTTGGTTGCCGGTACTGACGAAGGCCTGATGAGCCTTATTGCTGGTGCAAATGTTATTCGCTTCACTCCGTCATTAGTCATTCCAGAGGCCGATATCGCCGAAGGTCTTGCGCGTTTTGAACGTGCAGTAGCTAAAGTAGTTGCAGGCTAATTGATTGAATGAGTGAGAGGTATTTATCTCTCGCTTTTTTGGCATTGGCAATACTTGAACCTTAGCCGTTAGCTGCTTGTCTTAATAGATACTCATGCTAAAGATAAGTAAGCGGTTGAGCGACGAGCAAGAGTGAGGAGACACAGAGATGTTAATCATACGTCCTATCCGATCTAGCGACTATAAAGCGCTTTATCAAATAGCCGAAGAATCTGGTCATGGTTTTACTTCCTTGCCGGTTAACGAAGAGCTACTCAGGAGCAAGATTGCTCGTGTAGAGGCTTCGTTTCAAAAGCAGGTCGATAAACCTTTCGATGAAGGTTACCTGATGGTACTCGAAGATACTGAGTCTGGCGAAGTCGTCGGCACTTGTGGTCTCGAGGCTGCTGTGGGCATGGAAGATGCGTTTTACCACTATCGTTTAGGCACTGAGGTTTATCACTCCGAGCAGATCGACGTGAGAAATGAGGTGGAAACCTTGACCTTATGCCACGACTATACTGGTGCTGCCGAGCTATGTACCTTGTTCCTGCGTGATACCTATCGTAAAAATAACAACGGTAGAATGTTATCCCGTAGCCGTTTCCTATTCTTAGCGCAGCATGCAGAGCGCTTCGGCGATACTGTGATCGCCGAAATGCGCGGAGAAAGTGATGAAGCAGGGAACTCTCCCTTCTATGATTGGCTGCAGAAGCACTTCTTAGGCATAGATTTTGTCGAGGCCGATTACCTTTCGGGCTTGGGGCAGAAAGCCTTTATGGCTGAGATGATGCCTAAAAATGCCGTGTATGTGTGCTTGCTACCCGAAGAAGCGCAGAAAGTGATCGGTGAGGTTCATGCCAACACTCGTCCGGCGCTAAATCTGCTTCAGGCTGAAGGTTTCAGATGTCGTGGTTATGTCGATATTTTTGACGGCGGACCTACGGTCGAGTGCAACTTGTCTGATATTCGTTCGGTAAGAGAAAGCCGCTTACTGACGATCACGATTGGCGATGCTCCAGAATCTGATTTCAGTTTTATCATATCAAATACTCAATTAGCGAATTACCGCGCCACCTCGGCTAAACTTCTGCTCACAGAAGATAGTGATGTGGTTACTGTGTCACCCGAACTTGCAGCAGGATTATTGCTGTCAGAGGGTGAGCAGATCCGTGTCTTGGCTATGTAGGAAGAAATAATGACTCAATTTATTAAAGGCCAATGGGTTGCAGGCCTAGGTCACGACGTGACATCTAAAAACCCAGCAAACAATGAAGTTATCTGGAGCAGTAAAACTGCGACTCCAGAGCAAGTTAACACCGCCGTCGATGCGGCCCGTGATGCTCAGTTCGATTGGTTCATGTTAGGTTTCGATGGCCGTCTTGCTATCGTGGAGGCTTATCGCACTCAACTTGAAGAGCACAAAACCGAAATCGCCGAGGTTATCGCTCAGGAGACTGGCAAGCCTCAGTGGGAAACCGCTACCGAAGCCGGTGCCATGATAGGTAAGATTGGGCTTTCAGTCGCCGCTTATAACAAGCGTACCGGTCATACTGAGAGTGATATCCCGGCAGGACGCGCGGTACTTCGTCATAAGCCTCACGGTGTGGTCGCGGTATTTGGTCCATATAATTTCCCAGGCCACCTGCCAAACGGTCATATTGTTCCTGCGCTACTGGCGGGTAATACTGTGATCTTTAAGCCATCTGAACTCACTCCCAAAGTAGCCGAGCTTATGCTTAAGCTATGGGAGAAAGCCGGACTTCCTGCAGGCGTGATTAACTTGGTACAAGGCGAAATCGAAACTGGTAAGGCGCTAGCCGCTCACCCTCAGATCGATGGTTTGTTCTTTACCGGTAGTTCTCGTACGGGTCATATCTTACATCAGCAGTATGCTGGTGAACCTGGCAAGATTTTAGCGCTGGAGATGGGGGAAATAATCCGCTTATCATTAAAGGTGTTGAAAATACCAAAGCTGCTGTACACGACATCATCCAGTCTGCCTATATCTCATCGGGTCAACGTTGTACCTGTGCACGTCGTCTCTATGTAGAGAAAGGCGTACAAGGTGATGCCTTACTCGAGTTGCTCGCTAGCGCCGTTAAGCAGATTAAAGTCGGTGCCTGGAATGCACAGCCACAGCCATTCATGGGATCTATGATCTCAGAAATTGCGGCTAAAGGCATGGTTGAAGCTCAGCGTAACTTACTGAATTTAGGTGGTGAGTCTCTCGTAGAACTTACTCATCTTGAAGCGGGTACAGGTTTAGTCTCCCCAGGTTTGATCGATGTCACTAACGTCATCGAGCTTCCGGATGAAGAGTATTTTGGCCCGCTACTTCAAGTGATCCGTTACAGCGATTTCGATGAGGCTATCAAGTTAGCCAACAGCACTCGTTATGGTTTGTCTGCGGGTATTCTTGCCGATAGCCGTGAGGATTACGATTACTTCTTAGCACGTATTCGTGCCGGTATCGTTAACTGGAACAAGCAGATAACAGGTGCTTCCGGTGCTGCACCATTCGGTGGTGTTGGTGCTTCGGGTAACCACAGAGCGAGCGCATTTTATGCCGCCGACTACTGTTCTTACCCCGTATCATCAGTGGAGGCCGATGTCGTTAGTCTCCCTGCTAACTTGAGTCCAGGCTTGAGTCTCTAAATTTATAATGAAACGATGGGAAACACCTTAAAAGTGTTTCCCATTTTTATGTACAGAAATGTTTGAAAAGCCAGAGCGCTACTCTCTCGCTGTACTTATATCGTGATAAGAATAAGACCAGAACCAAAGCCTGAATCTTGGTGACTGGGGACACGATGCCGTTAAGGAAGAAATTGATGCACACTGATATTAACAAGCTATTTGAAAACCTTTGGAATGACTATATTGAGATGACGCCGTCGGCAGAGCCTGTACGTCAACTGCTTTCTCGAGGTGAGACCATTATCAACGATCATATTGCCCTACGTACCTTTAATATTGAGAAGGTGAACTTAAAGGTATTGGCGGCTCACTTCGAATCTTTGGGTTATGTCGACTCGGGTGATTATCATTTCGAGGCTAAAAATCTGAAAGCTAAGCATTTTGAACATCCGGATGCGACGCAGCCTAAGGTGTTTATCTCTGAATTATTAGTCGAAGAATTTAGCCCTGAACTACAAAATACCATTAAACATCTTGTTGAGCAGATTGATGTGGCAGCGACTAAGGCCGATGACTTCCTCTATTCAGGACGTCACTGGCAGCTGGACTCCAAGACCTATGAGGCTTTACTTGCCGAGAGTGAGTATGCTGCCTGGGTTGCTGCTTTTGGTTATAGAGCCAACCATTTCACGATATCGATCAACCACTTGCCTGGGTACACCAACATCTTAGATGTGAATGAGACCCTTAAGAAGGGGGATTTTGTGTTAAATTCAGCTGGCGGTGAAGTGAAAGGCTCTGCCGAGGTACTACTGGAGCAATCTTCGACTATGGCTGACCGTATTTCTGTTAGCTTTACAGATGCTGAGAAAGAGATCCCAAGCTGTTTTTATGAATTTGCACTGCGTTACCCTAAAGGTGATGGAAGTCTTTATACAGGCTTTGTGGCTGCTTCTGCGGATAAGATTTTCGAGAGTACTAACGTAAGCTAGCCGATATTTTGCTAACAATGTAAAAGAGTCGAGAAAAAGCCGGAATTGAGTTCCGGCTTTTTTATATTTGAATCTGCCCCAATCTGAGAGCCGTTGGCGGATTATTCTTTAAAGCGTACGCAAATTTTTAGCCCACCTAAGTCGCTATGGGCGAACGTCAACTTTATCTCATACTGCTCGGCTATGTCTTTTACTATGGAGAGTCCGAGGCCATGTCCCATGGTCGCTTCATCTAATCGTCGACCACGATTCGTGAGTAGCTTAAGCTCTTCACTGGCGACGCCGAGTCCATCATCCTCGATAATAAGAATAATAGTCTCTTCTTCTAGCTTAGCGCGGATATCTACTCTGGCATTGGCCCACTTATGAGCGTTATCGAGCAGATTTCCAATCAGCTCCATGCCATCTTCCCTGTGCAGGGGTAATCGAGTGATGTGCTCAGCAATGTCGATATTGCAGAGCAGACGTTTATTAAAGTGAACCTTGCTTAGTGTGTTACATAAATCTTCAAGATCTTTAGGGAGCTGCATCTGGGCCGCGGGTAACATATCTCCAGTGATTCTGGCCGCAGCTAGCTTACGTTCGATCATCTTATGAATCAGATCGAGTTGATTCTGTAGTGCTATTGCCGTATTCGGGTCTTTCAGTCCCAAGGCTTCAACTTGTTGCTGCATCACGGCTAATGGAGTCTTAAGCCCATGGCTTAAATTGCCTATATTATTACGACTGCGCTCGATCTGTTTGCTGGAATATTCGAGCAGTTCATTATAGGTAGATGCTAGAGCTTGCAGTTCGGGGGGATATTCTTGACCTCTAATGAGGTGATCTCACCCTCTCTGAGCTTAGACAGAATTTGCTGGATCTGGTTGATTGGCTTGAAAGATTGCCTGAGTACCAGAAAAATACCGGCTATCATGGCCAGTAACATGGCTAAGTTAACCCCTAGCTTAGTGCCATATATTTGGGTGAAAATTTTACGACCTATGCTCAGATCCTGGGCGACAGTCAGTGTTGCATTGACATTGAGTGTCTCAGAGCTTAATCCCAGTGATAGCAGTTGAATATCATGGTTTTGTGGCCCCTTAGATTGCCATACCCGGCTTTCACCTTTTTCTAACAACCTAATATCGAGTTTTTGATCCCATAAAGAACGGGAGCGGATCTCTTGTTCCGGCAGATTTAGCTGGTAATAACGTCCGGAAAATACTGGCTTATAAAACCCTGAAAGTTGGCTCTGATCTATGGTGAGTTCGTTATTATTAAGCTGAGTAGCCATTAGAACTTGTTCTAAATCTTCCTGTAGTCTGGCAATGATCGAGTCGTGAAATGCTTGCCTTAGCATAGTCTCGAAGGAGACTATGCCGATGGCTGTCGAAATGATGACTAAACCCGTTAACCAGAGGCTGAGTTTAGTGCGGATCGACATCACTCTCTTATGCCGTGGAAGATATAACCTTGTCCACGACGAGTCTCAATAGCGGTTTTACCTAGTTTTTTACGCAGATGAGTAACATAGACTTCGACTACATTACTCTCTTTTTCGTCATCGAATTGATAGAGCTTATCGGTGAGCTGGGATTTAGATAGTAGTTTCTTAGGTGACATTAAGAAGATTTTTAGTAACCTAAACTCCATCGCAGTTAGCTCGAAATTTTTACCTTCGACTGTAACAGATTGTTGATTCTCATCGAGAACGACGCCGGAAAAGCTTAATTCTTTTGTGGGTAAGCTCGCTTTTCCATGAGCCCGCTGTATGAGAGCATGTATCCGTGCGAGTAACTCTTGAGTATGGAAAGGTTTACCCAGATAGTCATCGGCTCCGGCGTTGAATCCTTCGACCTTCTCATGCCATTGGCTGCGAGCCGTGAGCATAATCACCGGAGTATTAATCCCTTGATTACGCCAGCGTTCCAGGAGTTCCAGGCCATTACCGTCGGGTAGACCAATATCTAATATCACGCAATCGTAATTGGTTTCTTTTAAGAGATAATCCGCTTCAGCAGCTTTGTCTGTCACGTCGGTGACGTATCCGGCGAGTTTCAGTTGTTTTTCAAGTTCTTCTACGAGTAGTGCATTATCTTCAACGAGCAGTAGTTTCATATTAACCTGTCACTTCACTTATGGTGTAGAGCTAGTTTTCAAAAGCTCTGCAGCCAGATGGTAATGATTTAGTAGGATTGGGCTGTCCAGTGCTTGCATCCAGACTCAGATCTATAATTTGGCCACGTTGGGCTTTAATTTGCAAATCATAACGCCATTTTCCTTGTTCCTGATAGAGATGGGCGTCGATGAGCTTACCGTAGCAGAAGTATTTTATCTTGGAGAGGGTAACATCCAATGACAGGATTTTACCTGCACTAACTAAGTGTTTTGCCTGATAATGCTCAAGTTCGACTAAGGTCGAGCCATGGGCTAATACTGGCGTATAGGTCGCAAGAGCGAACAGGATGATGAACAGTGCCCTTGTCATTAATATTTCTCCAAAAAAATGGCCTGAGATTATCTCAGGCCACTTTATCGAAGCTGTCTTAAATCTAACTTAATGTTAGCTTAGCGGGTACCGTAAACTACGATAGTTTTACCGTGAGCCTGGATCAGGCTTTGCTCTTCGAGCATTTTTAAGATTCGACCCACAGTCTCACGAGAACAACCCACGATCTGACCTATCTCTTGGCGAGTGATCTTGATCTGCATGCCATCGGGATGAGTCATGGCATCCGGCTGCTTGGCCAGATGGAGTAAAGTTTGGGCAATTCTTCCAGCAACATCCAAGAAAGCTAGGTCGCCCACTTTTTGACTGGTGCTGTGCAGACGGAATGCCATCTGTGAAGAAAGCTTCATCAGGATTTCAGGATTAACCTGAATCAGTTGCTTAAACTTCTTGTAAGAGATCTCAGCGATTTCACATGGCTGTTTAGCGCGAACCCAAGCGGTACGCTCGGCTTGATCTTCAAATAAACCAAGTTCACCG
The DNA here is from genome assembly GCF_007197555.1 of Shewanella psychropiezotolerans. Taxonomy (NCBI): domain Bacteria; kingdom Pseudomonadati; phylum Pseudomonadota; class Gammaproteobacteria; order Alteromonadales; family Shewanellaceae; genus Shewanella; species Shewanella psychropiezotolerans. Next base: position 844,010 of record NZ_CP041614.1, read on the forward strand.
ATGAAGTCACCTTGATTCAGGTAAGAGAGGATCATCTCTTTACCTTCTTCATCTTTAATTAAAACGGCTACGGAGCCTTTAACTATATAGTAAAGGGTGTCTGATTCTTCACCAGCGTGGATCAAAGTGCTTTTGGCTGGATACTTATGAATGTGACAGTGTGATAAAAACCATTCCAAAGTAGGATCTGGTTTTGGCTTACCAATAAGAGCCATGCCTATGTTCCTCGACTGTTTGACTTGAATATAAGAATCTTCATTAATGTGCAGTTTACGCCAGTTTATTCTGTAAAACCTCGATAAAGATCTAACTTTAGAATAAATGAATCTTCGTAACTTACTTACAATATTCATTCATTCTGATACATCAGTGATATATGTCAACTACTTGCGAGTAAATATGCAGTGAAGGGCTTGAATTTAGAGAGAAAAGCTACAATGCTTCCTGATATTGGACTTATGACGAGGGGAATAAGGCCGTATCAAAGTCGACTAAATCTGCTTTTTTCTCGACTTTAGTAAGTAAATCTGGCTAACTCAATGAAATAAAATTTTTGTACCTTCTAGTTAAATTATCTTATGTCTATAGTTTAAGCCGATTTTTCAGGTAGTTATAAGCTTTAGTTTTTAGACATGTTCAAACTAGTGATACTAGATAGGAGTTGTAAATGAAATCTCATTCGTTATTTTTAGGCGCTGGTCTTAGTTTTACTCTTATTTTTACATTAGTGACGAGCACCGCCGCGAACGCATTTTCAATTCCTCAGCCCAAAACTGCTGTTGCGGCGAGTAAAGTGGCTCATATACAGCTAAAAGCGACTCAAGGGGAGCAAGAGGCACAGTTTTTACTCGGGCTGATGTACTTGTCTGGCCGGTTCGTCACTCAAGATCAACAGCTAGGCATAAAGTGGATCATAGCGGCTGCGGAGCAGGGGCATGCTAAGGCGCAACAAACGTTGGCGGATCTTTCATTTGAAGGCAATATCATCGAGCGTGATCTGCTCACTGCCGAACGTTGGTATCTATCGCTGAGTGAGCAAGGCAATAAATGGGCTCAATTTAGACTGGGGTTCATCTATGCTGCAGGCGGAGAGGGGGTTGAACGTAACTGTGGTAAAGCCGTCGACCGTTTCAACTCGGTAGGAGATGAAGTCTCTCTGGGAAATGTCGCCTGGATACTCGCGACTTGCCCGGAGGCAAAATACCGTAATGGAGATAAGGCTCTCGAACTTGCTCGCAGCCTAGTCGCATCAGATCACCAAGATCCCACCAATTTAGATAACTTGGCAGCCGCCTATGCAGAAACTGGCGACTATAGCTCTGCCGTAGAGACTCAGCAAAAAGCGATTGATGCGCTTAGAAGCTCTAAGATGGTAAGCCGATCCGATGAGTTTGAGCAAAGACTGCAAAGCTATCAGCAGAATAAACCTTTCCGTGAAATTGTTCCTTTGATGAATTAGAACAAGGTTCTAGGAGTTAGATTAGAGTTTCTAGGTGTAACAATTAGAAAATAGCTCGATAGTTTTGATTCAGCCAGTCGGTGTACCTGACTGGCTTTTTTGATCTTAACGTCCTAGTTCCTAGGATCTTCTTTGAAAGGAATAGCCGGCACACCCAAGGAAACAAACAGATCAAATGTAGGTTGGAATTTACTGTTGAAAGTGGAGATTGGAATAGCCAGCACACTCAGGAAGCTAATAGATCAAGCATAGACGTGGAATTTACTTTGAGTTAAGTGCCTAGTTCCTAGGATCTTCTTTGAAAGGAATAGCCAGCACACCCAAGGAAACAAACAGATCAAATGTAGGTTGGAATTTACTGTTGAAAGTGGAGATTGGAATAGCCTGCACACCCATGAAGCGAATAGATCAAGCATAGACGTGGAATTTACTTTTGAAAGTGGAGATTGGAATAGCCAGCACACCCATGAAGCGAATAGATCAAGCATAGACGTGGAATTTACTTTTGAAAGTGGAGATTGGAATAGCCAGCACACCCAAGGAAACAAACAGATCAAGATGGGGGAATTTACTCCCAAGAGCATGCTAACTCATCAGTCTTTCGCCTGAAATCCCGACATGAGCTAGTCTACTCGAACACACTTAAATGAAACTGAAGTTTATATTAGTAGCATACCAAGTCTATTCACTATCTAAAGAGAGTAGCTGTTGGCGCTTCTCGAGTAGATCTCGGATGAGCGGTGTCAGAATCAACTCCATGGCTAAGGACATCTTGCCACCTGGCACAACCAGAGTGTTGATTCGTGACATGAAAGAGCCGTCTATCATCTTCAAGTAATAGGGGAAATCTACGTTTTTAATACCACGAAAACGTATCACTACAAAGCTCTCATCCAGGCTGGGGATATTCTTAGCGCTAAATGGATTTGAGGTGTCGACAGTTGGGACTCGTTGGAAATTGATATGGGTTCGTGAGAACTGAGGTGTCATATGGTTGATATAATCATCCATACTGCGAACGATAGAGCCCATCACTTTTTCCCGACTATGGCCTCTTTCCGAAGTATCTCGAATGATCTTTTGGATCCACTCCAAGTTGACTATCGGCACCATGCCGATAAGCAAGTCCACATGTTCGGCAACATTACATGTGTCTGTTTTTACCCCCCATGTAATCCCTCGTAATAGAGCATATCGGTATTTTCAGGTAAGGGGTGCCATTGGGTAAATGTCCCGGGCATCTGGTTGAAGGGAACGGCTTCATCGAAAGTATGTAGATACGCTCGTGTCTCGCCCTGACCCGTCGCACTATAATCACTGAAACATTGCTCTAAACGTTCAAAGTCGTTTGCTTCGGGTCCAAAATAGCTAATATTTTTATTATCCGTTTTGGCTTTACGGATCATGAGCTCCATTTCAGGACGTGTGTAATGGTGAAAACTATCGCCTTCAACGCTCGCTGCATTGATCCCAAGTTGACGGAAAATATGCTTAAAAGCCGTTGTTGTCGTCGTGGTACCAGCTCCTGATGAACCTGTTACTGCGATAATGGGATGTTTTGCTGACATTAAATTTCCTAAATGGAATTGGATCTAATTGACTAAAAGGCAGTGAAGAGAGTCAAGACCAAGATAAAAGTGACATGTTATTTCTAATAACATCTAGTGTTATACGGTAATCATTGCGCTTAGGTCAAATTTGCCTCCGAGTTTGTTATGAATTAACACTAGATTCTCCGTTTGATTTATCGACTCAGATGTTCCTTGTGCTTGATGGCAATGGACTCATCATCTTCGCTGAACTCCACCACTAAGACTTCCTGCTTTAGTAGCTGTTTGCAGCGTTCAATCGCCGAAATATATACCCGTTCATCTGTATCTGAGAAACCGCCATCTTCGACTTGTGTTAACAGATATTCCTTAATTAAGTTATCCATGGTTGTGCTGGGAAGCTGCAGTAAAGCGTCATAGGGAACAAGCATATTCAGGCCTCTTGGGGAATTAAAAAATGAAGGATCCGCTGCTCTAGGTAGTACCTTGGCTTGAAGGGAGTTCCGCCGTCGATAAAACCGACATGACCCCCTCGTGAGTGCAGTTCATAGGTTACTTGGCTAGCACATTGCTCTGCCGTTGGAATGACATCGGCGGTCATGAATGGATCATCCGCAGCATGAATGACCAGAGTTGGTTTATGAATATATTGCAAGAAATCCATTCCACTCGCTCTTCGATAATAATCATCGACACCATTGAAGCCATGTAAGGGAGCTGTCACTCTATGATCAAAATCATAGAAAGTTTGCAGTTGAGGAATTTGGGACAATGAAACAGGCATATCCTGAGCCAGTTGAGGGTTTTTCACCTTCTCCGTGGTCTTCTGCTGTAGCTGCTTAATCAAATAACTTTGATATACCTTAGAAAATCCACTCTCTAAACGCTTAGCACATGCGGATAATTGTAGCGGGGCTGAGATGATAACTGCCCGCTCTATCAAACTGGTATTGGTATGTTCGCCTAAGTATTTGGTGAGTACATTGCCGCCTAAGCTATAGCCTACTGCAAGGAGAGGGGAGTCAGGATACTTCAGCCTTAATTGAGATAAATTCTCCTGCAGGTCTTGGGTATCACCACTGTGATAACTTCTCGCTCTGCGGTTCGTCTCACCAGAACAGCTCCTGTGATGATGGACCAAAGCGCAGATGGACTGTCGACGACAGTCATTGAGTAATCGGCGTACATAGTGGGACTCGGAGCTCCCCTCTAAGCCATGAATGATGATCACTATAGGTTGGTGTGCTTTAGGCTGGCCTAACCAATCGAGATCGATAAAGTCGCCATCACTAAGCTCGAGACGTTGACGTGTTAAGTCTGGTCTGTCCACCTTAGTTAGCACAGGTAAAATCGTTTGAACGTGGGGGTTTCTGGCCCACCAGGGGGGAGAAAAATATCGCATCATAAAAATTGGCTATTGCTGAAAATTAAAACGTGTGTTTAATTGTTACTCATCTTGGCATTCTAGCATATCTGAGATTTTGATGAATTACCTCAATCTAGCCAGTTGTCGATGTTGTGATTAAATTACCTGTAGAGTCAATGCGGGTCTGTATCCTCTATAAAAAATAATATGAAGGGATAGCATGGAACGACGCACTTTTTTAACAACAGCATTAGTCGGTACAGCCGCATTAGCGTTAGGGGTAAACCTATACGCTCCAGAGCATATTAAGGTTAACAAAGCCTTAGACAGCGAGCATAGATTGCTGTTTAGCGTCTTGTTGCCAGTGTTTCTGGATGATGCCTTACCTGAGGTCGAGAAGCTGCGTATAGCCGCTCAGAATCGAACCTTAGATGCTATTACTCAGACCATTTCATTGTTACCTGCAGATGGACAAGCCGAATTAGAACAACTACTCGACATGCTAGAAAACAGACTAGGTTTACTCGTCCTGACCGGAAGTATGACGCCTCTGATGATGCGTAATCCGGATCAGCTAATAGCTATGCTTGAGTATTGGCGTAATAGTTTCTTAGACATGATGGTGACGGCCTACCAAGGGCTGAGAGAGCTTGTACTTGCGAGTTACTATTCCTGTCCTGAACACTGGAATCGCTTGAATTATGCCAAACCTACATTCCTTGAGGTGTAGGCAGTAAAGAGTGCGAATGGTGTTTAATTGATTTTTAGGCTTAGATATTTATTCAAAAAATAATAAAAATAACAGTGTGATTGGAGGTAGTGAAGTGGCGATACCAGATCCTATAGTCGAAGGCTTAGCCTCAGGTTGGAAGCATATTGATGCTAGCCAGTTGAGCCAAGATCAAACTCTCGAGGCCGATGTTGTTATTGTAGGCAGTGGTGCCGGCGGCGGCGTCGCAGCAGAGATATTAACTGACGCGGGTTTGACCGTGATCATAGTCGAAGGGGGACCGCTTAAATCTTCCGAAAGCTTCAATATGGAAGAGAGGCGAGCCTATCCAAACTTGTACCATCAAGCGGCGGCGATGAAAACCAAAGACAAGGCTATTGGTATTTTTCAGGGAAGAGCCGTAGGCGGATCGACAACGGTAAATTGGACCACCTCGATCAGGACTCCCAAGCCTACATTGGACTTTTGGGCCAAAGATAAATCTGTTCAAGGTTTATCGAGAGAGGAGCTGGATCCTTGGTTCGACAAGATGGAGAAACGACTCAATATTTCTAAGTGGGAGTATGAGCCAAATAGAAATAATCAGGCATTGAAGTTAGGCTGTGAAAATCTCGGCTGGCATTACACTGTCATCAAGCGCAACGTGAAAGGTTGCTGGAACACGGGCTATTGTGGTATGGGCTGTCCGGTCAACGCCAAACAATCCATGCTAGTTACCACCATCCCGGCTGCACTAGATAAAGGGGCTACCTTAGTCAGCAGAGCTAAGGTCATCGAGCTAGAGCATCATAATGACAAGATATTAGCCGTCAAGGCTCAGGCATTGAATGAACAGATGCAGCCGACTGAGGTCAAGCTGGTATTTAAGGCTAAGCATTACATCATCGCCGCCGGCGCAATCCATACACCAACAATCTTGCTGAGATCTAATTTAGCCGATCCCCATGAACTGTTGGGGAAACGTACTTTTCTACATCCGACGCTATTGAGCGGCGCAATATTTAGCGATCCGATCAATGGTCATAGTGGTGCTCCTCAATCCATCTATTCCGATGAATTTGTATGGAAACATGGTGCTGCCAGTGGAGAGCTTGGTTATAAGCTCGAAGTACCTCCTGTCCATCCCGTTCTGATCGCCTCTAAAACCATAGGTTATGGTAAGACTCATGCGGCTCTGATGGAGCAGTTCAACCAGCTTCAGGTCACCATAGCCTTGATTCGTGATGGTTATCATGAACAAAGCCAGGGAGGCCAAGTTCAGCTCACAGATACAGGCTTTGCCATAGATTATCCGCTAAACGAGACTTTTTGGCGCTCGGTTCGAAGAGCGTTCGGGAGTATGGCTGAACTACAGTTTGCGGCCGGGGCGAAGCGAGTCTTGCCGATCACCGAAGGAGCGCCTTATCTTAATAGCTGGAAAGAAGCGAAATCTGCTATAGAAACTCTGGACCTTGGACCACTCAAGACAGTTGTCGCTTCGGCGCATGTCATGGGAGGGTGTCCCATGGGAGAAGATACTAAGCTTTCTATGGTCGATAGTCAGGGAAACTCTCACTACTATGAGAATCTATCTGTGATGGACGGATCTGTGTTTCCCACCAGTTTAGGGGCTAACCCCCAGCTGACTATCTATGGCATGACGGCAAGAAACGCGACTCTATTAGCTGAAAGGTTAAAGTCATCTTCATAAGAGTTCAATCGTGATGGACGGTCTTGTTGCTTCCGTTCCGACCAGTTTAGGCGCTAACCCTCAGCTGACTATCTATGGAATGACGGCGAGAAACGCGGCTGTTAGTAACAGAAAGGTTAAAGTCATCTTCATAAGAGTTCAATTGAATGAGTTTTAACTGTAAGACTAAAGAGGATAACAGCGGGTTTAATGTTTTAAGCCCGCGTTAAATGTGAACTAGACTAGCTCTACAAGTGATGGGTAATCGACTTTATCTAAGTTAAATAAACTCAGATAAGTGCCTAAGTTTGACGATTCTCCGCTGGGTGACAGCTGTTTGAGTTTATGCAGTATTAACCCCTGAGATTTACGCTCAAGCATCAACTCTACATCTAGCATCTGTTGATATTCATCACTTGCTAAGCTGTTCTTACTCAGCTTGCGTAACTTGCGGTAGGGGAGTAACACGCGTTCTTCCCATTGATGGGTTTCACTTTGTAGTTGCGACCAGTCTAGGGTGCTCAGCAGGTAGTCTTGTTTATCTAGCCATAATGATAGCAAAAGTAAGTTAACATTTAACTGGTGATTATCTTGTAGCTCTAAACAGAGAGCTTGGTGCTGGTGGTAATAACCATCACAAATTTTCCATAATGAAATATCAAAATGATTCACGAATGTCATGCTGCTTCCTTGGGTACCACTGAGCTCTACATTAATAGAGCGTTATATCAATAATGTTTTTATCCAGAGCTTATATCTAGAATTCTTGTTTAGAGCTGGGAACGAACCTGAAGTTCAATCTCTTCGATGTTCTCTTGAATGTCTAACCACTCCATTTCACTCTCTTCCAGCGCTTGAGCCAGAGTGGTTCTCTCAGCAAGTACTTGGGTCAACTTAGCCTTGTTTTCTGCATCGTACAGGCTCATATCTGCAAGCATGGTTTCGATTTCGCTCAAACGGTCATTGGCTTGCTGTTGCGCTTTCTCGAGCTTAAGCTGAACTTTACGCATGGGAGACAGCTTTTGCCTTAACTCTGCTTCCAAACGTTTCTGCAGCTTCTTATCCTGAGCCGGCTTAGCTTCCGTGCTGGCTTCTGTTTTATTCGCGGCCTTAGCTGCATCGAGCAACCATTGATGATAATCATCAAGATCGCCGTCGAAGCTAGTTACTTGCCCCTTATCAACCAAATAATAGTCACTGCAGCTTAGTCTTAATAGATGGCGATCGTGAGAGACGATGATCATGGCGCCTTCGAATGTCTGAAGTGCCATTGTCAAAGCATGTCGCATCTCTAAATCCAGATGGTTGGTCGGCTCATCGAGAAGCAATAGGTTAGGTCGTTGCCATACCAGTAGCGCTAATACCAGACGAGCTTTCTCACCGCCGGAGAAGGGGCGTACAGGAGAGAGCACCATATCGCCATTGAAGCCATAACCACCGAGGAAGTTTCTCAGTTCTTGCTCTCTATGAGTGGGAGCGAGTCGGCTAAGGTGTTGTAATGGAGAGTCATCTAAACGCAGGCTTTCCAGCTGATGCTGGGCGAAGTAACCGATATTCAGGCCTGGATTAGTCTCATACTTGCCCTTCATAGGTGCAAGTTCTTCTGATAACAGTTTAATCAGGGTCGACTTACCTGCACCGTTTCGTCCAAGTAAACCGATGCGAGCGCCTGGGACTAAGTTTAGATGCACGCTCTTGAGGATCTCTTTGTCGCCATAGCCCACAGAAACGTGCTCCATGGTCACTAGCGGGTTAGGCAGAGCCTCAGGTTCTCTAAATGACATATGAAACGGGCTGTCAGCTTGAGAAGGTAGCAACTCGGTCATACGTTCGAGGGCTTTTAATCGACTCTGTGCCTGCTTAGCTTTACTAGCCTTGTAACGAAAACGATCAACGAAGGACTGCATATGTGAGCGTTCTTTTTGTTGACGTTCGAAGGCGACTTGTTGCTGAGCCATACGTTCGGCGCGTATACGTTCGAAGGCGGTATAGTTGCCTTTATAGAAATTTAGCTTGTGGTGCTCAACGTGAATAATCTCATCCACAATACCGTCAATGAAATCTCTGTCATGGCTGATTAAAATTAGCGTACCTTGATAGGCTTTTATCCAGCCCTCTAGCCAGTACATGGTATCTAGGTCTAAATGGTTGGTTGGCTCATCGAGTAATAAGAGATCTGAGCGGCACAATAACGCTTGGGCCAAATTAAGGCGCATTCGCCAGCCACCCGAAAAGTGTCTTACGAAATTACTCTGCTCGGTTTCGTTAAAGCCTAAGCCAGCTAATAGGCTGGCTGCTCGGGAACGAATCAAATAGCCGCCTATTGCATCAATTTTCCCATGAAGATGGGCTATCTCATTGCCATTATCATCATGTTGCGCCTGAACGAGTTTGGCTTCAAGTTCTCGATACTCGAAATCACCATCAATAACATAATCTAAAGCTGAAACATCCAGTGCAGGAGTTTCCTGGGCTACTGTCGCGATCTGCCAGCCGCTAGGCAAAGAAATATCGCCTTTATCTAAGCTGATCTTACCGAGAATGAGTGCTAACAGTGAAGTTTTACCTGTGCCGTTGGCGCCCACTAACCCAACCTTGTGGCCTGGGTATATAGTCAGCGAGGTTTCATCGAGAAGCGTTTTAGTGCCGCGGATCAGTTGAGCTTGAGAGATGGATATCATTAATTACGATCTGATGATGTTCAGGAGTTTATTGACACCGATGATATCTCAGAAGTGAGTTTCAGCCTAGAAGCAAAGTCAAATTCAATGACAATGGGGTTAATTGAATGAGATTGTGGCAAAATAGACTTTAGTTGGAAAATGATCCCATAGTAAGTTAGACAATAGCAGGTTGATAAAAGTGGCTGAAGTTAGAGTGAAAAAGCGTTTCGTTGCAGGTGCTAAGTGCCCCAAATGCAAAGCTGTAGATAGTATCGTGCTATTTAAAGAGCAAGGCGTGGAGACTGTTGAGTGTGTTGAATGTGATTATCGCGAGCAGCAAACAGATGAGAAGGTAGCAAAGAAGGCCAGCGGGGATATCATAGGTGTCTTTAAGCCTTAGCACATTGCCTATAACTATATGTACTCGTCATAGCTTAAGCATTGAGGCTGTAGAGAGTAAAACTATCTACAGCCTGGAACAGTAATTATAGAAATTGAGCTTACGCCTTATTAAAGCGTTTTTCTAAAACAAAGCCCATAATCCCTGAACAGAGTAATAACGCCCCAAGTATCTGTAGCCAAGCGTTGATTGCTCTGGGTACCGTTTCTTTTTTATCCAGACGATATTGCCTTTTACCCATTGCTGAATTCTCGACAAAGTACTGACCGCGATTTTCATCGGTTAGCTGTAAATATCAACCTCATTAAATATTTGCTCAGTTCAGAGCTACTCAGGCTTTCCAATTCAAGGCGCATTGATATAGAAATGGTTATTCCCTTTATAAGTCAGTGCAACACAAAAGTGGAATGCCTGAGAGGCTCACGTAGTGCGGGTTTCAAAGCTCTTTATGCTGCGTTGCATGTTCTCGATATAGAATAACTATTAGCTTCAAACATTCGCCTTGCCTACAGCGCTTTGAACTCCCGCTGAACGATCACATATTCAATAGGGTTGGTATATTCGCTGCGGCGCTTAGCCATCTCTATTCTCCTTGCACCAACTGCAGCCCTACCTTCACAGGTGTCTGTGTCGATGACATTTCTCCATGAAGAGTAAATGTCATTTGCTTCACCGGGTAAAATGATACCTAGTGATTCATATTGATAATGCGTCTGATCGAATAGCTGCTTACTGAAACCTGTGTAGAAAAGCGTTACCCCCAGAATAATCAATAGACTCGCTATATAAAGGTAGCGACGTAGATTATGAATGAGCACTCGCTCTTGCTGTGCCTACTTCAATTCAATGTCTGGGATTCGTATAAGCTGCAGTCTGTCTTTATCACATCGAAGCACTGAATGAATTCTCCCACTATATATAGCTAAGGCTTTTAATAAAGTACGAAAGACATGTTAGATAGAACGGACTTGTCGTTTTCTAACTTAGATAAATAAGATTGCTCAATACCGGCTAGCTCTGCCAACTCAGGTTGGCTGAATCCTCTGTCTATTCTGAACTGTTTTAACTGTTGTCCTAAAGTCATGCTCTGATCCTTATGAGTGCTACAAGTGTAAATGCAAAGTTTCAATTCGCTTTAATGGGGTTGCTTGCCG
>NZ_CP041614.1:6372500-6449204 GCF_007197555.1 Shewanella psychropiezotolerans
GGGAGTTTCGATGTGAGCACAAGGGCTAAACTTAAGAAAATTAGCTAATAACTTCCGAGTGGGTGTTTTACGGACGATGAGCTTACTTAAGCTACAAATATGGGCTTGTAACGGACTATATAAACCAAAAAGGAGCCTTAGCTCCTTTTATTTGATCTTTACTCGCTATTGATTTAGCGAGTAGTGCTTATAGTATTAGCTAATACTATTGGCTAAAGAAGCGAGACTCCTGCGTTGCTTCTATTAACTCATTGTCTGCGGTATTTGTCGTCGTGACCTTGAAATCAATTTTGATCATGGGATGTGAAAGCTCTACAGGGTCGACAGCTACACTGATAGGCAAGGTTAACACTTCCCCCGCAGCGACTTTGACTTGCTGTGGACCAAACCATTGATACTCAGGTAGACCTTGCACCGACAATTTATATTCATGGGCTTGTTCGGTTTTATTGAGGATCTTTATAGTAAAGGTATTCTCGATCAGTCCATCGTTATTCTCCCTGAATAACTGGTTACGATCTCGGATGATATCAATTCTAATTGGCGCTATGGTTGCACTGGCATAGACAAAGACCAATATCATCGCCGCTAACACTACACCATAGCCGACTAATTTAGGCCTAAGAACCTTCTCTTTAATACCCTCGAGCTTATTCTCTGTGGTATATGAGATTAAGCCTTTCTTATATCCCATTCTATCCATGGTATTGTCACATGCATCGATACAGGCACCACAGTTAATACACTCATACTGCAGACCGTTCCTAATGTCGATTCCTGTCGGACAAACCTGAACGCACAGATCACAATCGATACAGTCACCTAAACCAAGTTCTTTTGGATCAGCCTTACGAGATCTAGGACCACGGGTCTCGCCTCTCTTAGTATCGTAACCGACTATAAAGGTGTTCTTATCAAACATCACCGCCTGAAAACGAGCATAGGGACACATATGAATACACATGATCTCTCGCATCCAGCCGGCATTACCATAGGTAGCTAAGGTAAAGAGTGCCACCCAGAAATAGATGCCCCCAGTTGCATTCAGGGTAAAGACTTCTATATATACCTCTCTACTCGGAACGAAGTAAGAGACGAAGGTCATTGCCGTCAATAGGGATATCGCAATCCATGCCGTATGCTTAGCAGCCTTGCGCCATAGTTTATTAAAATTCCAGGGCAACTGATCTAACTTCATACGTTTATTTCTCGCTCCCTCCAACTTCTCTTCGAACCAGATAAAGATAAAGGTCCAAACAGTCTGCGGGCAGGTGAACCCACACCAAACCCGGCCGAGGTAAGTCGTCACGAAAAAGAGTGCGAATGCGGCTATAGTAAATAGTGCAGCCAGGAGTGTCAGATCTTGCGGCCAGATGGTGAGTCCAAATATGTGAAATTTCTGCTCAGCCAGATTAAACCACACCGCCTGACGGTTCCCCCAAGGGATCCAGGGAAGTATGAGAAAAAATGACATGGTAATCCAACCTAGTCTTCTCCTGAGCTTAGTCCACAGGCCGTTGATAGCTCTAACGTAAATTCTATTGCGGGGGTTAAACCTATCTGCTTTACTAGCATCCGGTTGGTGGATTTTAATCCGCTTAGCCTTAGAATAATCCTTATTATTAGAGTCTGCGCTCATCTTTGTAACCTTACCGCTTTAATCTTGCACGAAAATTAGCTTATTATACCCCTATAGTACATCTAATAAACAAAGTTGGATTTAAAAATGAGAGGCTGGATAATATTAGGGTTAGGAGCTGGTGTGCTGTATTACCTGGCAACAGAGACCAATAAGTTAGATGAACCAATGGCACAGACAGATGCCCTTCTGCAGAAGATAGAACGCAAGCTAGATGCCATGAGAGGCACTAAGATAATCAGGGTGGATAATAAGACATCTCAACTCAAGAAAGAGATATCCCAACGCATGTCTACCGGGGAGCTCGGAGCGCTCGATGATATATTGGAATCCGAATACAGCGTTCAATCATTTAAAGATGAATATTGTAGTGGCTCAGCCCCAAGACACGAGAGTTTAAGCCGGGATAACCTGCAATATATCTGCGACAAGCTCAGATAATCCCTATCAAATAATTCCCAATAGCTTTATTCATGATTCTAGGTTCAAACGGCATTTATCTCTGCCTATCATTGACCTAGGTTCGCTTTCCGCCTAGCCTTTGGACACAAATGCCATTAGGTATAACGTTGAAAAGGCTATAGCAATGACCCAGCAGGTTTCAGACATATTTGATCCCACTCTGTGGGAACAGGTTTCCGGATTCGATTTCGAAGATATTACTTACCATAGGGCCAAAGATCAAGGAACGGTACGAGTTGCAATTAACCGTCCTGAGTGCCGGAACTCTTTCAGGCCTAAAACCGTCGATGAACTCTATATCGCGCTGGATCACGCAAGGCAGTGGTCTGATGTTGGCTGTGTTCTGCTTACAGGCAATGGTCCTTCGGCTAAAGATGGAGGTTGGGCCTTTTGCGCCGGTGGGGATCAGCGTATTCGCGGTAAAGACGGCTATAAATATGAAGGTGTCGAAGAAGGTAAACCGGATCCTGCACGTATGGGTCGTTTACACATACTCGAAGTTCAGCGTTTAATCCGCTTCATGCCTAAGGTGGTTATTGCAGTCGTTCCAGGATGGGCCGTGGGCGGGGGTCATAGTCTGCATGTCGTTTGCGACCTGACTCTGGCTTCGAAAGAACATGCCATCTTTAAACAGACAGATCCAGATGTGGGAAGTTTCGACTCAGGTTATGGCAGCGCCTATCTGGCGAAGATGATAGGTCAGAAACGTGCTCGAGAAATTTTCTTCCTTGGCTTTAACTACAGCGCAGATGAAGCCTTCGATATGGGCATGGTTAACCGCTCTATCCCTCATGCCGAACTTGAAACTGAAGCGCTAAATTGGGCGAGAGAGATCAACTCTAAATCGCCGACGGCGATGCGCATGCTGAAATATGGCTTCAACATGGCTGATGACGGTCTGGTCGGACAGCAACTCTTTGCCGGAGAAGCCACACGTTTAGCCTATGCAAGCGAAGAAGCGAAAGAAGGAAGAGATGCCTTCCTCGAGAAACGCGATCAAGACTTCAGTAAGTTCCCCTGGCACTACTAGCACCTCTTTATTCTAATGTGAGTAAGCGAGCAATTTTTTTATCTAAATAGAGCCGTAGTTATCGATGGCTCTTTTATTTTCCAGCCAAGGTCATCATTTAGCCTATCCACAAAATCGACAGAACAAACGTTAAAACCAAATTCTAATCGGTAAATATAATTAAGCTTATCTAGGGAATCCTCTTTATTACACAGATGATAACGATTATCATTTAGTTAAATATTACCGAGAGGCTCTCACCATGACTAAAACATTCACCTTTGCCATTTTACACTTCACAGTCGCATTTACTGTTACTTACCTGCTAACCGGTAGCGTAATCTTAGGTGGAGCCATCGCCTTAATCGAGCCTGCTGTTAATACCGTTGTTTTTTACTTCCATGAAAAAGTATGGAAAAAAATAGAGCAGCAACAAGAAAGCTTACTCGTAAACTAGATTACTAATCTTTGAGCAAGCCTATCGGCGACTATTAACTTGTTTCTGTCAGCTAACGAGTAGTCATGCTGATGGCAAGTTTAACCAACGCCATCATTAGATAGTGAATCAAACTCTTGTCATAAAAGCTTCACAAAAATTTTATCAATTAGTAGCTAAAAAGACTTGTTAACAAATTCCACAGCCAAACTTAAAATAAGCTTAACCCGATATAAAGGCCACGAGAAACATACCTATATATGGTCTCAAAACTAGCTCTAACCTCCCATAGTCATTGACTCAAGGCTTCACATCTAACCTTAAGAACTCTTCGTATAAAAATCGATACAAGAAGAGTGAAACCCACAAGTGCGCAACAAAAAACGATCAACTGAATTCCTCACCTTGCCATGACTAAAGCCCCACCGAAGACACTGTAACTTAGCTGTCATATAAGTCTGTCTTAATGCGCTTGCTTCCAAGAGAGGAAGTCCTAATTTGAACTTGTATGACGACTTAATAAGAGTGGAACTTGTGATGAAAAAAGTTATTGGTTTATTAGCCGCTGTTAGCTTATTGACAGCACCACTTGCTCAGGCAAGCACAGTGACGGTATCGGGTTCGACCTCTGTTGCACATGTGATGGAAGTCCTCGCCGAAAACTATCAAAAAGTAGCGAACAAGAATATTGAAGTGCAGAGTACCGGTTCTTCCGCCGGCATCCGTGCAGCTAAAGACGGCACCAGCATGATAGGAATGTCATCCCGTAATGTTAAACAGAGTGAATTGAACTCTGATACTAAAGAGATTGTCATCGCTAGAGACGGAATTGCTGCGGCAGTCAACAATGCCAACCCAGTAAAAAACCTGACTCAAGCACAGATCTCGAAGATCTATCGTGGTGAAATTAGCAACTGGAGTGAAGTTGGCGGCGAAGCTAAACCCATTGTCGTTGTCACTCGAGAGAATGGGTCCGGCACTCGTGGTGCTTTCGAAGAGATAATGAAACTTCAACGAACCGTTAATGGCCATAAAGTCACGGCTATCTCACCTAGGGCCCAAGTTGGTAATGGTAACGGTATGATCAAGACTATTGTTGCCAATAACCCATACGCCATAGGTTACATCTCATTGGGCAGTATAGACGACTCGCTTCGCGCCCTGGATGTAAACGGTATTGCCGCAACAGATACCAGTATTGCGGCTGGTGACTATCAAATTGCTCGTCCATTCATTGTGTTAATAGATAAAAATGCGCATATCAATGCTCAGGATTTCGTTAACTACATACTATCTGAAGATGGACAGAGCATAGTTGCCGAAGAGGGCTATATCCGAGTTCAGTAATGAGCGGATAAAGACACAGAGGAGCCTAGCTCCTCTTTGCTGCTTGAATTCTTTTATATAAATTTATCTCTCAAATAGACGAAACATCAGCTCCCGAGGCAAAGTGATGAATACAGCAAGTAAAGTCCGTACCACAGGACTAGAGCTCGCTCCTGCGAAAAAATATGATTGGAAGGAACTATTCTTTCATCTACTCTTTCTTGCCAGCGCTATGGTTGGCGTAGTCTCTGTAGCGACCATAGGTTGGTTTGTCTTTCAAGAAGGATTACCCGCCTTTAACCAAGCTGGTGTGCTAGATATGGTCCTCGGCAGAGAGTGGTTACCACCAGCCCTATATGGCATATTCCCTATGATCGTCGCCACGCTTATCTCTACGGCTGGCGCTGTGATTATAGGTGTTCCGATTGCGATTCTTACGGCTGTTTTTCTCGCAGAACTCGCCCCAAGATGGCTGGCCAATATCGTTAGGCCTGCAGTAGAGCTGCTTGCGGGTATTCCATCAGTCGTTTATGGTTTTTTTGGCCTGGTTATCATAGTGCCTACCATAGAGACTCTTTTTAATATTCCGGCTGGTAATACAATTCTGGCCGGGATCATAGTACTGGCAATAATGATTTTGCCTACGGTTATCACGATTTCAGAAACCTCCTTACGCGCGCTACCTAGTGTATATAAAGAAGGAGCCCTGGCACTAGGCGCTTCCCATATCTACAGCATATTCAAAGTTCTTATTCCTGCCGCGCGTAGCGGTATCTTCACGGGTGTGGCTCTGGGTATTGCCCGCGCTATCGGCGAAACTATGGCCATAATAATGGTCATGGGTAATGCTCCCGCTATGCCGGGTTCCTTACTTGAACCAGCCAGAACCCTGACCGCCAACATAGCCATGGAGATGTCTTACGCCACAGGTATTCATGGAAGTGCCCTCTACTCGACCGGGATAGTGCTCTTGGTGTTTATCGTGTTACTCAATGCAAGTCTGTTATACCTGAACCGTAAGAGGAGCTACTAATGCTTCAAGATAAACGTATTTTCAACAGAGACACTCAAGACAAACTATTACTGGCCGCTATTTGGGGCTCAGCGGCAATCACCATTCTATTCTTGCTTTGGGTCGTGTGGCACATTCTTAGCAATGGACTGGCTTATGTGAGTTGGGAATTTATCACCAGTGCCTATACCCGCATAGGTGAAGCATCCGGGATCTGGGCCATGATAGTCTCGACGGTCTACATGGTAGGGCTATCTCTGGCGATAGCGGCACCCATCGGCATAATGACAGCCATCTACCTTACTGAATATGCCAAGCCAGGCAGCAAAATAGTTAAGACTATCCGTTTCTGTACCGAATCTTTGGCGGGTATTCCCTCTATCGTATACGGCCTATTTGGTATGACTTTCTTCGTTACCACCTTAGGCTTAGGCTTCTCAATACTTGCAGGCTCACTCACCTTAGCCATGTTGATACTACCTGTACTCATTCGTACCACAGAGGAAGCCTTGCTTGCTGTGCCTATGAGCTATCGTGAAGGCGGTTACGCCTTAGGCAGCTCAAAAATCTACACCATATGGCGGCTCATATTACCCAGTGCCATGCCTGGAATCGTCACTTCAGTGATATTAAGCATAGGTCGAGTCATAGGTGAATCGGCGCCGGTTTTCTTAACCGCTGGCATGGTGACTCAAATCCCCGAGTCGGTGTTAGATTCGGGCCGCACCTTGACCGTGCACCTGTATAAGCTGACACAAGAACTTTTTACTCAACATGAATGGGATCAAGCTTATGCAACCGCAACCGTCTTGATTGTACTCGTTCTGATTTTGAATCTGGCAACCAAGTTTATTGCCACGCGAATTAAATCTTAAAGAAGGCCAGTAACATGAATAAATTTGAAGTGAGTAACCTTAACCTTTTCTATGGTGATAATCAGGCACTGAAAGATATCTCGTTGAAGATCCCATCACGTCAGGTAACGGCACTTATAGGACCTTCTGGTTGCGGTAAGTCGACACTACTCAGAACCCTAAACCGCATGAATGATCTGGTCGAAGGGGTAAAGATCACCGGCGACGTAAAATTTGATGGAGAAGACATCTATGCGAATGTCGACGTTAAGCAGCTTAGAATGCGTGTCGGCATGGTATTTCAAAAGCCAAATCCTTTCCCCATGAGTATCTATGAAAATGTCGCCTTCGGCTTAAAAGCGCAGGGGGTCAAGGATAAGAGGAAATTAGACGCTGTGGTTGAAGAGTCGCTGCGAAGCGCAGCACTGTGGGACGAAGTTAAAGACCGCCTGGACTCTGCCGCATTTGGCCTCTCGGGCGGACAGCAGCAACGTCTCTGCATTGCCAGGGCAATCTCGATGCAGCCCGAGGTGATCTTGATGGATGAACCTACCAGCGCACTGGATCCTATTGCCACTCACAAGATTGAGGAGTTGATGGATGAACTGCGTAAAAAATTCACCATAGTGATTGTGACTCACTCCATGAACCAGGCGAAGCGAATTTCTGACAAGACAGCCTTCTTCTGGATGGGTGAGCTCGTTGAGCACGGCGAAACATCTCAAGTGTTTAATCAGCCCAACGACAAACGCACCCAAGGCTATGTCAGCGGCGAGTTCGGTTAGCTTGTATTTAATATCCTCATACGCCATAAAGGTGACTTGTTTCAATCATGCTAATGAGATAGCTTAGGAAGTATGGGTTTATCGCAAATAAGGTCAAAATTCATATGGAAAGAATGAAAGAAGTTCAGGAACACCTTAAAAACGAATTCGAAATCTATAACAAAGCAACATCTAAGAAATTACCACCGATCTCTGTAGATAACACTGAAAGCCTTGAAGTATTGCTCGAGTGCGTTACCCGACGCGAATCTTTAGGACAAGCCAGAACACAGGGCTTACCACCATCATCAAAATTGAAAGCCGCAATTGCAGATACTCTGCTTTTACTGGACAATTTTGATATTAAAATATCAAAAGATAAAGGTGCAGCTGAAAGGGGTAGCTTAAACAAAAAGCCCCCTAGCTAAACGATACCATTCCGAGTAAGTATCTGAACATTCAGCGGGAGTTCAAAGCACTGTAGGCAAGGCGAATGTTTGAAGCTAATAGTTATTCTATATCGAGAACATTCAACGTAGCATAAAGGGTTTTGAAACCCGCACTGCGTGAGGCTCTCAGTGTTTCCACTTCTGTGTTACATTGACTTAAAAGGGAATAACCATTTCCTCATCAATGTGCCTTGAATTGAAAAAAACTGAGAGCCTCTGAACTGACCAGATACTTATATGGAATGGTATTAACGCGCCCCATACAGGTATGGAGCATCGAAACACCATCATCTATGGCAATCAATACCTCCGGGCTCACCGACAGAGTAAAAAAAACCGCCAATCAGGCGGTATTTTCATTCGATATTCCGCTACATCTCTCTAATTTACCAAGCTAAAAAGAGGTGTTTGCACAACGGGTTGAAAATCCAGTGCCATGGTCACACTCAAAGCGGTAATGGTCACGATGGAAAATCCAAACACCTGACGTGCCCAGCTCTGCAGATTAGTACCATGGCGATAACCTCTCAACGCCATGGCCAGCCACCACAAGCTGGTAGCAAAAGTAACCGCCATAAAGGCGATTCCCGTATAACCCGCCAACGGCAGTAAAGCTGCCACTAAAGCAAATACCGCAATATAGAGCACGATATGCAATTTAGCCTTAGTGATCCCTTCTGCCACCGGTAACACAGGTATATTGGCGGCGGCATAATCATTGAAACGAAAAATAGCAATGGCGTAGGAGTGTGGCATCTGCCATAAGCTAAACATCAGCAGCAAGATAACAGCTCCCGCATCCATCTCACCTCTGACGGCGCAATAGCCAACAACTGGCGGCACCGCTCCCGAGAAGCTACCGACTAAGGTGCCATATACGGAATGACGCTTCATATACAGGCTATAAACACCCACATAGACTATGTAGCCAATGGCGGCAAATAGAACCGCCAGACTATTGGTAAATATCGCCAACATGCCAAAACCGATGACACCTAAGCTTATGCCATAAATCATCACGGCACGCACAGAGAGCTTCCCGGTCACTGTGACTCGATTGCGAGTGCGCTGCATCTTGGCATCTATATCGCGATCGATACAATTATTGATCGAGCACCCCGAAGCTACCACCAAGGACAAGCCAATCATGGTTGTAAACATCAAGGTCAAATCCACGTTGCCTTTAGCGGCTAACAAGAAGCCACCAGCGACAGAAATCAGATTCCCCATGATAATGCCAGGTTTAGTGACCTGAACATAAGCTTGTAGACGTGACTTCAATTTTGCAGACATACTCAAACCTTGATTATTCATGATTGTTTCCCTACATCATCAAAGCGTTAGCTTCGTAGATAATCCACACCGATAAGCCCACGACCATGACAATAATCAAGGCGGTGAATAGGAATGAGAATGTATTGATCTTGCCTTCTTTAGAGAAGTCCAAGTGCAGGAAGTACTTTAAATGCACCACTATCTGCACTATAGCCATCACCAACACTAAACCTAAGGTTATAGGCTTCTCGAAGTGATGTGTCATGACCGCCCAAAATGGAATGCCGGTTAAGATAACTGATAACACAAAGCCTACGAGATAAGATTTAACGCTAGCCATGAAATCATCTGAAGTAAGACTTTCACTTGTATGTGCTTGACTCATCACAGCATCCCCAATAAATAAACCACGGTGAAGACACAGATCCAAACCACATCTAGGAAGTGCCAGAACAAGCTTAAGCAGCCCAAACGTGTGATGCTGCGGTTATTTAAACCCGACTTAGTGACTTCCAACATCATGATCGCCATCCAGATAAGTCCGGCAGTCACATGCAAACCATGCATGCCAACTAAGGTGAAGAAAGCAGTCAGGAAGGCACTACGCTGAGGTCCGTTACCATGTTCGATCAGATGATGGAACTCATAGATTTCCATGGAGATAAACGCACAACCTAAGACAAAAGTGATCAACAACCAGATCAAGGTTGCAGCTCTCTTCTGGTGCTTAGCGCAAATTAATGCGAAGCCAAAGGTAATACTACTGATCAGCAGTGCAGCGGTTTCGATTGCGACGAAGTTCAATTCGAAAATATCTTTACCGGAAACACCGCCGTCGGTATTCATAAAGAGCACGGCATAGGTTGCGAAAACCGAAGCAAACAAGATGCAATCGGTCATCAGATAGATCCAAAAACCTAATAGCGTATTACCACTGGCATCATGATGTTCGTCATGATGCTCTTCAGCCTGTACAACTTCTAAATCTGCTCGGATAGCAATACTCATGTCAGCCCCCTTGCAACCTTATCTAAGTGCGCATTTTCAATTCTGGCAATTTCATCAGGTTGAACATAATAATCATGGTCATTGCTATAGGCACGGAACAGGAACACCGCGAAGGCACCCAGCATTCCAGCGATAGCCAACCAAAGAATGTGCCAAATAGCGGCAAAACCAGCGGCCGTAATACCTAAGGCCATTAAGATACCGCTAGAGGTATTTTTAGGCATATGGATTGGCTGATAACTTTCATGACGCTGATAAGCCTCACCCTTCTCCTTCATGTCGGTAAAGGTGTCTATATCTGACACTTTAGGGAACTTAGCAAAGTTATAGAACTGAGGTGGTGATGAGGTTGACCACTCTAATGTATGGCCATTCCATGGATCACCTGTGGTATCCAGGTTTTGCTCACGATCACGGAAACTCACATACAGTTGTACAAACTGCAATATCACGCCAGAGAAGATGATAAAGACTCCCACCACAGAAACATAAAGCCAGAAATTCCAAGCCGGGTTATCAGTGTGGTTGACACGACGAGTCATACCTAAGAAGCCAAGCACATACAGAGGCATAAATGTAAAGTAGAAACCAACCAACCAACACCAGAATGCCGACTTACCTAAACGTTCATTAAGCTTGAAGCCCATGACTTTCGGGAACCAGTAAACGAAGCCAGCGAAGTAACCAAATACCGCACCGCCTATGATGGTGTTATGGAAGTGAGCGACTAAGAACATACTGTTATGCAATACAAAATCAGCTCCCGGCAAGGCTAACAAGATGCCAGTCATACCACCTACGGTGAAAGTCGTCATAAAGCCTAAAGTCCACAACACAGGTGCAGTTAGTCGTAAACGACCACGATAGATAGTAAATAGCCAGTTGAATAACTTAACTCCGGTTGGCACAGCAATGACCATGGTCATCACACCAAAGAAGGCGTTAACGTTAGCACTCGACCCCATGGTGAAGAAGTGATGCAACCAGACAATAAAGCCTAAGATGGAGATGGCACCACTAGCCCAAACCATAGATGTATAGCCAAACAGACGCTTAGAAGTGAACGTCGAGATGATCTCGGAGAAAATACCAAAAGCTGGTAAAACTAGAATGTAAACTTCCGGATGACCCCAAGCCCAAAACAGATTGATGTACATCATGGCGTTACCGCCACCATCATTGGTAAAGAAGTGGAAACCCAAATAACGATCTAAGGTCAACATGCCCAGCACAGCAGTTAAGATTGGGAAAGATGCCACAATCAGAATGTTGGCCCAGGTACAAGTCCAGGTGAAGATAGGCATCTGCATCAACTTCATCCCAGGTGCACGCATCTTGAGCACTGTGGCGATAAAGTTAACCCCGGTTAAGGTCGTTCCTATCCCGGATATCTGCAAGGCCCAAATATAGTAATCTACTCCAACTCCGGGACTGAACGACAGCTCAGACAATGGCGGATAAGCTACCCAGCCAGTCTTAGCGAATTCACCTAAGCCCAATGAGAGATTGATCAACAGGGCACCCGATGCGGTGAGCCAAAAGCTTAAGTTGTTCAGGAATGGGAAGGCAACATCGCGAGCACCAATCTGCAACGGCAACACTATGTTCATCAGGCCTATCATAAATGGCATAGCCATAAAGATAATCATGATGACTCCGTGAGCCGTGAAGATCTGGTCATAGTGCTCAGGCGGTAAATAACCCGCTGCGCCATTAGTGGCTAATGCTTGCTGTGTACGCATCATGATGGCATCAGAGAAGCCACGAATAAGCATCACCATTGCTAACACTATATACATGATACCTAAGCGTTTATGATCGACTGAGGTAAACCAGTCGTTCCATAACACGCCCCACTTTTTATTTTTAGTGATCAAAGCCACGATGATCATCCCTATCACAGCGACAGCCGCTAGGGTCACCATTATGATGGGTTCATCATATGGGATTGATTCTAATGTTAATTTTCCGAAAAAAGACATGATTACTCCGCCCCCTCATTTTTAGAGGATGAATGTCCAGAATGATGTGACATGTCCATATCCATATCGTGATGCATATACTGCATAACGATATGATTAAACATACCCTTGCTCACTGAGCCGTAATATTCGACAGGATTATTCTTACTTTCCTCAGCGAGTTGCTGATAACTTTGGGGATCGAGTCTCTTTCCCTGCTGTTTAAGCTTGGCTACCCAGACATCGAAGTCTTTAGCTGTCGGTGTAGCAATAGCTTTAAATTTCATATCAGCAAATCCAGCACCACTATAATTAGCCGAAATGCCATCGAAGGTACCAGGTTCATTGGCAATCAGATGTAACTGAGTCGCCATGCCAGCCATAGAGTAAATTTGGCTGCCTAACTGAGGAATGAAGAATGAATTCATTGCCGTATCTGAAGTGATTTTAAAATTAATCGGTACATTGGCAGGAAAAGCCACTTCATTAACCGAGGCAACACCCAACTCAGGATAGATAAACAGCCATTTCCAATTGAGAGAAACGACTTCAACCGTGATAGGTGTAGCTTCATGATCTAACGGCTTATAAGGATCCAGATCATGAGTAGAGGTCCAGGTAATGACTCCTAATATAATGACAATAATAATAGGTACCACCCAGACAACGATTTCAATCGTTTTCGAGTGCGCCCATTTCGGCGCATAAATTTCGTGATCACGACCATCCCTATATTTCCATGCAAAATATAACGTCATGAAAATAACTGGGATAACGACAATCAGCATCAAGAGAGTGGCCACAATGATGAGATGTTTCTCATCTATGCCAATTTGCCCCTTGGGATCCAGCACACCGCCTTCACAACCAGCCAGCATAAATGTCAATGCGGCCAGTGCTGCTTTACTTAAATTTCTAATTAACAAAGGAAGATTCCTCTAACCTTAATAGTTTACGACTCAATCCATAGATATTGGGTAGCCGTACAGTAGTGGCTTAACGCAGATAAAACAGACAGGAAGTCCATAAGAGTCCAACCTAAGTCGGCTCAATCGGTAATTCAAAGATCTGCTTTAATTAGCAAATAGCTAAATTTTGAACGAGAAAGATAAGTTTATGCTGGAGGGGCGCGGCAACCGTGTGCCGTGTGCTCGATGGAGCTTAGTTCTGGAGAAGATAATACAGGGAAGGAGTTACTTAAACCTAAGCTGTTAAGGTATTTGAAAATAAGGTGGATTAATCGCCACAAAATCTCAATGACTAAGGGATTTATCAAGAGACTAAATAAGCTCACCCCCAAGCATTCGGCAAACAAACCATCACTCAAAGCCACCAATTCGCTGATATCGACATAGCCACCAACAGACACAGATAAACCGTCAGACAGAGACAGCAAAAACACTGACCCTAGAAATAGAGTTAAGTTTGGCTTACCTATATTGGAAAACCTTGCTGCTGAGTTCAACTTTTCAACAAGGAATTGGCAAAGAGTCAATTTCAATGAACGCGTCCGACTGGGCTTAAAATCGTTAAATAGATCGAATAAAAAATATTCAGAACGTGATGTGAAGCGGAGAATAGCAAGAAGAGGCTATCGAATGAAAGCAAATCCCGCTGATAAAGCTGACTTAATATTAAATAAACCTTAATTAAAACACAAAGAGCACACAGTCAACTCAAATTTAACCAAAAACAAACAAATTGAACCCGCAAAATAAGTAAAACTGTGACGATACACATATATTAAAACTGACTTAAGGTGACCACAACCGCCTTTAGTCAACGCTTTTTAGCCGAATAATCTAGTCAGTGATAAAACCAAAAAAACCGCCATTTAGGCGGTTTTTTATGATGCTACTAGAGAAAAATCACTCGTTATTCAACCGTCACAGACTTCGCCAAATTACGCGGTTGGTCAACGTCGGTTCCTTTGATTAGGGCAACATGATACGAGAGTAACTGCATTGGGATAGTATAGATAAGCGCTGCCATAAACTCATCACAGTGAGGCACAGGAATCACCTTCATGGTGTCATCAGATTTGAACTCAGCGTCTACATCGGCAAACACATACATCAGACCGCCACGAGCACGCACCTCTTCGACATTCGACTTAAGCTTTTCTAGTAGTTCATTATTAGGTGCAACCACTATCACTGGCATATCGGCGTCGATAAGCGCCAATGGGCCATGTTTCAGCTCACCCGATGCATAAGCTTCGGCGTGAATATAGGAGATTTCTTTGAGCTTGAGCGCCCCTTCCATGGCTATGGGGTACTGATCGCCGCGGCCAAGGAAGAGTGCATGGTGCTTGTCGGCAAAATCTTCGGCCAGCTCGGCAATTGCAGTATCTAGCCCAAGTGCTTGTTCTACTTTCGCAGGCATAGACTGCAGGCTCTGAGTTATCTTAGCCTGAATATCATCGGACATACCATTATGACGTCCGATAACGGCCGTTAGCATAAGCAAACCGGCTAACTGAACCGTGAAGGCCTTAGTCGAGGCAACACCAATCTCGGCGCCCGCTTTCATCATATAAGCCATATCAGACTCACGTACCAGAGACGATCCGGCGGAGTTACATATGGTCATGGTGGCCTTGTAACCCATCTCTTTCGCCAGACGTAGCGCGGCTAAGGTATCAGCCGTCTCACCAGACTGAGAGATGGTCACCAACAAGCTGTTAGGGAACATGTGCGACTTGCGGTAACGGAACTCGGAAGCAATTTCCACATTACATGAAACACCGGCCCAATCTTCTAACCAGTAACGTGCGGCCATACCGGCATGATAACTAGTACCACAGGCGATGATCTGCACATGCTTAATATCTTTAAGGAACTCGGCGGCATTGTCACCGAAGGCAGTATCTAATACCTGCTTATTGGCGATACGTCCTTCTATGGTGCGACTCAAGGCCAGTGGCTGCTCATAGATCTCCTTGAGCATATAGTGACGGTATTCGCCCTTATCACCAGCATCATGGGTCACTTCAGACTCTTTAACCTCGCGCTCAACCGCATTACCGTCGATATCATAGATATCTACACTGCGACGAGTCACTTCGGCAACATCTCCCTCTTCGAGGAATGAGAAAGAGCGGGTAACAGGAAGTAGTGCCAGCTGATCCGAGGCGACAAAGTTCTCACCTAAGCCATAACCGATAACCAAGGGGCTACCCGAGCGAGCGACAATCATGCGGTCACTGTCACGGCGATCGATAACCACAGTGCCATAGGCGCCTTCCAACTGTTTAACCGTGACCTGAACCGCTGCCAGTAGAGTCTTATGTGACTTAAGCTCGTGATGAACCAGGTGACAGATAACTTCGGTATCAGTATCTGAGGCGAAGCTATAACCTAAGCCTTTTAGCATCTCGCGCAGCTTGTGGTGATTTTCTATGATGCCATTATGAACAACCGCAATATCACCTTGTGATTGATGAGGGTGTGCATTGCGTTCACTGGGCTCACCATGAGTAGCCCAACGAGTGTGAGCGATACCGGTTCCGCCGCTTAAAGGCGCAGCCTCTAGTGCGCTAGATAGTTCCTGAACCTTACCCACACGGCGAGTACTCGTTAACTCTGCATTGTTAATTACCGCAACACCTGCCGAATCATAGCCGCGATACTCTAAACGACGTAAACCTTCGACTAGTATTTCAGCCACATCTCTTTGCGCTACCGCGCCAACAATTCCGCACATATTAATACCTAAAGTGTTATATAAATTGAAAAGTTAAAATCGAAAATTTGGATTAGTTTGAATAAGGCGCGACGATCACACGTACGCCTTGCTCGGAAATTTTTTCAGCTGCCTCATCGGGAAGTTTATCATCTGTGACTATGACGCTGATATCACCCCAGGGCAGCTCAAGATTTGGAATGCGTCTGCCTATCTTATCGGACTCAAGCATAACGATGACTTCACGGGAAACTTCGGCCATCACCTTACTAAGCCCAGTTAACTCATTGAAAGTCGTGGTCCCACGCTCGATATCTATACCATCGGCACCGATAAAGAGTTGATCGAAGTTATAGGAGCGTAATACCTGTTCGGCAACCTGGCCCTGAAAAGATTCAGAATGAGGATCCCAGGTTCCGCCCGTCATCAAGAGCGTCGGCTCATGCTCTAACTCGTGGATAGCACAGGCAAGTTGCAGGGCATTAGTCATCACCACCAAACCTCGTTTGCTGCCTAGCTCTTGAACTAGACCCGAGGTAGTACTACCGCTATCTATGATAATGCGATTGTGATCTTTAATCAGTCTGGCTGCCGCCTTAGCAATACTCTGCTTGTTCATGGATATCGATTCGGTAGCAACTTGAGTCATCTCTCTAGGAACCGAAACGGCACCACCATAGCGACGTAGTAACAGGCCCGTTTTTTCTAATACGCTGAGATCTTTACGAATAGTGACTTCAGACGTTTCGAAACGTAATGCCAGCTCATCGACACTCACCTCACCATTCTCATTTAAGAGGGTGATTATGGTATGACGTCGCTGCTGAGTATTACGTTTAGTCATTAAAGTTTCACTTAAGTTTCGTTTCGAAAGCAGGATTATAGACAAACGAAACATATTTGCAATTAATTAGACAAATTATAGTCAACTAATTCGATTGTATTTTATTCATAACTGATGCTCGAAAGCCCCATAAATGAAAAAGGCAGCCACTTGGCTGCCTTCCTATTAAATGTAAGCTTAGCGTTTACGTTAGAATTAGAACTTAGCTTCTAACGCCAGACCGAAGTGACGTCCCTCGCCAACAGTTACATCGGTAGTTGTACCGCCGGCCAGATATTCTTCATCGAATAGATTCTTAACATTTAAGCGAACACTGACATCGCTGCCCATCACATCCATGGTGTATGCTGCGCCCATGTCGAAACGTACGTAACCATCTTTAGTCACTGTATTGCTTGTATTAGCGAAACGCTCACCCACATAGATGGCACCGAAGTTAAGTGCCAGGTTATCTGTCATCTCATAACGGGTCCAGATGTTAGCCGACCATTCAGGGGCATCGACCGGAGTCATGCCATCTAAGTTTTTCTTATCGCTGGTGCTTGTGACGTACTCAGCATCTAGATACATCATAGAACCTGTCATAAACCAGTTATCACTGACCTGACCTTGAGCGCCCATCTCAAAACCTTTATGACGTTGCTCACCTTCCTGAGTAGTCATGTAGATATTACCTTCAGGATCAGGGGTTTCAAGTTCCTGCTGAACCGTAACATTTGATACCGTGATATCAAATATAGCACCAGTTAGTAATAGGCTACCGTCAAACAACTCCCACTTAGTACCGATCTCATACTGTTCACCGTATTCAGGGTCAAGATTCATACCATTGCTAGCATCTTCATCGTTGTTAACGATACCCTGCGGGGTGAAACTCTTAGAGTAATTGACATAGATGCTGCCGTTTGCCGCCGGCGAATAGATAACACCAAACTTAGGTGATACGGCGTAGCTATTGTTACCAGCCCCCTCTTTCTTCTGCTCGTCATAGCGAACACCTGCCAATACCTGCCACTCATCATTAATGGTGATCAAATCCTGAATATAGAAACCATAATGCTTGTATTCGCTCTCGTAAAGAGTCTCATCATTATTGTAATCAAGATCCGGCTTAGGCAATGGTTGCCCTGGCATAACAAGTTGTTTCTTCGCACCAGAATCTTTTAGCTGACCATAATAGTAATCCAACATGTTAGCGCCAATCAGGAATTGGTGATCTAGCCCACCAGTAGAGAAATTACCGACAAAGTCGACGTAACCTGTCTTGTGCTGCCAATCATCGTAACGATCGAATGGGCTCACATAATAACCATCGGTAAATGGATCTTCTGAACCACTCATTAATGATGGAGAGGAATCCAGACGCTGGCGATTAAACTGCTGCTCGTTATAACCCGCTTTAATTTTCCAATCATCACTGATGAAGTAAGTGATATCCGCGCCCATATTAGTGATGGTGTTATCGGTAAAGGCCCAAGGCTGATCCCAAATGATATCTTCGCCGCCGATCAAATCACCGCTGCTATCTAACCAACCACCGCGGTCGATACCTGTCTTATCTTGGGTGTGATCGTATTTAAGTGATAACAAAAGATCGTCGGTAATATCAAATTCAAGGTTCAGATATCCTAACCAGCGATCACGCTCCTGGTTAGTGCCATCTTGGTACTCTCTCCAATAGGTAGAGTCCTGCTTGACCAATACTGTACGATAACGAATGGTCTCAGCTTCATTAATTGCGCCACCGGCATCTAGCTGAAAACGGGTTGAGCCATGCTCATCGGTATCGAAACCAAGGTCGAAAACAGTGTCATAGGTAGGCTTCTTAGTGACCATATTAATCAAGCCACCAGGACCCGACTGACCATAAAGCATGCTAGATGGACCTTTTAGTACTTCGACCTGCTGCAGGGTCTCGATAGGCTGTACATAGTGAGACCACTGCTGCTGACCATTAATCAAGTAACCTGAACCTGAAGAAAGTTCGAAACCACGAATACTGAACACCTGACGGTTCCACTTCTCAGAACCGCCTGTGACACTAGAATCGTTTACCAATACTTCAGATAAGTTTGTAGCTAGCTGTTCGTCGGTAATAAAATCAGGAATAACCGCTACAGACTGTGGGGTGTCCATAAGGCTTATGTCGCCACGCATGGCGCCGGAAGCGCTGCCAACTTTGTAGTCATTGAAGCTACGACCCGTCACCGAGATACGCTCTATATTTGTGCTAGAGACTGCTTCAGTCTTGGTCTCATCGGCAACAGCTGGGGCAAGAGCTAGAGCAGAGACAACTGCTACACAAATAGGTGAGACTTTAAAAGAACGAGAAAGTAGTGACATGGCCAACCTCAAAATGGATATCAAACAAAGTTGGCAGCAATATAAATGAGAATTATTTTTATTTAAGTTTCTTTACACGTATTTACATTACAACTTGATGCAGCTCAAACAATTGAGAAACAAAAGATATAAAAATTAAAAACACAACAAAAGCATCGCTTTGTATCACGACGAGCTAAGTCATTTAACTAAAATTAAATAGCCGTAAAACAAAAAAGCGACCCAAATACCATTCCGTATAAGTATCTGATAATTCAGCGGGAGTTCAAAGCACTGTAGGCAAGGCGAATATTTGAAGCTAATAGTTATTCTATATCGAAAACATTCAACGTAGCATAAAGGGCTTTGAAACCCGCACTGCGTGAGTGCTCTCAGTGTTTCCACTTCTGCGTTACATTGACTTAAAAGGGAATAACCATTTCCTCATCAATGTGCCTTGAATTGAAAAAACTGAGAGTCTCTGAACTGACCAGATACTTATATGGAATGGTATTAGGTCGCTTGTTAATACTCGTGTTTTAGGTTCTTTATTTAGGTTTCTTTACCGGTCTAACCCAGCCACTCAGATGACGTTGCTTAACCCGAGTGATCACCAACTCATTCTCGGCAACGTCACTTGTGATAGTAGAGCCTGCACCTAAGGTCGCGCCTTTACCAATAGTCACGGGGGCAATTAGCTGAGTGTCGCTACCGACAAATACATTATCTTCGATAATAGTGAGATGCTTGTTAGCACCATCATAGTTACAAGTGATAGTACCTGCGCCTATATTCACGCCGGCACCTATCTGGGCATCGCCGATATAGGCCAAATGACCCGCCTTGGAGCCCTCACCTAACACAGCCTTCTTAATCTCAACGAAGTTACCAACATGAGCATCTGTTTTTAGTTCTGTGCCGGGGCGCAGGCGTGCGAATGGTCCGACACTGGCTTTAATGCCTACCTTGGCACACTCGACGATAGAGTAAGGCTTAATCTCGGCATTATCGCCAATCTCACAATCGATCAGAATGGCGCCGGCACCGATAGTCACGTTATTGCCTATGGTGACTTTGCCCTGA
The DNA here is from genome assembly GCF_007197555.1 of Shewanella psychropiezotolerans. Classification (NCBI taxonomy): domain Bacteria; kingdom Pseudomonadati; phylum Pseudomonadota; class Gammaproteobacteria; order Alteromonadales; family Shewanellaceae; genus Shewanella; species Shewanella psychropiezotolerans. The sequence continues at coordinate 6,392,629 of NZ_CP041614.1, forward strand.
ATGATGACATTAATATCTATCATCACATCCATGCCAACAGTCACCTCACCACGAATATCGATGCGGGCAGGATCGCGCAAGTTAGCACCGGCCAACATCAACGTCTCCGCCTCACGAGCCTGATAGGCACGCTCCAGCTGAGCGAGCTGTACTCGGTTGTTGGCGCCTTCCACTTCGACTGCCGACTCTGGCTGGGCCGTTGTGATAGCAACGCCGTCTCTATTAGCCATAGCAACGATATCTGTCAGGTAGTACTCTCCTTGGGCATTATCTGATGATAACTGCCCAAGCCAATCTTTAAGTTGCTTACCTGGAGCCGCCATGATGCCGGTATTGACCTCTTGGATCAGTAACTGCTCCGCATTGGCATCTTTCTGCTCGACGATACCCACGACCTTGCCCAGTTCTTGACCTTCACAAGGAGTACGAACGATGCGGCCATAGCCTGTAGGGTTAGGCAGGTTCACAGTCAACACAGCCAAACCATTATCAGATTTTGCAGCCAGCAGAGCTTCCAGTGTCTTAGCCTGAATAAGCGGCACATCACCATAGAGGATCAGCACGGTATCGTCATCCTTGATATTTGCATTTGCCTGAGCCACTGCATGACCTGTACCCAACTGCTCGGCTTGAAGCACCCAGTTAAGTTGCTGCTCACCTAAGACACTCTGTAGCTTATCCGCACCATAGCCATACACTAACTGGATCGCATCGCTGCCCACGTTATGGGCGGTATCGATCACATGCTGCACCATGCTCTTATGTGCAATAGGGTGTAAGACTTTAGGAAGATCTGAGCGCATGCGGGTTCCCTTGCCTGCGGCCAAAATCACTACGTTCAATGCCATGGAGTAATCCTTGAGCTAATGCTTATAAAAATAATAAAGAAAATGAGAGAGAAATTTTTGTGGGGCTGATTTTAACGGAAAAGCAGGGGAAAAGCTAAGAAGAAGGTCATAACAAGGGCTAAGACGACAGTTAAGCCTGTTAGACGCCAACAGATGGATTCCGGCCTACACCGGAAAGACAGAAAGATGAGAAAGAGAAGTATGACAAAGTCTCTCATAATTTAGCCACTCTGTTACTTACAGAGCTCACAGCGAACGTCTTATAGCGCAGCGTCCTTTTTTAAATTAAAAGGTTAACGTTTTATCCGCTGCCAGTACCCAAAGTGCCAAGTCATCCATAGTAGCCACTTCACAGCCTTCAATCACACTCAAGTCAGTCAAACCACGGGCATGCATACAGGATCCACAGAACTTAACTTCACTTTTTTGTGCAATAAGAATCTCCAGCATTTGCTGAATATTATAGCCCTCTGCCGGTAGCTGTTTTGGCAGAACAGCAGTAATCGCATCAGACAGCAGAAACAAACTCACCTTAGCGGGTGACCCCTCTTGCTCATTAAGCTGAATAGCTAAACGCAAAGCATTAAATAACCGCTCTGAGCCGTAAGGTGCGTCGTTGACGATAATTAAAACCTGTTGCATAGGAAGGAATACTCTTGCCATAAATTAGTGACTAAATGGTAACACCCAAACCTTTGTTAGGTTTCAGCATAGATCACGCTAATAAAACAAGAAATAAGAAGTTATAGGGGAAAAAGGCTAAGACGACGGCTACGCCTGCTCGATACTTACAAGTAAGCTAGCAGATACCAACGAGTTGGCTAAAAGCATGGATTCCGGCCTGCGCCGGAAAGACGATAAATGAAGCATCTCTTATAAAATAATTTCAGCTTGCGCAGCAAGTAACAAAAAAGGCGCCCTTAGGCGCCTTTTTTATCAAACAATAACCTTATCTGGCAATGTTCTTCTTGATGGTATCGACAACGCGCAACTGAGCGATAGCCTGGGCTAACTCAACTGCTGCAGCTGCATAGTTGAAGTCTGCACCAGCTTCGGCCATAGAGGCTTCGGCGTGGCGTTTAGCTTCTACAGCTGCTTGCTCGTCAATTTCATCGGCACGCATAACGACGTCAGCCAATACTGAAACAGAAGAAGGTTGTACTTCCAGGATACCACCCGAAAGGTAGAACACCTCTTCTTTTCCGTCTTGCTTGACGATGCGCGCCATGCCAGGTTTGATATGAGTAAGCAGAGGTGCATGACCAGGCATAATACCCAGGTCGCCTTCTCCACCGGTAACTTGTAAGTGTGCTACAAGACCAGAGTAGATGCTGCTTTCTGCACTTACAATATCAAGCTGTACTGTCATGGCTGCCATCGGTTCTCCTTAAACTAGTACCCTGCATTTGCAGAGCACCTAGTTATTTTTTGTTAGCTTTCTCAACGGCTTCGTCGATTGAACCAACCATGTAGAACGCTTGCTCAGGAAGATGATCGAACTCACCCTCTAGAATGCCCTTAAAGCCACGGATTGTGTCTTTAAGAGAAACGTACTTACCTGGAGAACCGGTGAATACTTCAGCTACGAAGAAAGGCTGTGAAAGATATTTTTCAATCTTACGAGCACGAGCTACGGTAGTCTTATCTTCATCAGATAATTCATCCATACCTAGAATCGCAATAATATCTTTCAGCTCTTTATAGCGCTGAAGTACGGTTTGTACACCGTTAGCAACATCATAGTGCTCTTGACCAACAACCAGAGGATCCAATTGACGTGAAGTCGAATCCAATGGGTCAACCGCTGGGTAAATACCCATAGAAGCGATGTTACGTGACAATACAATAGTCGCATCTAAGTGAGCGAAAGTTGTTGCTGGTGACGGATCCGTTAAATCATCCGCAGGTACGTATACGGCTTGCACAGAGGTAATAGACCCTGATTTAGTCGATGTAATACGTTCCTGAAGTACACCCATCTCTTCAGCCAAAGTTGGCTGGTAACCTACCGCTGAAGGCATACGGCCCAGCAGTGCAGATACTTCAGTACCCGCTAAGGTGTAACGATAGATGTTATCAACGAAGAAAAGAACATCTTTACCTTCGTCACGGAACTTCTCAGCCATAGTCAGACCGGTAAGTGCCACACGTAGACGGTTTCCTGGAGGCTCGTTCATTTGACCATAAACCATGGCCACTTTATCGAGAACACCAGAATCTTCCATCTCGTAGTAGAAATCGTTACCCTCACGAGTACGCTCACCTACACCGGCAAATACTGATAAACCAGAGTGTGCTTTAGCGATGTTGTTAATAAGTTCCATCATGTTGACGGTCTTACCAACACCAGCACCACCAAACAGTCCAACTTTACCACCCTTAGCAAACGGACAGATAAGGTCAATAACCTTGATGCCAGTCTCTAAAAGTTCAGTCGAGCTTGATTGGTCTTCAAATGTAGGAGCTTCACGGTGGATCACATAGCGATCTGTTCCACCAATTGGACCCGCTTCATCAATAGGCTCGCCCAATACGTTCATGATACGGCCTAGGGTCACAGACCCAACCGGAACAGTAATTGGAGAACCTGTGTTTGTCACCTCAAGACCACGACGCAGACCATCTGAAGAACCCATGGCGATAGTACGAACTACACCGCCACCGATTTGCTGCTGAACTTCCAGCACCAAGCCTTCACTTTTGATCTCTAGAGCGTCATATATCTGAGGTACAGCATCTTGTGGAAACTCAACGTCCACAACCGCGCCAATAACTTGGACAACAGTACCTGTGCTCATGATTAATCCTCTAAAACTTGTATTCGTTACCTAGCCTAAACGGCAGCGGCACCTGAAACAATTTCCGACAGTTCCTGCGTAATCGCAGCCTGACGAGCCTTGTTATAGACCAACTCCAAGTCAGTGATAAGATCACCAGCATTGTCTGTTGCAGCTTTCATGGCGACCATACGAGCCGCCTGTTCAGATGCAATATTCTCGACAACACCTTGGTAAACTTGAGACTCCACATAACGTACCAGTAAGGTATCCAAAAGTTCTTTTGGATCTGGCTCGTACAGGTAATCCCAGCGATGTGTTTTCACATCACTTTCTGACTTAGGCAAAGGTAGCAGCTGCTCGATCACAGGCGTCTGGCTCATGGTATTAACGAACTTGTTAAATACCACGTACAGACGATCCAGCTTGCCTTCGTTGTATGCTTCTAGCATGACACGTACTGTTCCAATCAGATCTTTCAACGACGGAGCGTCGCCTAAAGCCGATGCAGAAGCAGATACTGGGCCGCCAAAGCTATTGAAGAATTGTATGCTACGTGCACCAATGGCGCAGAATTCAACTTCTGCTCCGGCTGCACGTTGCTTCTTCACGTCTGCGACAACCTTCTTGAAAAGGTTGACGTTCAGACCACCACAAAGACCACGGTCGGTTGACACAACTATGTAACCAACACGCTTAGCCTCTCTCACTTCCAAATATGGATGCTTATATTCGAGAGAACCTTGCGCCACGTGACCGATCACCTTACGCATATTTTCTGCATATGGACGACTCGCTGCCATGCGCTCTTGTGCTTTACGCATTTTGCTCGCGGCAACCATTTCCATTGCAGACGTGATCTTCTGAGTGTTTTGAACACTCGCGATCTTGGTTTTAATCTCTTTAGCGTTAGCCATCTTTACTCTCCAATCTGGACCTGAGGTGCCTTACGACACCTCTTCGATTTACCAGGTTTGGGTTTCGACGAACTTATCGAGGCCAGCCTTCAACTCACCTTCGATGTCGGCATTGTAATCGCCAGTCTCGTTGATGGTCTTCATCAGGTCAGCATGCTCGCTGTTCATATATGAGAGCAGAGATGCTTCGAAATCACCGATTTTATTCAGCTCAACGCTCTGGAGGTAACCTTTTTCAGCTGAGAAAATAGACACAGCTTGATCGGCAACGCTCATAGGTGCGTATTGCTTTTGCTTCATAAGTTCGGTAACACGCTCACCATGCTCAAGTTGAGCACGAGTTGCATCATCTAAGTCAGATGCAAATTGTGAGAACGCTGCAAGCTCACGATACTGTGCTAGTGCGCTACGAATACCGCCAGACAGTTTCTTGATGATCTTAGTCTGAGCCGCACCACCAACACGAGAAACCGAGATACCTGGGTTAACAGCAGGACGTAGTCCAGAGTTAAACAGATCAGTTTCAAGGAAGATCTGACCATCGGTAATCGAAATTACGTTAGTCGGTACGAATGCAGATACATCACCCGCTTGAGTTTCAATAATTGGTAGAGCAGTTAAAGAACCAGTCTGGCCTTTAACTTCACCTTTAGTGAACTTCTCAACATACTCAACGTTAACACGTGAAGCACGTTCTAACAGACGAGAGTGAAGATAGAATACATCACCTGGGTATGCTTCACGTCCTGGTGGACGCTTAAGCAACAATGAGATCTGACGGTAAGCAACTGCTTGCTTAGAAAGATCATCATAGACAATCAGTGAATCTTCACCGCGGTCGCGGAAGTACTCACCCATTGAACAGCCAGAGTATGGAGCCAAGTATTGTAGTGCAGCAGCTTCAGAAGCTGTAGCAACAACAACAATGGTGTTCGCTAATGCGCCGTGCTCTTCAAGCTTACGTACAACGTTAGCGACAGTAGAAGCTTTCTGCCCTACAGCTACGTATACACACTTGATACCAGTATCTTTTTGATTGATGATGGCATCGATTGCTAAAGCGGTTTTACCGATTTGGCGATCACCAATGATCAATTCACGTTGTCCACGACCGATTGGGATCATAGAGTCAACGGCTTTATAACCAGTTTGAACTGGCTGAGATACTGACTTACGTTCAATAACACCTGGTGCGATTACTTCAACAGGAGAGAAACCATCGTGATCGACAGGTCCTTTTCCGTCGATTGGCTCACCCAATGTGTTGACTACGCGGCCTAATAGACCACGGCCAACTGGGACTTCCAAAATACGACCAGTTGTTTTTACTTTGTCGCCTTCTGCCAAAGTGGCATAAGGACCCATTACTACGGCACCGACAGAATCACGTTCTAAGTTCAACGCGATTGCATAACGGTTACCAGGCAGCTCGATCATCTCACCCTGCATCACGTCGGCTAGGCCGTGGATGCGAATGATGCCGTCACTTACTGCAACGATTGTACCTTCGTTGCGAGCTTCACTAACGACTTCGAACTGCTCGATCCGCTGTTTAATCAGATCGCTGATTTCAGTGGAATTCAGTTGCATGCTCAAACTCCCAATTACGATTGCAGCGAATCAGACAGACGCGAAATTTTTCCGCGAACCGAGCCATCTATGACTAAGTCTCCTGCCGTGATAATTACACCAGCTATAAGGCTGGCATCTATGCTGCAATTAAGCTTAACTTTGCGTGCTAGACGTTTCTCTAAAGAAACACTAATATCCTGTTGCTGAACTGAAGTAAGCTCAATCGCTGAAACTACATTAGCTTCAATCTCTTTTGCCCATTCATGTTTCATCTCAACAAATAGTTGAAATACAGCAGGTAGCGTTACTAAACGACCGTTTTCAGCCATTACCTTTAACAGATTTTGAACTTGCACATTGATCTGCTCACCACAAACTCCGATAAAGAGTTCGCCCAGTTTATCACTGGAAAGTGCGCCAGATAGCAGAGGCTTTATGGTGTCGTTTTCACTCACCATAGCCGCGAAGTTCAGCATTTCTGCCCAACTGTCTACTGCATTTTGTTCAATGGCAAAGTCAAAAGCTGCCTTTGCGTAAGGACGAGCGATGGTAGTTATTTCAGCCATAACTCAAACTCCTTATTTAAAGTTCAGCAACTAGTTTATTAACTATGTCACTGTGGGCGGCTTCATCAATCGAACGTTCAAGAATCTTCTCTGCGCCAGCAATGGCAAGAGCAGCAACTTGCTTACGCAAGTCTTCTTTAACGCGATTACGTTCAGCTTCAATTTCTGCTTGACCCTGAGCGATGATTTTCGCACGCTCAGTATCTGCTTCGGCTTTTGCTTCATCGACGATCTGAGCTTTGCGTTTGTTCGCTTGCTCAATGATCTCGTTAGCAGTAGCTTTAGCTTCTTTTAGCTGGTCAGTGGCTTTCGCCTGTGCCAACTCAAGGTCTTTTACGGCGCGGTCAGCATCAGCTAAACCGTCGGCAATCCTTTTTTGGCGCTCTTCGATGGCATTCATCAAAGGTGGCCAAACAAACTTCATGCAGAACCACACGAAGAGAATAAAGGCAACCGTCTGACCGATTAGGGTAGCGTTGATATTCACAACAGCCTCCTATTTAGTTTAAAGACAGAAGCGTTTATTACAGCATTGCACCAAGAGGGTTAGTGAAAAGCATGAATAATGCGATACCAACACCGATCATAGTTACCGCATCTAAAAGACCCGCAACAATGAACATTTTAACTTGCAGCATAGGAGCCATTTCTGGTTGACGCGCAGCGCCTTCCAAGAACTTGCCACCTAGTAGGCCAAAACCGATAGCGGTACCAAGAGCACCCATACCAATTAGTAGAGCAACAGCGATAGCTGTCATGCCTAATACAGTTTCCATCTCTATCTCCAAATATTCTAAATCTAGTTAGTTTATGATTTAGTAAAAAAAGTTTTACAGCAATCCCTAATGATCTTCATGTGCCATGCTTAAGTAAACAATGGTCAACATCATGAAGATAAACGCCTGTAAGGTAATAACCAAAATATGGAAGATCAACCAACCTAGCTGTAAAGTTACACCTAGAGCTGAAAGCGCCATATTTCCACCGTACATCAACGCAATAAGGATGAATATCAACTCACCTGCATATAAGTTACCAAACAGACGCAGTGCCAATGAGATTGGCTTAGCGATCAAAGTAACTGATTCTAACAAGAAGTTGACGGGTATCATTGTCCAATGGTTAAAAGGCTGCATAGTCAGCTCTTTAACAAAACCTGATACGCCTTTGACTTTAATGCTGTAGTAAATAATCAGCAAAAACACGCCGATAGCCATGCTAAAGGTAATGTTTAAGTCGGTCGTTGGTACGACTTTCATGTAAGGGATACCAGCTGCAGCAGCCAGTGATGGGATCCAGTCAACTGGAACCATATCCATGAAGTTCATCATGAATACCCAAACAAAAATAGTCAGTGCCAACGGAGCAATAACAGGATTGCGGCCATGGAAGGTTTCTTTCACGCTAGAGTCGACAAACTCGATGATCATTTCGACAAAACATTGAAGTTTGCCGGGAACACCAGTAGTTGCCTTCTTACCAACGCTACGGAATAGCCATAAGAACAGAACACCAAGCCCAACCGAAAAGAACAACGAATCAATGTGCCATGTCCAGAAGCCTTCGCCAACACTTAAGTTGGTAAGGTGGTGCTGGATATAGCCCTGCGGTGTTAACGCTTCACCAGTTGCAGCCATGATTCATCCCACTTAACTTTGCTTGAAAAATAAAGGAGCCGTCCAATGCACTATTAACGCTAATGTATAACAAACAAAAAGTGGCATAAACCCAACTTTCCAATTGATAAACACGAACGAAAACATAGCTATGGTTAACAGCAACTTTACCGCTTCCCCCAGTAAAAAGTTTTAACAACTTTTGCCGATGAACTTGCTCCCGTATGAGAGAAAGCTAGGGTTGCGAATACAAAATTAGGAAGTACAGCGATAGCAGCACCTGCCAAAGCAGATAAGCCATACTGAACTCCCCACAGAGCGAAAAAGAAAACCGAAGCACCCCCAGCCACCGCCGCCTGCATCAAAACCAATTTATAGGCAGACCACCGGCCACGACGTGCTAAAATCTTACTCAATTCATCTTCTCCGCATTAATACTTTTTGTTTCTATGACCGGACTACATAAATCCAGACATGACGATGGACAAAAAGCTTGCGAAAGTATACCTTTTCGGGCCTTCAAAGCAAGTTTAAGCTGAGGAAAATCGACTCTTTTAACGTGATCTAACGCCAAATATGCAAAACCGTAAATTTAACACATGTCACAAAATTACATAATATGACGTTAACTTGGGATTTTTAGTGGATTTTATTGATAATACCGTCTAATTCAGCTAGATCCTGATAATTAATTACCAGTTTGCCTTTACCTTTTTTATTATGGGTAATTGAGACCTTAGCACCTAATCTTTCGACTAACAGGCCTTCCAGGCGGGTGACATCGTGATCTTTTACGGGTTTATCGGTGATTTTTGGTGGGTTTAGTGTTTTGGTGACTAAACGTTCAGTTTCTCGAACGGTTAATTCTTTAGCTGCGACTAATCTGGCAATATTTGTTTGCTCATCACCCTCGATGGCGAGTAATGCTCTAGCGTGCCCCATGTCGATGTCACCATATTCTAACATGCGTTTTACAGGCTCATTGAGGCCATTGAGACGCAGTAAATTAGACACTGTCGCGCGAGATTTTCCCACAGCAGTAGCAATTTGTTGATGAGTCAGCTCAAATTCGCGCATTAATCGATCTAATGCAATCGCTTCCTCCATTGCATTGAGGTCTTCACGCTGAATATTTTCGATTAGTGAGATGGCGACAGCGGCTTCATCAGGCACCTGCTTGACGATACAAGGCACCTTATCCAGCTTAGCTATTTGAGCCGCACGCCAGCGACGTTCGCCGGCAATGATCTCAAACATGGTCGCAGAAACTTTACGCACGACAATCGGCTGAATGATGCCTTGAGCCTTTATCGACTCGGCAAGCTCTTCGAGCGCCTCGGTCGACATATCTTTACGCGGTTGGTACTTACCAGGCTGCATCAAATCTATGGCCAGCATTAACAGGTCATCTGTTTTAGCCGTCACTTCAGCGGCTTCTTCAGCTGAATAAAGTTTCTTACTTGCCGCATGGCTAGTACTGAGTAATGCATCCAGGCCTTTACCCAGTCCACGTTTTTTCAATGTCATTTCCACTGCCTTTATTTAAGCTTGTTCTAGCTCTTGATGCTGTTCCGCTCTGCGAATGATTTCGCCTGCCAGGGCTAAATAAGCCTTAGCGCCGGCACTCGATTTGTCGTAATACATGGCCGGAGCACCAAAGCTCGGCGCCTCAGCCAGCCTGACATTCCTTGGAATGACGGTACGATAAACTTTTTCGCCGAAATGCTGCTTAAGCTGATCGGATACATCATTAGCCAGACGGTTTCTGGGGTCGTACATGGTACGCAGTATCCCTTCGATATGCAGACCAGGATTAACCATGGCGCCAATCTTACTGATGGTATCCATTAAAGCTGTTAAGCCCTCGAGTGCATAATATTCACACTGCATAGGAACCAGAACCGAATCTGCAGCCGACATGGCATTCACCGTCAGCATATTCAGTGAGGGAGGACAATCAATAAAGATGTAGTCGTAATCGTCTTTAATCGGTGCTAATGCATTTCTTAATCTAATTTCACGGGCGAAGAACTCCATTAACTTGATCTCTGCCGCAGTAACATCACCGTTACCCGCGATCAGATCATATTTTCCGCTCGTATCTCTATAGACAACTTCATCGAAAGATTTTTCATCGACTAACAACTCATAAGCGGTATTCTCGACACTGTACTTGTCGATACCACTTCCCATGGTCGCATTCCCCTGGGGATCGAGATCAATTAACAGCACTTTGCGCTTTGTGGCGGCCAAAGATGCTGCTAAGTTGACACAAGTTGTTGTTTTTCCGACACCACCTTTCTGGTTAGCCACGGCAATCACTTTACCCACAATACCATCCTGTATGTCGCGTAATTGAATCCAATACCAAGTTGCTTGAATCACTATAAGAAAGCAACTGAAACACTACTTTTTAACGACTCTTAGCAAGTGTCTCTGTTCATCCAGACGGGGGACACTCAGCTCAATGACATCAGTGAGCTCGTAACCCTCAGGAATTTTTGTCATTTCATCTTCGGCCAATTGACCCTTAAGTGCGTAATAACAGCCGTTATCCGCCGGCAGATGATGACACCAGTGCAACATGTCTTCGATAGAGGCGAAGGCTCGACTGAGCACGCCATCAAATTTTTCTTCAGGCTCATAGGCTTCGACACGACTCTCTACAGAGCTAATATTATCGATACCCAGATCAAACTGAACCTGTTTTTGGAAGCGAATTCGCTTGCCTAAGCTATCCAATAAAACGAAATGTTTATCTGGATTCATTATCGCCAACGGGATCCCGGGTAAACCCGGTCCGGTGCCAACATCGATGAAGCGTTCACCCACCAGATGTGCCGACACAGCCAGACTATCCATGATATGCCTGATCAACATCTGCTCAGGATCTCTAACCGATGTCAGGTTATACGCCTTATTCCATTTGTTGAGCATCTCAACAAATCCAACCAGCTGTTTTTTCTGCTGCTCGGTGGCAGTCAAATTCATTTCAGCTAGATATTCATCTAATAGGGCTGATAACACGGGATTAATCCTTAATAACAAACTTAAATCGGCATGAACAGGCTATTATGAAGCCGTCAAAACAGTAAGGGAAGCCTTTAGCGCTTCCCTTACTAACAATTCATGAAAAAGAGTAAAAATTTACGAAGCTTTTCTGCGAAGTAAACCACGTCTCTTCAGATGAACTAATAAAATCGAGATAGCAGCCGGGGTCATCCCCGAAATTCTCGACGCCTGACCTATGGTTTCAGGCTTATGTTCATTCATCTTAGCGATCACTTCATTCGACAATCCCGGCACTTCTTGATAATCCAGATCTAACGGCAGTCCGGTAGTCTCATGTTTAAGTGCCTTGTCTATTTCATCTTGCTGGCGCTGAATATAACCAGAATATTTAATCTGGATTTGTACTTGCTCAGCGGCGCGTTGATCTTCGAGTCCAGGACCAAAGCCTTCAAGACTCATTAATTTAGGGTAATCCATCTCAGGACGACGAAGTAGATCTTCGAAAGACGCTTCGCGTGAAATTGGCGTATTCAATTCAGGATTTAGCACATCTAACAGAGGTGAATTAGGGTGAACCCACAGGCCCCTTAAACGTTGCAACTCCAACTCGATAGACTCACGCTTCTCACTAAACTGACTCCAGCGGTTATCATCGACCAAGCCAAACTCCCGGCCTTTCTCGGTCAGACGCAGATCTGCATTGTCTTCACGAAGCAATAAGCGATACTCGGCGCGGCTGGTGAACATACGGTAAGGCTCTTTGGTGCCAAGAGTCGAAAGATCGTCAACCAAAACGCCTAAATAAGCCTGATCGCGACGAGGAGCCCAAGATTCTTTACCCTGAACCTGTAAAGATGCATTCATGCCAGCCAATAACCCTTGAGCAGCAGCTTCTTCGTAACCTGTTGTACCGTTAATCTGTCCTGCAAAGAAGAGTCCGCCGATCGATTTAGTCTCTAAAGAGTTCTTCAGATCTCTGGGATCAAAATAATCATATTCGATAGCGTAACCAGGACGAATGATCTGTGCATTCTCCATTCCCTTGATTGATCTAACCAGATCCAGTTGTACATCGAAGGGCAGACTGGTTGAAATACCATTTGGATAGATCTCATTGGTATTGAGCCCTTCGGGTTCGATAAAGATTTGATGAGATGTCTTATCGGCGAAACGATTAATCTTATCTTCAATAGAAGGGCAATAACGTGGACCTATACCTTCGATAACCCCTGAATACATAGGACTACGATCCAGACCACCGCGAATAATGTCATGAGTACGCTCATTGGTATGAGTCACATAACAAGAGATTTGGCGAGGATGATCTTTTACATCACCGATAAACGACATAACCGGCAAGGGTGTATCGCCTTTCTGCTCGGCCATAAGATCGAAATTTATAGTATTGGCATCGATTCTTGGTGGGGTACCCGTCTTTAATCGACCAATACGGATCGGTAGTTCACGTAAACGATCGGCAAGGGCGATCGATGGTGGATCACCGGCTCGTCCGCCGCTGTAGTTTTGCATTCCTATGTGGATCTTACCACTGAGGAAGGTACCTGCAGTCAAGACAACGGTAGGAGCTTCGAAGGCGAGTCCTATCTGAGTGACTACTCCGGTGACACGGCCGTTTTCAACAATCAGGTCATCGACGCCTTGCTGAAACAATCTTAAATTCGGTTGGTTTTGCAGTATCTGTTGGATCTTAGCTCGGTAGAGTGCTCTATCAGCCTGTGCTCGAGTGGCTCTTACCGCCGGTCCCTTGCTTGAGTTGAGGGTTCGAAATTGAATGCCTGCAAAATCAGTGGCTACAGCCATAGCTCCGCCCAATGCATCAATCTCTTTTACCAAGTGTCCTTTGCCGATCCCGCCAATCGCAGGATTACAGGACATCTGTCCTAAGGTATCGATGTTATGTGTCAGCAACAGGGTGTTTGATCCCATTCTTGCTGCGGCCAGGGCTGCTTCCGTACCGGCATGACCACCACCAACAACAATTACATCGAACCGTTCATGAAAATGCATTACAAAACCTTAAATTAAAACTGACGTCGATAAAGAACTAATGTGAATTTGAGGTGCATATTTTAGCACCTGATGGACCCAAGGTGAAAGATCATTTTCGATCGTTTGATCGCAAGTGGATCTGCTTAATAGATCTTAAGATCTTTATATAGATCCTTTATTATTATTACTATTAAGGGAGCGATCTTCTGTGGGTAACCGCTTTTTTCCTTTATAATTCATGAGTTAGCAAGGATCAGATCCTGTGATCTTATTATGATCAAACTAATATAAGCCTGTGGGTAGATCGACCACTTATCCACAGGGTGGATCCTTGACCGGATCGGACCTTGAATAATACAGAGCTTAATCAGAAGAAAATAATAGGTTATCCACATATTTATCATTTTAGATCATAATATGTGGATAAGTTAGATCTAATCTGTGAGCCGATCCTTAACTTATCCTCTAAAAAGATCTTAAAGACGATCTTGCCATTGCTCTAACCAAGCCAGTGCGGGATCTTCTGGTACATGATCGTATTGCACATCGATCTGGATCTTATCCACATAGACTTGTGCACCGCAACTCTCCAATGCTTGAGCTAATTTTTCCGGTCCCTGACAGAAAGTGTCGTAACTCGAATCTCCGATCGCACAAATCGCATATTTAGTACCGCTAAGATCGGGTTTTTGAGACAAGATCTCCTCTAAAAATGGCATTATATTGTCCGGAAGATCCCCTGCACCGTGTGTAGAAGAGACGATCAGCCACAATGATTTTAGGTTAAGATCGGTGAATTTAGGGGTCATATGTATGACATTTTCATGGCCTAATCCGCTTAAAACTGCCGAGAATTCGTCGGCAACGTACTCAGCATTACCCAGAGTTGTGCCTACTAATATGTCTATTTTTGCCATCTTGTTTCCTTATTCTTACTGCTATGTCTGTTTAATAGGGTTGGTATATAGTGCTGAACAGGCCAAGTTTGACTCTATAAGTGACCAGAGATGCTTCCCAATTGGCTTTAATAGTAAGTGAAAAGCCTGCTTGGATCTTGCTAGTTAGTGGGATTTACATCTGGAATCTAGCTGATTATGACTCGCAGCCTGAACTAAACGGATGAGATATCAGATGGTTTTGCTGCGAAAAGTAAGTAGTTAACCCGAGTATTCTGGTTTACAGACCAGTGTTTAGTGAAAGGGTTAAACGTCATACCTGTTACATTTATTGTCTCGAGACCTTGTTTCGAGAGCATGGCCGATATCTCCTGTGGTTTTACGAAATAGCGCCATTCATGTGTGCCTATGGGGAGGTACCTCATGACATATTCGGCGCCAATGACACCAACTATATATGATGTTATGGTTCGATTTAGGGTCGCCATTACCAATAAACCACCGGGTTTTAGTAGCTTACAGCAGGTATCTATTAATCCTTGTTGATCGGCGACATGCTCTATGACTTCGGTATTAAGCACTATGTCGTATCGATTAGTTTCGGCTTTATCTTCAAGGTCACTGGCTAAACAATGAATGTAATTGACTGAAATAGAATTTGTTTTAGCATGTTGGCTAGCGACTAATATGTTGTTCTCGCTGGCATCTATCCCTGTGACGTCTGCGCCAAGTTCGGCTAAAGGCTCACATAGGAGTCCTGCACCACAGCCTATATCCAGTAAACTTAGACCTGCCAGAGGATCTGGGTTATTAAGATCGCGGGCTAAGTGCTGAGCTATCATCTTCTCGATGGCGATTAACCGTGTCTGGTTAAATGCCAATACCTGTTTGAATTTTCCCTTGGGATCGCGCCACTCTTCGGCTAAGCGATCAAACTTAGCGATTTCTTTAGCCGTATCAAGGCCCGTACTGTGACTACAAGTTAATTTGCTTCTGTCTAACACAATATATTTTGCTCAAAATTAGTCATTAATATGATTATACCAAGTCTTCCTCATTCTATTTATTCCTTATCACAGCTGCTTATCCGCTCTGTTGCACATATTAGCGAATAATGAATCACTGCTATACTTGAGGTATCAATTTCATTACTTGAGATACCCGTTCAAGGTATCACCTAAAGAATGAAAAGATCTATTGTGAGGGTAAGGGCATGTTAAGACATTACTTTATTACCAGTGATCTCGACGATCTAGAAAAGGTAGAACAGGAGCTCGAGGCCGAAGGGATAACAGAACCACAGATACATATATTGAGTGAACAAGATGCCGATGTCGAAAATCATCATCTGCATGAAGTTGAGCCTGTGTTAAAGCAGGATGTGGTTCATTCGACTGAAATAGGTGCCGTGATAGGCTTTGTTATCTCATCCGCGACCTTGATGCTTGCTTATGAGATGGGCTGGACCGAGAGTGCGGCGGGTTGGCTACCGTTTATCTTTCTAGCCATAGTGATACTGGGTTTCTGTACCTGGGAAGGCGGTTTTATCGGTATACAGAAACCAAATGTACATTTCGAACGATTTCAGGAGCTACTTCATAAGGGCAAACATGTGCTATTTGTCGATGTCGACCCTAATCAGGAGCCCGTCTTTGCCAAGATTATTAATGCTCATCCAAAGTTAGAGCCTGCGGGGTTGGGAGCGGCGACCCCACATTGGGTGGTTCGCTGGCAAGATAAGTTCCACAGTTTCATGAAGACCATGCCCTAAATCTAAGTCTTAAAGCTTGCCCATATTTCATGCCGAAGCATGACTGTGTTTGTCACGATTAAGCGCCATTGAGGCGCTTTTTTTATTGCTGATGTTTAGCCCAAGATCAGGAGAGAATGCAAAA
This sequence comes from Shewanella psychropiezotolerans, assembly GCF_007197555.1. NCBI lineage: Bacteria > Pseudomonadati > Pseudomonadota > Gammaproteobacteria > Alteromonadales > Shewanellaceae > Shewanella > Shewanella psychropiezotolerans. The sequence continues at coordinate 6,408,738 of NZ_CP041614.1, forward strand.
TATGGTCTATCTTAATAAGTATATTTAGTCAGAAAAACTGAATTATCTGGTTGTTTTTCAGTCTGGTCGCTACACATCTTCTCTTAGTAGGCGTGTGAGGCTAGATTTTATAGGGATGGGTGGCATGGCTATAGCGGTTGTTATCCTGTTATTAGTACTCGTATCTGTGGTATTTCACTTCGCAAGCCCTTGGTGGTTTACACCTATCGCGTCCAATTGGACCGCCATCGACGATACCATCACTATCACCTTCTGGATCACAGGTATCGTCTTTATCGCGGTAAATGGCTTTCTCGCTTATTGTGTTTTCCGCTTTCGTTTTGATAAAAACAAACGTGCCGATTATGAACCAGAGAATAAGAAACTCGAAGTTTGGCTCACTGTGTTCACTACTATCGGAGTGGCGGCCATGCTTGCTCCCGGATTGATCGTCTGGGGGGATTTTGTCACGGTTCCCGACAATGCAGAGACATTCGAGGTCGTGGGTCAGCAGTGGCATTGGAGTTATCGATTACCTGGTAAAGATGGTGTCTTAGGCCAAAGCGCCGTCGACTTGATGGATGAGAAAAACCCTTTCGGTCTTAATCCCGATGATATTAATGCTCAAGATGACATTTTGATCCCCAGCAATGTGATGCATATCTTGCTGGATCAGCCGGTCAAGGTGTTGATGCGATCTAAAGATGTATTACATAACTTCGCTGTGCCGCAATTTAGGGTCAAGATGGATCTGGTGCCCGGGATCGAGACCTACCTTTGGTTTACGCCTACACGGCTTGGTCGTTTCGAGATGTTGTGTGAGGAGTTATGCGGCATGGCTCACTACACCATGCGAGGCCAGATTGTGGTGGACACGGCCCAAGACTATCAAGCTTGGCTGGATAAACAGTTAACCTTCAGAGAGTCACTCGACGCCCCAGCGGGGGATCTGCAGTTAGGTCAAAATTTATATGCTAGCTGCGCCGTCTGTCATGGCAATAAGGCTCAGGGTAATGAAACGCTCAATGCACCTATGTTGGCGGGCCAGCCAGCCTGGTATTTAACGCGCCAGCTTAACTATTACAAGAGTCAGGTTCGTGGCAGCCACCAGCAGGATATTTATGGTCAGCAGATGGCCGCTATGGCCAATACCTTAGTCGATGCTAAAGCGGTAAAAGATGTCACGGCTTATATTGCATCCTTGCCAGCTCTGGCTATCTTTCCTGCCGCGGTGAATAACGGTCCTCTGGCTCGATCCATAGAGAGCGGTCAACGGCTATTTACTAACTGTGCATACTGCCATGGTGACAAGGCTGAAGGTAAGTTTGCCCTTAATGCTCCCAGATTAGCGGGGCAACATGCCTGGTATCTCAAGCGTCAGCTACAAAATTATCGAGCCAGCATCCGCGGTGCTCATCGAGAAGATCTCTACGGCACTCAGATGATTATGATGTCGCGATTACTGCAGAACGAACAAGCCATAGATGATGTTATTGCCTATATCACCAGATTAAAGCCAGCTTCTGATGCTGGTTATCATCAATCGGCGAGTAGGGCGGTTAGAGGCATTGAATTCCGGATCATCAAAGACCAGAGCCATAACACACAGGAGGTGAGCCGATGAATTATACCGCCATTGTCGATCAAGCCGACAAGTCCCATCATCCCACCAGCTTTATGACTAAGTATATCTGGAGCCAAGATCATAAGGTTATCGCCATTCAGTATTCCATCACGGCTCTCTTCGTTGGCTTAGTTGCCTTGGCATTGTCGGCTATGATGCGTTTGCAGCTAGGCTTTCCCGATAGTTTCTCCTTTATTGACCCCAGCAGTTACCTACAGTTTGTCACCATGCATGGCATGATCATGGTGATCTATCTGCTCACCGCCTTACTTCTCGGTGGCTTCGGTAATTATTTGATCCCCTTGATGGTGGGCGCCAGGGACATGGTTTTTCCCTACCTTAATATGCTCAGTTACTGGACCTATTTACTGGCGGTCATCGTTCTGTTAGCAAGCTTCTTCGTTCCCGGAGGCCCGACTGGCGCTGGCTGGACCCTGTATCCACCGCAAACTATCTTACCCGGCACACCGGGAAATGATGGCGGTATCATCTTGATGTTGGTGTCTCTGGCGATATTTATTGTTGCCTTCACCATGGGCGGACTCAACTACGTCACTACCATATTGCAGGCTCGCGCCAGAGGCATGACCCTGATGCGTATGCCGCTAACTATCTGGGGGATCTTCACCGCCACCATTTTAGGCTTGTTGGCATTTCCGGCATTATTGGTGAGTGCCATCATGATGATGTTAGATAAGCTAGTGGGAACCAGCTTTTTTATGCCCGCCATCTTGTCATTGGGTGAGCCTCTCAATTACACCGGCGGTAGTCCGGTCTTGTTTCAGCATCTATTTTGGTTTTTCGGTCATCCTGAAGTCTATATTGTGGCGCTGCCGGCCTTCGGCATGGTGTCCGATGTGATAGCGACCCATGCCAGAAAAAATATCTTCGGTTATCGCATGATGGTGTGGGCCATCGTCGCTATTGGCGGGCTAAGTTTTGTCGTCTGGGCACACCACATGTATGTCAGCGGCATGAATCCCTATTTTGGTTTCTTCTTTGCCACCACTACCTTGATTATCGCCATACCCACGGCGCTAAAGGTCTATAACTGGTCCTTGACTCTGTGGCGGGGCAACATACATATGACTGTGCCGATGATGTTCGCCATAGGTTTCATCTTCACGTTTACTCACGGCGGATTAACCGGACTATTTCTCGGTAATGTGGTGGTCGACTTACCTCTGTCTGATACCTACTTTGTGGTGGCTCATTTTCATATGGTGATGGGGGTTTCACCTATCATGGTGCTGTTCGCCGCCATCTATCATTGGTTCCCTAAGGTCACTGGACGTTTCCTCCATACGGGTCTGGGTAAGTTTCATTTCTGGATGACCTTCATCGGCACATATTCTATCTATCTTCCTATGCATTATCTGGGTTTTCTCGGGGTACCGCGGCGATACTTCGCCATGGGGCCAACCGAGTTTATTCCCGAGTCGGCTCAATCCCTCAATGCCAGTATCACCATATCTGCACTGATTGTCGGCGTAGTGCAGCTGATATTCCTGTTCAATATCATCTGGAGCACTTTTAAAGGCAAGAAATCTGGGCCTAATCCCTGGAATGCCACCACCTTGGAATGGCAAACCGAATATACGCCGCCAAGACACGGTAACTGGGGGGAAAAGATCCCTGTGGTTTATCGTTGGGCCTACGATTACAGCGTACCTGGTGTGAAGGCCGATTTTATTCCGCAGAATGTTTCTCCGGAAGAGGTCGAGATGATGGATGAGCCGACATCTGGCACTAGCAAGATTAAAGCAGATGTTAAGCAAGAGGTTGTGCTAGATATTTTTCCCCATATTAAACAAGCACAGCCGGACGATGATAAGGGAGGCGCTTGATGAGCATTTTCAGCAAGCTTACAGAGAAGCCTTGGTTGGCCCAGCCTGCAGGAGCATTGGATCAAGGCTTAATCGAATATCAACCTAGCTCTCCCGGCAAGACGGGGCTGAAATTTTTCATCGCCGTGGTCACCGTCATCTTCTTCCTGTTTAGCGTGACTTATCTGTCGCGTTCTCAATATGCCGACTTTCAGGCTCTGGGTGGTGAGCCCTGGTCACCTCTGTATCAACCTATCTGGTTATGGGTGAATACGGGCTGGTTATTGATGGCTAGCCTGAGTCTGCATTTTGCTGTCGGCCAGGTGAGCGAAGATAAGATCAACAGGTTACTGGGTCTGCTGACACTGAGTGTGATCTTCTCCCTATTCTTCATATTCGGTCAGTGGAGTGTATGGCAACAGCTGAGTCTGCAAGGTTTTGTTATCAACTCTAATCCGGCCAACAGTTACTTTTACATGCTGACCGCCATTCATGGTCTGCACTTGCTGGGGGGCTTATTTGCTTTGGCTCGGGTGCTGGTTATTTTTAGCCGCAAAGTGAAGCTGGATATATTGCAGCGAAGTTTAGTCTTATGCGCCTGGTATTGGCATTACCTCTGGTTGCTCTGGTTGTTTATCTTCGCCTTGTTGACGGCTTCACCCAGTACCTATAACACCATCGCAGCCTGGTGTGGTTTGTAGGATTTGTCATTGTAAGGTTTGTAGTAATCAACACATGAGCATAGATGATAAACAGGAAAAAGTGCCTGATGTGGCTTGTAGGACTCGTGTTAAGGCTGGTGTTAGGAGTGGAGTAGACACATGAGCATAGATGATAAACAAGAAAAAGTAGCAGCGCCCATAGCCTCCGACAATTGGCAGGGTGCCGTGAGTGATTGGGGAGCCGACAAGCAGGTTTTCAATATGCCTTGGGGCAAGTTGATGATGTGGCTATTTCTGCTCAGCGACACCTTTGTTTTCAGCGTGTTTTTGATCGGCTACATGAACGTGCGTATGTCCAGCATGGACAGTTGGCCTCTCACCAGTGAAGTGTTCGCGCTGACCATAGCCGGGCACCATATCCCGCTAGTGCTTATCGCCATCATGACCTTCATCTTAATCACCAGTAGCGGCACCATGGCGATGGCGGTGAATTTTGCTTATCGTGGTGATAGACGCAAGACAGTCCTGTTTATGACTGCAACTGCTTTATTGGGAGCATCTTTCGTCGGTATGCAGGCGTTCGAGTGGACTAAGTTGATCGTAGAGGAGGGGGTGCGTCCCTGGGGGAATCCCATGGGCTCGGCACAATTTGGTGCCACCTTTTTCATGATCACCGGCTTTCACGGTTTGCATGTCACCGCTGGTGTTATTTTTCTATTGGTTATTGCAAGGCGGGTCGCTAGAGGCCACTACGAAGGCAAAGGCTATCACATAGTCGAGATAACAGGCCTTTATTGGCACTTCGTAGACTTAGTCTGGGTGTTTATTTTCGCTTTGTTTTATTTGTGGTGATTAATAAGAGCTTTATTGGGCGCAATTATGGTCGACTTGGTCTGGGTGTTTATCTTCGTGATCTTCTATCTTTGGTAAAGAGTTATCTCTGGTAAGCGATATAGAAAATAGGTTAAAAGTGATAAGTGTATTGAGGTGGTGTATGAGTCAGATTACAAATAAAGATGCGGTGCCAGCGGAGGAAGAACAAGCGCAGCCTAAGGTGCATCCCATCAGTCTCTACCTGAAAATATGGGGGCTACTGTTTGTGCTCAGCACCATGTCCTATATGGTGGATTTCTTCGAAGTGCAGGGCATATTGAGATGGACGTTGATCTTGTTATTTATGTCATTGAAGGCCGGGCTTATCATCACTATCTTTATGCATGTCAGGTGGGAACGGATGGCATTAAAACTGGTGTTGTTCTTACCGCCTTTGGCAATAGTAGTGTTTATTAGCTTGATGGCCATAGAGGGAGACTACACTTTTGTTAATCGCTTATTATCCTTCATCTCGGTATGAAGTTATGCTTCGGCTTAGGTTAAGGCAAAGCCTTCGCTACGCGCTAAGGCCTGTGAGAAGGAAGCAAAGAGATAAGTCAGAGATTTATGAGCCGCTAGCGAAAGAGCCTCGCTAACATGCTGCGCGAGGTGAAGACGAAACTCTTGCTGGGTGCCAGCATACTTATCATAGTCACCTTAGTGCTGATTAGTATCTCATTTATTCTGGTCAAGGCCAGCCCTTCGGTTAATTTACCGCTGCAAAGTGCGAGTCTGCTACAAGAGCCGATCACACTCTCAAATTTCACCTTAGTTAATCACCATAACCAAGATTTTACTCAAGCTGACTTGCTCGGCCAGTGGCACTTGTTGGCCTATGGATACCTTAATTGCCCGGATGTGTGCCCGGCAACTCTGCTGCTGTTGAATAGTCTGATGCATAGTATGCAAAAAGATAATCAATTTACAGATGTTCAATTGCTCTTCTATACCATAGACCCAGGCAGGGACTCGATTGAAAGATTGGCCGAATACGTGGCATTTTTCGGTAAAGATATCATTGGCTTGAAGCCTGTTGAGGTTGGGGTGTTCGATGGCATGTCCAAGCGGTTCGAACAAGAGTTGGGAATAAAAGTCAAAATAAGCACTCAGATAGGGAGCGAAGACAGTTATCAGGTGGGCCATGGGGTTGCCATCTATCTGCTAGATCCACAAGGCCGGCTGCACGCCGTGTTTGAGCCGAGTGTCGATCCCTTCGGCAATCGTCATTTCAATAAAGATACTCTCTATCATGACTATGTGTTAATTCGTAAGAATGCCTCCGCTTTATGAAATCTGCTTGGTAAAAAACAGGCAAAACAAATAAGATGCTGTTAGATTTTCATCACATTTATGCCTGCCAGAGGCGGGTATATTAGGCATTTATTCAATTTAAGTGGCAGTATTTATGACAAGTAAAATAATTTTAGATACAGATCCCGGCATCGACGATGCCATGGCTATCATCTTTGCCGAGGCGCACCCTGAGATAGAACTTAAGGCCATTACTTGTGTTTATGGTAATGCCACCATAGAAAATGGCACTCATAACGCACTTTTTCTTAAGCAAAAATACGGATTGCAGGCCGATGTAGCTAAGGGGGCCGCTAAACCTATCGTTCGCCCGCCTGTTGGGGCTACAGTTGTAGTACATGGCGAGTCAGGTTTAGGTGATGTGCAGGCGCCAGCCGAATTATCCGTTAAAGCCGATCCGCGTCCAGCCTATCAATACATTATCGATACCCTTAGGGCCGAACCAGGTGAAATTACTCTGGTGGCCGTGGGTCCGCTGACCAATCTGGCTCTGGCATTAGAGGCGGCTCCCGAAATCGTGACTCTGGTGAAAGAAGTCGTGGTGATGGGTGGTGCATTTGGCGTCAACGATCACAGGGGCAATGTGACTCCCTATGCCGAGGCCAATATTCATGACGATCCCCACGCCGCCGATATAGTGTTTGGTGCATCCTGGCCCGTGGTTATCATAGGTCTGGATGTGACCGAACAGAGCTTCTTCACCAAGGATTATCTGGATCGACTCAGGGATGATGCCGGTGAGGTTGGCCAGTTTATCTGGGACATTAGCCGTTACTATTTAAAGTTCTATTCCGAGAAAGTGGGGCTGGAAGGTTGTCATGTGCATGATCCATCGGCTATCGCTTATGTGATTGACCCATCATTGTTTACTCTGCGTGAAGGACCCGTGCGCGTTGTCACCGATGGTCCGGCAGAAGGCATGACAATACAAAAGTTTGATAAACGTAACTATATGCACGATGAATGGCAAAGTCATGAGTCACAAAGAGTGGGGATTTCGGTAGAAGATGAGCGTCTGTTGTCTCTTTACCGTCAGACCATCATAGATTACGGTCAAAAACGATAAGTAGAATCGGCTGGGCGGGATTGGCGTACTCTTTTTAATTAAAGAACTTATCATCCCGCTCAGGTTAGTTTTTACTAGCCCATGGCTTGAACTTGAGAGCCCAGTAACCAGATAGCTAAGGCGAAGAATATTATCCCCATAAACTTGTTCTGATTAGCCCTGAACTTGTCATTTTTCAGTAGTGACTTGCCCAAAGTTCCCACCATTAATACCAGCAATAAGTTAAACAGTAACCCCATCACATTGAGTAGCAGGCCAAGCGCCAGCATTTGCTCGCCTGACGTCGCCGTTAGCTGAGGCGAAACAAACTGAGGCAGGAACAGCACGAAGAAGAGTAGGGCCTTAGGGTTTAACAGGTTACTGAATACCGCGCGGCGATATAGCATTTTAGCCAGACCCGATTGCTGTTCAATTTCCGGGGCATCAGCAGCGCCACTGCGCATACAATCCCAACCCATCTTCATTAGATAAGCTCCGCCTAAGATGCGTAGCACCTGCAAAGCCATAGGGTTCATGGCGATTAATGCCGACACGCCCATGGCGGCCAATAGTGTCAGTATTAGCCCTGAGGTGGCATTGCCTAGGCTGGCAAACACACCGACTTTTTTGCCATAGCTTAAGCTAGAACTTGCTATCAATAGCATGTCCGGGCCAGGGATCAGTAAAAGGGCGATAACAGTCGTTAAATACAGTGGGAGTACAGCGAGATCGATCATCATAAATGCATAGGTTGGAACAGACGGCGGCATTCTACCTCTATCACGGTCTATCGGCAGTAGTTTCTCGATTGTTTTTGAGAACTCTTAGCTATAAAAAAACTAGGATACTGAGATATTTGTACTAGGGTAAAGTTTCAGACAGAGTGGTGTTTTTTGTAAAACCCTAAGTGCAATAGCGTCATATTATTGTCAAAGTGGCTTAAACACTGGCTTGTATGAGGTTAGGACTGATGTTTTTTTATAATGTTTTACTCACTAACTATATTTTTTAGTTATAAATATTGCAGTTTTCCTGGTGCCAATAGAAAAGTTGCTCAATTCACAACTAGGCTTTACTGGTTAGTAAATTTGATTTTTACCGCTTTGTTTACTAGCAGATTGGATTAGATACAAGTGAACAAACGAACAAGCGCGATGGCATAATATTTTTTAGACTAAATTTATGGGTAACAGCTAACTGACTAATTGAATTGATCAAATATTGGTCTTTTCTGTTTTTTTTGCTTGTTATGAGTTCCGCAATAAAATTTATACTCGCTGGTTATTGGCCTAGTCACAAGCTGGCATCTATTGGTTCATCCCTTCAAAAAATCCACATTTAGCCATCACTTATTAAGCGTTCAATAAAATGACACAGAGTAGGATGTTTGACGCAACTAATGACCAGTCAAATTTCAAAAAATGCTGCTAAAACAGACAACATCTTGACAGTATCTAGTGTATGAAATTCACTCTAAAATAGTTTGTATTATCTCGTCACCGCTATTAAAGCATCAGGTTTACTGTCTGTTTTTAGCCATGACACTAGTATAGAAATTTCACGAATTCTTTTATGAATAGTTTCATGAATAAGTTTACGAACTACTTCACTAAATCAGTGAATAAAGAGTCCTTATGTTACGTTTTATTTTATCAATCATAATCGTCTACGCATTTTGGTTAACTTACCAAGATGTTACTTCTTATCTCGATGAGCCAGTGCCAAGCGAATCTCTGCTGGCTAACCAAGAGCATCAGTTAGACAGCCAGTTGAATGAGGTTAAGCGCTACAACTTAATCGAAGAGCTGAGCTGTGATAGCAATTCAGATTGTGGCAGTGAGTAAGTCTATTGTCAGTTAACAATAGTGAAATAACATTTTTCATTTGGCTGGTTAGGTATTTGGTTTGTTGATAGGAAACCATAGCTTCATTTAAATTTATAACCTGCGGTTCGCTGAATGTGCAGATACTTCTGCGAGTCGCCGTGAATATGTCCCTATAGGCTCTGCCAAAACTTCCATGTTTTGGAAGCTCGCAGCCGCATCTACACTTGATATTAAAACTGCGAGTGTGCTTCTTCGTTTTTTATTTTTCTTCTTATAAACCTTGGTTAATTCTATTTTGAAATTGTGCCTTGTGTAGGTCATATTGGTGGCAGTGTATTTGAAAGTGGCATATGAGTAAAAGGGATGAAGAGTATCTTGAAAAGCACCGCCTGTGGTGGGCAGTTATGACGAGTCCATATTCAGCTCAGGAGTGGTTGCAGTTAAATCTGCAGCAGCAGGGACTGTTGAAACCTGTCAGCTCGGTGAGTGAAGCGATTCAGCAGCTGAGCTATATTCAGATAGATTCTATTAACGTGGTGGAGCGGGCGCATCATCATGTGCTTCATAATCGAATACCTGAGTATCAAGCATCTCAACTGGATTTGGCGATGGCTAACAAGGAGATCTTTGAGTATTGGTCTCACGCAGCTGCTTACTTGCCTATATCCGACTACCGTTACAGCCTGTATCACAAAACACATCTAAAGCAGGGGGGTAAGCATTGGTTTGAACCTGAGCATAAGGTCATGCGGGAGGTAAAAGCTAAGATCACCGCCGAAGGGCCGTTGAAGGCTAGCCATTTTGCCAATACTTCTACTTTTGCTTCTACTTCGACAGGCGCTAGCACAGGGTGGTGGGATTGGAAGCCAGCTAAGAGGGCTCTGGAGCAATTATTTATGCAAGGTGAGCTTATGGTGGCTCACAGGGATAAATTTCAAAAGGTGTATGACTTAACCGAACGTGTGTTGCCATCCCATGTCGACAATCAACTGCCTGATGAAACAGAGTTCGCCCGTTACCTTATCCATCGCTATTTAAGTGCTCATGGTTTTGGCACTATTCAACAGATCTTCTACCTGCGTAAAAATATAAAACCTATCTTAGTTAAGACTCTGAATGAGATGTGTCTCGCTGGAGAGCTAGCCCGCTTTTCTGAATCTGGACAGGAGTACTTTTATTTTCCAGAGGTGCAGCCCTTAATTCCAGTGCCAGATCGTGTTTGGTTACTCAATCCCTTCGACAATCTGGTTATCCAAAGGCAGAGATTAAAGCATTGGTTCGGGTTTGATTATCAGATAGAGGTATATGTTCCCGCTGTTAAGCGCCGCTATGGTTACTACTCATTACCTATCTTATGGCGTGATCGCTTTGTCGGTAGGCTAGATGTAAAAGCCGAGCGTAAACAGGGTTTACTGTTACTTCAGCAATTAACGATTGAAGAGCAGGCTTTCTCTCCTAGCTCTAAGCTCTGTATTAGCTCCAGCACTAGATCCTGTACTAGACCAAGAGTCGGTGAGTCTGAGCTTGAAGAGTTTGTTGCAGCATTAGGCTTGTCGATAAATGAATATGCCAGGTTTAATCACTGCCAAGAGTGGAAACTGGTTCGGTCTAATAATAAATATATCGGTGATCTGCTAGTTAATCAGTCCAGCTAGATATTCTTTTTACGCCCTCTTAATCTGTGCTGTGTTCAATATACAAGTGCACAATTATAACTTGGGGCTTTAGCTTCCTCTTTTACTATTCTATGATGCGAGTTCACCTCTTTCCGTTTGAGTTAAAAATGAAATTAGCAGAGATAATCTCCATTCTCAGTAGTGATGACCTAACAGAACTTCCACTTGCAGCTTTACTGAGTGCCAGAGAGCAGTGGTCGGAGTTATTACCTGTGATAGATGATTTGATGCAAAAGTTTATCGATACAGAAGACTTGAGCGAATCCGAAGCTAATCTCCTCTTCTTCGGCATCTGTCTGATTATCGATCGTAAGCAATTTAGTTGTTTTGACTCTCTAATAAACCTAACCAATAAAGAAGACTGTGATAGTCCATTAGAGCGTCTACTCGGTGATTTCATTGGTTCAGACCTTTCGACTGCTTACTATATTTTGGCTCAAGGAAAACCTGAGCAACTTTGTCGCCTGGTTAACTCAGATCAAGCCGGTGAGATTGTAAAAATGGCTGCCTTGGGGGTCCTATTTGCTCAATTTCACACCGATCAAATCGATAGAGAGACACTGAATCAAAGCATTCCTGCTTTTATCGAAAACCTAGTCGCTAATGACCAATCAATAGCCCTATTTGAATTAGTTAATCTATTAATTTCTCATGAGTTTAATCAGTATCATGCTCAGTTTTTAGAGTATGTAAAAAACAAGGTGATCGATGAAGGCCCAATCGAAAACCAGAGCATCATCGATTGGAATAATAGCTGTATTGGCTATTCAGAATGGGATAATGGCCTAATCAGTGGGGATTATGATGTTATAGACGCCCTCAGTCAGTGGACCGGATTCGGTCCTGAAGGTGACATGAGCGATGCGGAATTAATGGAAATCTTCGATGACTTGATGAATACCCCCAACAAGCTTGATGATATGGACTTTGATTCTTATTTGGATGCTCATGTGGACAGTTATGAAATAAAAGAGCCGCATATCGCAGAGATTAAAGCCGGCCGCAACGACCCATGCCCTTGTGGCAGTGGCAAGAAATACAAGAAGTGCTGTTTAAACTAGTTTGTATACTTTAGGAAGAGTAGTGATAGCGTAGGGCAACAAATTTGGACTCTTGTCGGTTCACAAGGTTGAAGGAACTTTTTTGGTTAGGCTTTGGTTTCATTGGGCGGTGTGGGTGTTTGATTGATTATGGGAAACTATGGCCTTTCTTGTGTTAATCGCCTCCAGCGGGGTATGTGTAGGTAAGCTCTCGGGACGCGATAAAGCAATCTGACCTCCACGGACGGAGGAAATGCCAAATTTTGTATGGAATAAAATTGGCCTTGGCCGCTTCGCGAAAACATCCTTGTTTTCGAGACCCTCTTGCCTACCTACACCTTGTCTCTAAAAAGCAGATGGTTTCTTCGATTAGCTAGACTTGTATATTTAACTATTTGCTAGCTTTGCTGCATCTTTCCAGAGATAACTGGGCATTGGCTCATGTAATTCCCAAGTTATATTCATAGGTTGGGAGCCACTAGTTTCTGCCAAGTTAACCCAACCTAAGTTCACAAATCCCATCGTATTTCCATTTTCGTCTTTATTGGATTCTCGCACCCATAACATAAGTTTTTTACCAATATCTTTATGCTGGATATAGGCTAAGCCCTTACCGCTATCAGGTCTTGCTGAATTCTGAGTCTGCCAATGGAAGTGAGTAGGGCTCATTGCATAGTCGTGATAAAGCGTCGTAGGTGAAAAGTGTTGATCTGATTTTTGTAGTGTGACAAAGAGTAGTTCTACATTGAGTTCTTTTAGGTTGAAGTAACCTTCACGGCTCATAGCTTGCTTTTCGAAACTCGCCCCTCCTAATCCTGCGATAATTTGCTCTCGTGTATAGCGAGCATTGAGTTGAAGTGGGCAAGGAAAGTCTGTTTGAAGTCTTTGAACTTGAGTATCGTTATTATCCAGTAAGTAATTGATAACTTGTATTAACTCATTTTGATATTCAGGATGAGTAAGTGCTGCTAAGCTTTCAGATAGAGAGTTGAAACCTAGCTTATCTCCTGAACAATTCCAAAAGTCATAGTGACACATTAAAGCCATTCTTTGCTCTATTGCATCGCCATTATCCACCCACTTAAAGTGATTTATTGCTAATGAGCGAATAAATTTTAGATAAGTCCGAGCGTCACATTTAATTAAGCTATTAAAAATAGCTCTGTGATAATTTTCGGCAATTGTAGTTTCGTTTACTCTAGGGATTAACAGTAGATCGCTTAATAAGCTAGTCCATCCACCACCTTCTTTAGGTTTTTTCTTATAAATATCAATTAGTCGGATATTAGGGTAGAAGTTTAAAAAATTACTCAACGTTAGCTTTTGAACTGTATGGTGTTGAAAATTTTGAATATGTGATTTTAGCTTTTGCTGATTTAATATGGCTTTTTTAATGTTGTTTAAGATTATTTCTTTAGTTTTTTTCTGCAGTTCAATGTGACAGCCAAGAGGAAGGTGCGGAAAACCGTGCTCAATTTCTTTACTTATAGCTGTATGAGTTTTTCCTATCAATGCTCTGAACTTTTGAGAGAAGTCATATTCGGTTCTAGCATTACCGACAAAATCCAAAACAGTGACACACTCTTTGCCATCGTTATGACGTAAACCTCGCCCTAATTGCTGCAAAAATATGGTTAAACTCTCTGTCGGTCGTAAGAAGAGTAGTGTATCTATTTCTGGGATATCGACACCTTCATTGAATATATCGACAACACAAAGAATATTAATATTTCCTAGTTGCAAATCTTGCCTTACAGAGTGTCTTTCAAAAGCGTTTTTACTGGTAAGTACCGCACTTGGTATTCCTTTAAGGCAAAACTTTTCAGCCATATACTGAGCATGATCTTGGTTGACACAAAAAGCTAATGCGCGCATTTCTAATGGATTAGTTACAAGCTCTTCTATATTTTGAAGTATTTTCTGCAGTCGTTGATCATTTTGGGTATAGACTTGGGTCAACTCACTCGGGTTATAACGGCCATTTTCCCATTTAACCTGTCTTAGATCGGTATTATCATCTATGCCGAAATATTGAAAAGGGCATAAATACCTTAGATTTATAGCCTCTGGTAATCTAAGTTCAGCAGCTATAACACCGCCAAAATCATCCAATATGTTTTTACCGTCATGACGTTCGGGTGTAGCGGTGAGTCCTAGTAATATTTTAGGTGAAAAGTGGCTGATGAACTTTCTATAACTTTCAGCTGATACATGATGAACTTCATCAATAACAATAAAATCATAGTAATCTGACTTAAGGTTTATGTTATCTATCTGATTATTAAAGCTCTGAATTGATGCGAAAAGTTGATCGTATGAGTCTGGTTTATGTTGGCCTACCCATAACTCGCCAAAGTTTGGCTGTTTTAGTACTGCTCTAAAACTCTCGATTGCTTGTTTTAATATCTCTTCTCTATGAGCTATAAATAGAATTTTTGCTGTAGGGTTTTCTTGATAGAAACGTTTGAAGTCGAAAGCTGATATTAGAGTTTTTCCTGTCCCTGTAGCGGCGACGATTAGATTCCTGTTGCGGCCATGTAGATTACGTTCAGCATCTAATTTTTCTAATATCTCAATTTGATGCTGATGTGGTGCTAAATCAAAAAACACTGTATTTGTGTGATTTTTATCACCGCGACCAAGGCTAAGTGAACGATTTAGTTTACTACTCGCTTTCTCTGAACCATCAAAAAAATCAAATTCAGGTTGCTGCCAGTAAGTCTCGAATGTACTGAATGTCTTGTCTATGATGTGTGGGATTTCTTGATTGGTTATCTTCAAGTTCCACTCTAATCCATTAGTGAGTGCTGAACGAGAGAGGTTTGATGAGCCTATATAGCCGGTATGAAATCCTGAATCTCGCATGAATAGATAAGATTTGGCATGAAGACGTTCTTGGTTATGGTTATGGTTATAGCTTAATTTAACTTCGGTGTTAGGTAGCTTGGCTAGCCATTGAACGGCTTTAAGATCCGTAGCCCCCATATAAGATGTCGTAATAATTTGAAGCTTATGCTTGTTATTACTCGTGAAAGTCCGAAGTTCATTCATGAAAATTCTGAGACCCGTCCATTTAATAAATGAAATGATCCAACAGATTTTATTGGAAGATAGTATTTCACGCTTAATTTCACTCTCCAGTGAAATACCTTGATTACTACCGCAAAATAACTCGCTTTGTGTGAGGCCTGTAAGAGGCGTTATTTTATCGATATGTGCGGATAATTTAGCCGAAACAGGATCTTGTTTATCGAAAATAGCAGTAAGTAGTTTTGCTGGTTGGGCTATGGTGTAATCAGATAAATCGAGGTTATCTATTCTTTCCTGAAGCCAATAAATAAGCTCATTAGCGAGCTCTATTTGGGCTAATGGTGAGTCTTTTATATTTTTTGATTCAGATATAGCAAGGTGAAAAACACGAACTAATGCACGAGTTAACCACAGAGTTTGCTCAGTTGTATCCATATTTCTTTCTGAAATAAAGAATTTATCTTTATCCAACTTATTACTGATAACTTTCGTTATAAGTTGTTCATAAATACCTGTTTGCATTATAAAACTCAAATAATATTTGACTGAGAAGAACTATGCCAGGTAAGTCATTTTTTGCAAGTCACAAGTGTTAAATCAACTTAAATCTAAGAGGGAGTCTTTTGCTTTACCAATAGGAGTTGATGTGGCTGCGAGCTTCGATGACAGGGAAGTAGGGACTACGGCGCCTCGCAGAAGCGTATGCACATACCCCGTTGGAGGCGATTAGCATCATAAATGTTATGAACGACTAAAACCCCACCAAATAAAAATAACGCCAAATGAAACGAAAACCTAACCAGAAAGCTATTTGCGTTACTTGCTAGCTAGCAAGTATCTTGTACTTCGCCCACCAGCTCCCGCTTTCACTAAAAAGCTTTGCTCAACAAGCTGTGCCAGATGACGAGTCGCTGTTGCACGACTGACTTTAGTGACCTTCTGGTATTGGCTACTGCTTATACCTATTTCAAATTCGCCATCCAGCAGTCTATTAAGCACTTTCACTTGTTCACCGCTCAATAACGTCTGATCGACACGCTGCCAATAGTTAGTTTTCGCTACTGTTTGGGCGATATCATTGAGTGATTTCTGCAAACTGCTATTGAGCGTATCTAAAAACCAGACTAACCAGGAGGTAATATCTAACTCGCCTTTTTGAGTGCTTTCCAAAATATCGTAATAGGCTTGTCTGCGCTCTAGGATACTCACTGACATGGCATAAAAATGGATAGAGCGGTTTTCTGCCTGTGCGAGAGCTAAATCTGTTAGTAAGCGGGTTATTCTGCCATTACCATCATCGAGTGGATGTAGAGTCACAAACCACAGGTGAGTGATGGCTGCACGGATCAAGGGATCCATTGCCACATCTTGCTGTGATCTGTTGAACCAATCTATAAACCTTGTGAGTTCATCTTCGAGCCCAGAGCGAGGTGGGGCTTCAAAATGGACTTTTGGCTTATCTATACGCCCCGAGATAACTTGCATAGGCTCGCTACCCCGTAACACGCCACCTTGAACGGGATTAAACAGGGTATAACCTTCGGGGAAGAGTAATGTATGCCAATCCATGATCCGCTGTAAACTTAACTCTGTTTGCCAGTTTTGTAGTGCATCTAGTGTCATCTCAGCTAAGCCATCAGTTTGAACCGTGGTGGGATAGGGCTTCTCATCACTGATACCTAGCTTGTTGGCCAAAGATGAGCGTACCGAGAAGGCATTGAGTTTTTCGCCTTCAATTGCGCTGGAATGAATGATATTTGCCAGCAAGGTATCAAGTGTCATTTGAGCTGATGGCTCACTATCTAATTTACCAAGCAGCAAGCCCTGGTTGAAACTAACCTGACGTAATAATAAGGCTATATTATCAGTTTCCCAGCGAAAGTCAGGCCAGTTAGCTTGTTGCCAAATCCACATATAGAACCTCTATGAGTAGCTATTAGTCAAATAACACTGTTATTCTACTCACTATGCGAGGCGAATAACAAGCTTAATTGCCTCACATGGTGAGGCTAATAGCCTTTCTAATTGCCTCAAATCGGTTTTATCCCGATTTGAGGCAGTTGATATTCGTTTAACTGACTGGGTAAAAGTTGGAAGGTGGCGTGTCTCTTTGGGCTGTAGAAGCTAAATCGGAGAGGTAGGTTTTTGCTTTACCAACAGGTGTAGATGCGGCTGCGAGTTTCGGTTTCAAGGATGAAACCGTAAAGCGGCCAGGGATGGCTTCACAGCGTCTCGCAGAAGCATCTGCACCTACCTCACCGGAGGTGATAAGTAACAATGAAGGTCCGATTACCTTCAATCCGCCAAATAATAATTAAGCCCAATGAAACCAAAAAGCCATTACCCAAACTTGTTAGCTGACAAGTAAGTTAACTCCAGTTTTAACTCAAAATAGTGAGCTGTTTTCGATTCTACGCTGTGAAAGTGTGCTTTCAACCTCTTTAATTGTCTGTTTAGATACGCCAATATCTTTTGCTAATTCAGCAAAACTAGCAGTGATATCAACGATCTCCTCTATAAGCTGCTTGGCCTCTTGCCAGCGGTTAAAGCCTGCGGTTTCGGCAAGCTTCTGAACCGTGGATAATGGGGGGTGCTTCCCATGACCAATAAATGAGGTTGAGTGTTCATTAAAGGGATGTGGGCTGTAGGTAGTATCGTAAAACGGTGCTGGACTCCAGCGACCCGAGTCATCTTGCAAAAATGCCCAGTTTTTACTGTGGTCATCTTGATTACTGGCAAAGAAATATAACCAAGACACCCAAGATTATTCTCCGTTAGATAGCCAGTACCGACTAGAGCCTGATTTCCAGATAGAAATATTGAATATAACCAACGGCTATAACCAAGACACCCAAGATTATTCTCCGTTAGATAGCCAGTACCGACTACAGCCTGATTTCCAGATAAACTCATTGCGGTATCAATCCACCCACTTGCTTGTCCAGACAATACTCAAATATTCTGTTATGAGTGAAATTTCGACTACCTCCTTGAAAATAAGACATCAGAAGAACCAAACAGTCATTTGGTAATGCTTAAATACAATAATTTGAAATGGGTATCTCTAACTCTTGATTAAGCGCTATCTAGCCATCGATGGCAATTGGCTGCACCTTGCCGGCGCTTGCGCTCAAGATGTTCACAATACGCTGTTAATTCTTGGGTGTTGCCCACAGCCCCTTTGAAAATCTTAGTAAACTCTGTGGTCAGTTTTATCCAGTTTTCTTGCGGGATATTAAGTCTATTTAAAATATTAGCAGACTCTTGACTCATAGAGCCTCGTTTGTCTGCTCTGACTATTCGCCCTGTATCATCAACAAGTTGCAGATAATCTTTAGCGCTGAACATGAGTCCTTTAGGTATGCCTTTACTCTCATTACCAACAAAGGGCAGCAGTGATGTTGGCTGCTCACCTTTCATGGCAGCTTGGATGCGTTTTTGAATACTAGTGAAGTCTGAGGTTTCCGGTGTCTTAGCCATCTTAGCGCGGATAGGGTTCAAATCGACATAGGCCATACAGGCAAGTACTGCAGCTTCATCAAGTAAAGCCTGAGACTTGAATCGTCCCTCCCAGAAACGGCCTTTACACTTGTCCTCGGCATTGGCTCTACGAGCGATAGGTTCGTTGAGTGCCCGCATAAACCAAGAGATATCCATCAGCCTTAAGCGGTACTCTTTTACTCGTTTATTGATAATGTTTTGTTGATAAGACTCAAGTGGTTCACCTTTAACAAAATCATGGTTAAGGCTATCGCCTTTAAACAGCTTTTGCCATTGAGTAACCACTTCTACATCTGACCAATGCTTAGCTAATTCCACATCAATACGTAACACTAGATGTAAATGATTACTCATCACTACGTAAGCACAGATATCAATAGCAAACACAGATGCCAGCTCCAGTAGCCGACTTTCAACCCAACCCCGTCTATGCTCATAAGATTGACCAGTATGATGATCGACTCCGCACAAAAATGCTTTTCTAACACAACGAGATACGCAGTGATAATAGAGTGTGTCCTCTAAACTGACTAACGCTTTTCTTGGTGTTGGCATAACACCCCCTCCTCAACAACTCTTACTTAAACGTAGTCAAGGGATCTTCATCTGACAATCCTGGGTGTCTTGGTTGTTCTTTCTTAGACAATATCGAGAAATTGTCGATGGCGTGATTAATATATTTACCCCCACAGTACCAAAAGAGGGGTGGGTTCGAACGATTAGAAAAGCGCTTGATATGTCAGGCGCCCAACTCGCTGTTCGTGCAGGGATGACCAGGAATAGAGTCTCTGTTCTTGAGAGGCGAGAAGCTGGAGGGGATATAACACTCAACCAGCTAAAAGCATTAGCAGATGCTTTGGATTGTGAGTTCTCATACACACTAAAGCCTAAGAAGGCAGTGGCTGAGACTATTAGCGATCGAGCCCTTAAAATTGCCTCAACGGAAGTTAGAAAGGCTTCTAAGAATATGTTTTTGGAAGCTCAATCCATTAGCAAGGACAAGGAGCAGTATTTGATTGACGAGCTGGCTGAAGAGATCATGCGTGAAGGCGGCCGCAAGTTATGGTTGCAGAGTAAGGACGAGAAAGCTTGATTATTGATGAGCCAGATGGCGCTACACCGCTCGATCCTGATGATATGGAAGGGTTGAAACACGCGCACGTCACAACAAGAGACCAGCTTAATGAACTTGAGCAAGCCAACATTCTTGCAGGGCAGATGTGGGCTAGCTATAGGACAGATCTAACCCTTGATTCCATCTTCTCTACAGACTTTGTTCTGGATCTACATCAAAATCTATTTGGTGATGTTTGGATGTGGGCTGGGAACATAAGAACTCGCGAGCTTAGCATTGGATGTGATCCGCTCCAGGTTCGAGTAAATCTTGGCAACTTTCTTGAAGATGCGAAGCTTTGGATAGAGTATGAACACTACTCAAATCTAGAGCTTTGCGCTCGTATACAGCACAGGCTTGTATGGATTCATCCGTTTCCAAATGGCAATGGCAGGCATTCTCGTATTTTTACTGACGTCGTTCGTATTTTTCTATTGGATAGAGTCACCTCTAATATGGGCCAAAGGAGATCTTGCTAATATAAGCAATGAGCGCAGTGCTTATATCTCTTGTCTTAAAGAAGCTGATAAGGGCGACTTCGCCCCTTTCGTTGAATATCTTGAGAGTATGGGTAATTAACCTCTTATGAAGAGGCTATATAGATACACTGTATTTTCCGCCACAGCTACTCGTTTCAGCGCTTCTGAATGGGATATCGAAATAGGACATGACGAAGACAGTATCACTCTATTTGAATCTGACGATCCCAAAGCTCTAATGCCTTTCCTTGAAAATAGTCTTTCCACACTCGCTATTTCAGAAACGACCTAATTAAGTCGAAGAGGTGATAAGTCACAATGAAGGTATTACTCGCTTCAATCCATCAAACATTCAACCAGCCAAATGAAACGAAATCCTAACCTTCAAAGCTATTTGCCACACTTGGTGCTCTTCATGTGAGGTGACAAGTGAATCAATTTGTATTTTTATGGTTTCAGCTGTTCTGTTGTCACATTCCCTTCATTTTCTTTCTCTATGGTTGGTGGCTTTTAGTGAATGATATGTCGTCTATCAAAGGTTTTCTGTGGCCAACTCTGGTGTTCGTCCAGATAAATAGCCTTAGTGATAGCTCGTCTGGTATTAGATAAAGAAGTAGGGAATAAAATGAAAATTAAAACTGGTCTCTTGTCTGCGCTGATTGCTCAAGCTCTATTGGTTTCCGCTCCTGCTGCGGCGTTGAATATTGTGTTAACTAACGACGATAGCTGGAATACCCATAACATCAAGGCGATGAAAGAGGCGCTGGTTGCTAAAGGGCACGATGTGATAATGGCAGCGCCTTGTACTGGGCAGAGTGGTAAGGGCGGCTCATTTGGTTTCTTTAAATCGGTGAAGGTGGATGAGACTAAGGCCGATCAGTATGAGTTCTGTATTGGGGATGTGGATACTAGCCAAGCTTTCGAAGATTATGTCGAAGGCACGCCGGTTATGTCTGTCTTGTATGGCATAGATGTCGCGGCGCAGAAGAAGTGGGGTAAGGCGCCGGATCTAGTGGTTTCCGGTCCCAATGAAGGCAATAACTTAGGTTATATGAATAATAACTCCGGCACCTTAGGAGCGACCATGATTGCGCTCAGTCGTGGTATTCCGGCTATCGCAGTGAGTGGCAGTGAGAACTCTCTGTCAGATGCCACTCAGGGGCCTAAGATTGCCAATGTGGTGGTGAATGTGATCGATAAGCTGGAAGCCAGCCGCGCTGATAATCAGCCGCTTCTGCCAGCTTACATGGGGCTAAACATCAATACGCCTCAAGATATCGATGCCAGCTTAGGTTATCGCTTTACCGATGTGGGTTGGAACGGTGGAGGTATAGCGCTTAAGTTTGTCGAAGATTTCAGTGAAAACGAGATGATAGTCGGCTACTTCGCGCAAATCCTGTTTGATCAGGGAGCCGCCGAGTCTATGGAGCAGGCATTAGCCATGGCCAAGGGAATGTTGCAAGGCAAGCAAGGTATCGGTTTCGCTCCAAGTGACGTGAATGACAGCAATGAAAACTCCGAAGGTGTCGCAGTTAAGAATGGCTACATCACGATCAGTACCATAGACGGCAGTGTGCAGGCGACCAGAGCTAAGGTTGCCCTGACTCAACAGCGTTTGTCTGGCTTATAAGCGAAGGACCAGAATATGAAAAAGTGTCTTATAGGCCTGGTTAGCCTGGCGTTTTTGGCCGGTTGCAGCAGCGATAGCGATGATAATAAAGCGCCTCAAGTGTCGGGTGTTTTCTCTGGTGTGACCTATAGCGAAGCGGGAACGCCGTTGAAGGTGACAGCTACGGCAATCAATTTAGCCGCCTCCGATCTAATGCCTTCTAAAACAATTGTCACCCTTTGGGATGAGAGGGATCAACAGGTAAGTTACTCTGGGATTTATCATCAGGATTCAAATAAGCTGACCTTTGCTAATGAGCAATATGAGTGCATCCCGGATAATAATCTGTGGCTTTGCTCATCAGTGGTTGAGAGCTTCACTCTATCTAAAGTGACACAAGAGGCGGTAAACATAGATCTTGTACTCGGTAGTTATAGCGCTCTGTTTGAGTCTGAGCCATACCGCGTCGTCATAGCAGCAGATAATAAATTAACTGTCTCTGGTGCAGGCTGTGAGGCGAATGGTTCAATATCCTATGAGCTTAACGAGCAGGTGTTGATGTTTGAACTGGCCGATAACGCGCTGCAAGATGCATGTGGCTTCGATAATCTGACTGGGATCATGAGCTATATCAGTGATAACGATGAATTGTTCAGCCTTGAATTTCAAACCGTTAATGCTGAGATTCCGACGACTTGGGTAAAGCTGTAATACCATAGGATTAATAAAATAGGGATAGTTTATATGTTTACTATCCCTATTTTTGTCGGACTTTAAGTCCGTTTTTTACAAGTACTATATTTCAAAATGGCTTTATCAATCGATTCAAAAACAGCTACCTCTAAGGCATACTGCCACTCACTCTTAGAAGAGATAATATTGGTGTCTACCTCATTAGAGCGGAAATAGGCTTTCTCACCTTTATTGGTAACCTGAATGACTGCGTTTGCACTTATAATCAGATGGTTACGACCTAAATATGCTTTTTTTAGTTCGATGTTTAGTGGGTTATCTGATTTGGGCTCTTTATTATAGTGTTGATTAACTAGTAATTTTAATGCTTCAAGATCCAGAATGTTTCTATCCTTTACTCTCTTTGAAATATCAAAATTAATTGAAATATCACAAGCTTTCAGGTCAATTTGACTGGTTGAACTACAAGCAGTCAAACTAAGTATGAGTAAGATAAGCGGATATTTCACAATTATATGCAAACAACTTTTATGTCTGACTCTGTGTTAGGCATAGAACATAGCGCTCCAGCTCTGGCCCCACTTGTGAATCGAATGATTTTTCTACTGTCACTTTCACTTACTAAAATTGATTTATGGTAATTAGGATAACCACTTGGTGTTGTACCTATTTTCTCATATTGTTTAGGATCTGTTCTATCTTCTATGTCTGTCTCGATAATGGAAAATAAATCCTGAATTCCACTCCTAAGCCCTTTATTTAAAGTGCCTTTATATTCTTGGTTCCAAGCTCTTGCTGCAATATCTACAGATTGGTCGTGATCTAAACTGGTATTTTTGGCTTTCCTGATCTGTTTCCTCAGTCTCATTTTATTCTTATGTGAGCTTTGATAAGCATCACTTTTACTGGTAAATTTTTCATTTAGCTCTGTTATTTCTTTATCTATATCTGCTTGGCTTTTTATTGCAAGGGGCAGAGATGTCCCAAAATAGGTGAAGCTATTTTTATATAGTGTTTTTGAGCTCTTTTTTGTCTTCCCATGTTCAGATAGGGTCACAGCTGTTTCGATTAGCGGTGTTCTGAAATCAATGTCAAGCTTATAATTCGTTGATAGTAAGAGATAACTCTCACCAACTTCTAATCTGTTTTTTAGTTCATCTATTGATTTTATGGTTGTTATAGAGCCTATATGTACTTGGTCATCTAATTTTTTGCGTATCTCTTCTTCAAAGAGGAGATCGAAGTCCAAATCTAGTAACTGGTTCCTTATCTCTACTAGACTGTCATTCGCTTTTTCTGCGTTTGACTGATTTATCGATGAATCAATCGCCCCACCTACTAATGCACCTATCAGTCCAAATTGTGCTGAAACTGCAGAATTATTACTGATTGGATATAATGCTTCGATTTCATCCTGTGAGATCAATGAATAGACATTTATTGATTTATTTGTGAGCGGTGCATTTAAAGGTTGTTTCGCTGGTGTTGCGGTACAGCCACTCACTAAAAAAGCGATGAAAATGGCCGGAATTATTCTTATTAACATGATGTTCCCTATTATGTTGTTATATTTTTGCAACATAAATACTACAACTTATGACTGATAATAAGAAGTCTATTTGTAACAAAAACAGAGTTTTGGAATTAAGTCGTCATTGATTTACGGTGTTTTTTTATTCGCTACTCAGAGTTGAGTTCAGGATTATAATTTTTGTTTGCCAATCTAATGTTTCAAACTCGTATTAAACAATTTTCAATTGCCATAACGGATGTCAAATAGCCAAATGGATAAGCCTCAACAAGTTGTTATTGATTCTCTCCCCATAGATAAACTTTATGATGAATTTAAATTAGCAGTAAATGACAATCACTTAGTGGTTGAGTCAGATACTGGTTCGGGTAAGTCTACCCGTTTGCCACTTTGGTGCGCGGAACCTGATAGTGAAGGACCGAATGTTGGAAGACCTAAACGTGTTTTAGTTGTGGAACCCAGGCGGGTTGCTTGTTTGGCACTGTCTTCATTTGTCAGCGGGCAAACTGAGTTAAAAGTGGGCCATGCCATACGTTTCGATTCAACTGTGACTAATGATACTCAGATAGCCTTCGTTACACCGGGCATAGCCCTACGTTGGCTGCAGGAAAGCGGTTTAGCCAGTTTCGCTACTGTGATTATCGATGAGTTCCACGAACGTCGTTGGGACACTGACTTGCTGCTGGCTATGTTGAAGTTGAAGGCCCAATCTTCACCCAAGTTCAGATTGATTCTGACTTCGGCCACCATAGACGGTGAACGCTTAACCCGCTACTTAAGTAAGGGCTTAAGTAATGATTTAGCCGTTCAAGCAGGTGTTGTAAGCTCTGGAGAAGCGCGAACTGCACTTCGTTTAGTGGCGGAAGGAAAAAGGTTCCACGTGGAACTAAAATATCAGGCCCTTGAGAGTCACCACCTGCCTGACATTCGCGGCGTGGAACAAGCGGTAAAAACTGCAGTGTCGGGTGTGTTGCAACAGACCGATGGAGATATATTGGTTTTTCTTCCGGGTAAGCGTGAGATTCAAGGTGCTCTGCAAAGTTGTCAGCCTTTGGTCTTGGCGAGTGGCAAACCATTGGAGCTTTTAGCGCTCCATGGCGGGATCAGTCCTCAAGATCAGAAAAAAGTCTTGCAGCAAGCCGATCACCAGCGAGTTATCTTCGCGACCAATGTGGCGGAAACCTCATTGACTATCCCTGGAGTCACAGCTGTGGTGGATAGTGGGCTTGAGCGGCGTACCCACCAGCGTAACGGTCGTACCGTACTTTCTCTAGCGAGAATATCTAAAGCCAGCTGTGCTCAGAGAATGGGGCGTGCTGGCCGTACGCAAAACGGTATCTGTATTCGCTTATGGGGTAAGAGTGCGCCCATGGAAGCCATGACACCACCAGAACTTCAACGTGAAGAGCTGGTGGAACCTATGCTAGCAGCCGCTTGTTGTGGTTATAAGCTGTCTGATCTCAAGTTCGTCGATGACTTGCCTATTAAGTCATTGGCTATTGCCGAACAAAAGTTACTGGCTATGGGAGCCATTGATGCAGACGGGTTGATCACGGCTCATGGTAAGAAACTCTCTCCGCTACCGATAGATACTCAGTTTGCTCACCTTATCAGTGCCATGCCCGACGATGTGTGCCGTGGCTTGATGGTCGATCTTGCCGCGGCCCTGAGTGTGCCACTGGGCTTGTTCAAGTTACCCACCAGTGAGTTTGATCTTAAACTCTTGAGTGAGTGGGAGCCCCTGGGCTGTGATGCATTTACGCTAATAAAAATAGTAAGAGACAAGCTCCCCGATTTTCTCGGGGACGCCGATGCCGGCTATGTGAATAGAGGAGCCCGTAAAGAGGCACGCATGCTGGCAAACCAGATCCGTTCGGCATTGGGTTTGCAGAGTGTCGAGCAATCAGCCGCGTTAGTCAGTAAAGACATTGAGCTACGCCGGCGTTGGTTGTTAGCCGTGATCAAGGTGGCGCCTGAACTCGCCTACGTAAGACGTGAAAAACGCATCACAGCCCTTGGAAACGGTTTTAGCGAGGCACAAATCGGCCGTGTCAGTCGTTTCTGTAGTGAGGTTAAGGGAGTCGATGGCAAGGAGAGTGCGTTAGCGGCGGTGATATTCGATTTGCATTCAATTGCCGGTAAAGGGGCAAAGCAGACGCTGAATCTGGCCTCTTGTATGGCACCCATCTCATTTAACTTTTTGTTAGAGGCGCAGTTAGGTGAGGAGCGTCTGGGAGATAGTAAGGAGAAGGGGCAGAGCCATAAACTGGTGGTTGAGACGCTTTACGCTGGCAGAGTGATAGGTTCCCGCTTGAAACAAGTCGAGGGAGAGCAGGCGATTGAGGCTATTGTGCGTAGCATAAGTGTCGGCCGTCAATTTAAGGGCTTATCCCAGCGTTTGAAAAATGATATTGCCGCCTGGAATATCTGGTTAGCACTGGGAAAGGCTAAGGAGCAATTTGCCGAATCGGGTCTGGTTAACAGCTTAGGTGAGGAGCCATTGGTGTTCGATCTCTATCTTATGGAGAGGTTGAATGAGTTAGGGGTAGAAAGCTTTGATGATTTGGAACTGATAGAGGCGGATGATCTCTTGTTCGAGGGGATCCCTGATTGGCAGCGCGAAGATTTCGATAACTTATACCCGTCTAAGCTGATATTAGCCGACCTTAAACTGAATGTGGAATACCAGCCTAAACGCAAGGTGGTGACATTAGTTTATGCCAACGGTTCTCGCAAAACCGGCCCTAAACGCTGGGAGTTACCTCGTTGGCAAGGTTGGAAGATTCAATACAAGAAGGCGAGCCGTGTCGTGGATGTAAAATGACCCATGTTTATTAGCTTATTGACCTAGTAATCGAGTGGTTTTAATGACCACTTTTTTTATTATCGAGCTTAATTTTTGAGAGATATATTGAGTAAAAATCTCAAAGGATCGAAGTTATAAAAATTGTTTTTGATCTTTGCTCGATCAGATCGATTTTGATCAGCAGAATTAAAATTCGTTTTGCGTATAACTTTTCAACTAAGATCTTAATTTTTGTAATTTACAAGTAAAATAGATATGTTTTAAAACATCTTTATTCTATCTGCATCAACTAGTTAGGCTGAGATCTGCTTGGTGTTTGAATAAAAGATCTAATTTTAGATTACTTGTTGATATGTCTGTTGATGATTTTGATCGAGATCAAAAAACGTACAGGCTTAGATCTGCTATTTTTATCGCCTAAAATAGTGACTTTATCGGCTAATTTAGCTGCATAAAGCATAATATTCAGTCGTTCGTTTTATTTAATAGCAATAGGTATAAGAATCTGATCTTTTCAGAGTTATGTATTTTTATTTTTTAGAGCCTAGGAACTAGTCAGAATTTGCTATAGCAAGATTAAACATCCTGTTTATACTCGCTCTCTGTGTTTTGTTGTCGTTCCCATAGCATAGTTTTGAGCTTGAGAAATCGAGGGGAGGGCTGAACTCAATCACATGAAAAATAAGGAGTATATGAAATGTTGCTCCCTAGAGAACAGGTGCCTTATTTAGAGTAAAGGCAACTGTTCATAATTTGTGTGATGGAGTATTAGGCGTTTTGTCTAAATTAGAAAACTATCTGCTTAGGCTAAAAACGATAGCCAAGCATAAGGTAGAGGTTATCAACCGAGTTAGCTTCTAGATCATAGCGTGTGGCTTTGATTCCTGTGTGCCAATTAGCGCTGAGTTGATATTTAATATTGAGGCCAAAGTAAGCATCTAAGTGATCGCTGTCAGATGAAATTTTACTTGATGGGCTATCTAAAATTTCACTACTTAGCTCCTGCTGCCAATAGATAGCGCCTAGGCTAGCCGAGGCGCTAAATCGCTCGCTCTGCCAAAAACTATATGCGATATCTACCCCGGCTCCCTTGGCCAGTACAGGGGTATTGTACTGCAGCTCGGTTGGCAATGTTGTTGTGGCTTGTATTTGTGCGCTGGACTGTCCCATATCTATATAGCGTGCACTGAGTTGCCATCTAGGAGCAATTAGATAGCCAACACCCAATGACCAGCTAAAGTCACTCTTATCGTAGGAGATTAGCTCACCCGATGGGATAGATTGTTGGCTGGAGTAGTCTGCCCAGCTCTGCCCCAGCTCTGTCTCAATCGACCAGTCACTCGCTACACTGTTAAAGCCTATAAGACTTAAGAGTAACAGCCCTAATCTACTACGGGCTATAAACACAAATGCACCTAAAATCAAAATTAATCCCCCTATAGAGCCTCCTGACGAAGCCTTGTTTTGTATGGTTATCTCTTTAGCTGCTGTGACCATTATCATCACTTGTGCCTGTGATTGTGCCCCGTGTTCATCTGTGATGGTGTAGTCGATGGTATCTAGCCCCTCAAAACCCTCAACAGGCGTGTATCTAAGCATCTGGTTGGCTGTTATCTCGACGCTACCAACTTCAGCCGTGGCTGAAATGAGATCTATTGATGATTCTTTATCGCTGTCATTAGCAAGTACATCTATCTCGACCACTTGCTGATCATCGGTATTTAGCGTGTCGTCTATAGCGAGTGGAGCCGAGTTGGCTATTACGTTGACAACCACAGTGGTGTGAGCTGTACCACCATTGTTATCATCTATGTTGTAGTTCACTATCAACTCTCCATAGTGATCGGTTTCAGTGCTGTAGCGCAGCTGATTATTTTCTATAGCGACAGTGCCTATATTGGTACTGGCCCCAAGTATTGTGAGTTGATCGCCGTTCGCATCGATATCGTTGGCAAGCACATCAATTAATTCTGCTGTGTTGGCCTGCATAGTTATGTTATCGGGGTTCGCGACAGGTAAAATATTACTTGAACGTGCGACACCCACTCCCCCTGGGTCGACGATGCTGCCATTGGCTATGCCGTCATTATCGTTAGGGCCACCATCTTGTATCGATAGCTTAACGCACCAATGTCCTTGAGTAAGACCTGTTACCCAGCTTGGATCGTTAGGGGCTGGACAATGACCCGCTTCACCTAATGACGAAGCCAGTTGGTTATTATTGTCTTGGATAAAGTTCTGCCAGTTACCTTGGATGAATTTTCTATATATTGGGTTCTCGGGTAACGGCAATTGTTGTGGGATCGCTATGTCATAGGTGCCGCCCACTTGAGGCAGGCCAAACAGGATAAAGTCGAAGACACCGCCGATGTTTTCAACATTGGTATCACTGCCTAGTTTTATTTCGACCTCTTCGTCGGTGAGCAGTAACCCACCAGAGCTATTATCGGAACTTTGAAGACCTTTACGCAGACATATATCACTCTGCCCTTGGGCTAAGAATTGCTGCTGCATAGGGACCTGTTCAGGCATTATATGACAAGGTAATACACCATCTTGGTAATCTGGAATACCATCATTATCGCTGTCACCTATGCCTTCATAACTATCTGGTATAAGGTCACCATCACTATCTGCATCAGTCAGTACGGGGAGTGCTGTGACCAATTCGAGATAGATGGTTTGTTGGCTACTTAGCGCGGTAGCTGCATCATCGGTGACGGTTAGTGTGATTGGATAGAGTCCAGCAATGAGGCCAGCAGGGCTAAATTCGAATACAGAGTCTTGGTTCGAAGTATTAACGACAGCTGAGCTTACTGGCATCCACTGGTAGCTATGACTATCTTGGCTGTTGGCATCGAAAACATCGGTGCTGATGGTGACCAGATCGCTGTTGGTGACAATGATATGTCGTTTCTGACCAGCTTGTTGTACTTCAGTTGATATCTGCGGTGCAATATTGCCTTCGGTGATCAACAGACTATAGACTTTATTGCCTAGTGTATTTGCTGCAAAGGTGAGTACTAGAGTTTCATCCACTTCGGTTTCATTATCGCCATAGATAGTGAGCTCGATTACCGCTCTAGTGCCCTTATCTATAACAATTTCAGCATCAATAGCACTGTGATCACTGGTGTCGCTGGTCCCGGATACAGTGTAAGGAATCGTGAGAGGGTAACTGGGTGCCTGGCCACTCAATGATAGTCTAACCTGATAATTACTATCTTCTGCTGATTGTTCATTTTCTGCAAAAGTCAGATAGGGGTGTATGACTAGTATCTGGCTGTCGGTGACTTTATTACCTTCACTATCGGTCGCTTGCCAGAATATTTGATGTGTACCTGAGCTGAAGTGGTTACCTTGAGTGAGCCGTGTTACATGGGCGGGTTCACCTAAATAATCGAGCGCCGTGGCAAAACCTAAATCGACTTTAGTAAAGAGTTGCTGGGCATTTATCTCTATATCTGCAGGTAGTGTCAGAGTGGGGAGTAGCGGATTTGCACTATTGTCTATAGTGACTATCGCCTCTGCTTTAGCTGTCTCTTTGCTAGGGTCAGAGATAACATAAGTTATCTTTATTTGGCTCTGGACTCCTGCTTCTGCCGTGTACTCAACCCTATTATTAACTATCTTAGCCTTGCCTATGTTGCTGCCAACCTTGATGATCGATAACTCATCCCCATCAATATCTATATCGTTGGCTATTAGATCCAGTAGATAAACATTGGATTGCGTACTTGGCATGCTGAGCATGTCAGTAACAGCGACAGGCTTATCATTAATCGACTTAATTGATATAGACACAATCGCAGTTTGCGAAGCTAACTCGCCATCACTAGCGGTAAAGGAGAAGCTATCATTGCCACTATAGTCGCTATCTGGCTGATAGAGCCAGATTGAACCTGACTGACTTAACTGCCCATTGGTGGGGGGCTGTGTGATTGAATAACTCAGTGTATCGCCCTCAGCATCTTGTACCGAAGGCGTTATGCTCAGGCTAGTGTCTTCATCGACACTCACACTGGCATTACTTGCCACTGGTGCGCTATTGATTGCAATGACCGAGATATTGAAGCTAGTTAAGCTAACCGTATCTGTGCCGTCGGTTACACTGATAATAATATTGCTATTAGTGCCAACATCGTCTGCCGTTGGAGTACCTGTTAGTACGCCTGTAGTGCTATTGAAGCTTGCCCAAGCGGGTTTGTTTGTTATTGTACAAGAGAGACTGGGATTAGCATCTGTGTCAGTGGTGGTTGGGGCAAAAGAGTATAGATTCCCCACCTTAACACTGGTGGCTGGTGTGCCTGTTATTGTAGGTAGATCGTTAACCGAAGTAATGGTGACATTAACTGTTGTCGTGGTAGTAAATTCCCCATCGGTGACTGCAACAATAAAGCTGTCAGAACCGAAATATTCAGCCGTTGGTGTGTAGTTTATGCTGGCAGAAGTATTACTGCCCGACACTGAGGCACTGCCGTTAGCGGCATTGGATCCTATGCTCCAACTCAATGTGTCGATATCGGTGGCGTTTAAGGTCAGGCTAAATGGTGTCGGCGCGCTATCTTCACTCATAGTGATAGAAACACTAGTACCTTGATTCATAACTGGAGCGGCGTTATACAGTTTGATAACCGTATCATTCGCCGCCGAACCAATATTTCCAAAGCTATCGGTCAGTGTGAGGCTTAGTGTTAGTGTGGTTTCATTGAGACTGCTAACATCAATCGCGCTAACGTTATGAGAGGCTCCAGTTAAAGTGCCATTACCATTTAATGTTGTTATCCCATCACTTAAGGTATAGCTATAGGTATCGCCGTCGGTTCCACCTGTGATGGTAAAGCTTAGTAGAGTCGCATTGCTGCCTATTATTGATTGATCTATTGAGAAATCGTATCCGGTTGGCGCAATTGCATCGACGAGTAGGTTTGCCTCAGTGATCGGCGTGAAGCTAAGAGTTGCTGAGTTACCTAATGAATCTTGTGCGGTATCTGAATTGGTTTGTAGCGAGACTAATCGCACTCCATCGGTATCTTCTTCACCTGTGGTAATAACATAGCTAAAACTTAGTGCGCTACTATTATGGCCACTTAGATAGGTCGCTATGCGTTGGGTACCACCAATATCGAGTGTTGCTGTACTGTTAGAGCCTGATAGAACCACTGTTTCGTCGAAATTCAATACCGCTGTGATTGTATCGCCAGCTTTTAAATTACCGGTATTTAAGCTTGCCGAAACTATTTGTGGGCCAGTATTGTCAACAGTGATTTGGTTATCAGTACTGCCACTGATTTTATTGGTTGCGCCTCCAGCATCGGTAGCGCCACCAGCTAAAACCGTCGCACTAATATTGCCATCTCCAGCGGTTATCGTTGCAGTCACTTGGTATGTTGTGCCACTGCCTGAAATATTGGTCACGCTTGCTGCCATGCCAGAGTCTAGATTAAGACTCACATCACTGGCATCGAAGCCTGTAACCGACTCATTAAACAGCACATCGAAAATAATTGCGGCGTTATTGGTGGGGTCTGCTTGCCCCGAGGCTTGGTTAATGGCGACTGTCGGCCGCGGGTTAACTGTTAAGGTCATAGTGTTGTTGGCTAACGCATCGCCAATACCGTCGTTAACATTAAAGGTAAAGCCAGAGCTGGTACTGCCATTGGCAAGATATTTGAGTAGATTGGCGTCTAGATTTGCCTTGCTTATGGTGGCGTTGCTGGCTAACGCCGATTCGGCGTTGTTGACTGTGCCACTGCCATCTGTATCTATCCAAAGTATGCCATTAACCGGTGCCGCCGTTATGGTGATGTAGCTAAGCGAGTCACCTTCAGGATCGCTGTAGCCAAAGTCACTGGTGGTCAGCGTTAATACCGCACTTTCATTCGGGTTGAGATTATTGTTGGTGCCGACAGGCAGATCGTTAATGGCACTCACGACGACTGTGGTATCGATATTTCCGCTACTGCCACCATCTCCATCAGTCAGTATCAAGCGGATGGTTCGAGTCGACTCAGTTGGGGCGAGGGTATCACTATTCTCATAGCTGATCGCTCGCAGTAATGATTGCACTAAGGCTGGGGTAGCATTGCTATTGAAGGTGATGACTAAGTCATTGCCTTCTGATATGGCATTGGTGAGGGTGCCGATATTGGTCGCACTTATCGTGATACTGGCACTGGCTAGCCCGGTTGTAGTGACGTTGTTATCAAAACCGAGAATATCCTCACTAGCATCTTGATTGGTCAGAATGGTGGCGGTAAGGCTACCTGTATCAAAATTAGTTGAGTCAACATCACTCACAGTGGCGTTTGCCGAGGTATCGATGTTTTGTTGTCCATTTCCCTCACTGTAATTGAGGTTGTCACCCGCAAGGTTGTTGATGCTCGGACTATCGTTACTGCCCACTACTGAGACTGTGATATCGGCGTTTGATGATGTGCCGCCATCACCATCACTTATACTCAGACGCACATTACGCGGCCCTGTGGTGGGGTTGTCGGTATCGCTGTTTTGATAGGTTAGCGCTCTGACTAATGTTTGCACCAGTGCGGGTGTAGCCGAGGCGTTTAAGTTGATGATGAAGTCATTACCCGCAGCGATATTATTTCCCAGTGTGCCAATCACTCCTGGACCAGTTATCGAGATATTGTTGCCTGCGAATGTTCCAGCCAATGAGATTACGCCGCTGGTATCGATAGAGAGAATATCTTCCGCCGCATCTTCGCCAGAAGTGATGGTCAGTGTGAGATTACCGCCATTAAAGTCCGCACTATCGCCATCGGTGACGGTGGCCTGAGTGCTTTGGTCTAAGACTTGTGTGCCACCGCCTTCGGTATAGGTAAAACTATCGCCATTGAAGTTGGCTGTGGTAGGCACACTATTGAGGCCGGTAACTGTTTCTTGAGCTGCGAATATAGCCCCGCCAGGTGAGATGTCATAGGTGGTTGATTCATTACCCGTCCAGTTCGACAGTGTAGTGATTCTTGCCAGCCAGGTGGTTTTATCTGTGGCGACTAGTGAACCAGAATAGTACATGTTATCACTGTGATAAGTCCCTGTGGATAGGGCTATTGCATTGGTATTATTGGTTAAACCAGATGGGAGGTGGGAGGTGGTAGAAGTTACTGCTGTGCCTGCTGAAACCCAGTTGCCCGCTACTGTTCCCCCAGCATTGTTGGTAGAAGGGTTACTAAAGCCATAAATAAAGGTGGGGCTGACATCACTGCCTTGGTATATCAGCCATTGATCGCCACCGGAGGCCATTACGCTTGAGACCCATCCACTGATGGAGAGTGTTCCTGGTAGAGTCGCTAGGGTTGCTGGGCTACCAGCAGTTATGGCTATTTGATAAACATTTCCTGCGGTTAGGCTAGATGTGGTTGTCCAGGTTATTGTGCCTTCTGATATGGTGTTGCTGTAGAAGGCTATCGAGTCTGAATCCCAGCCTCGGTCGGTAATTTTAATGGTTTCCCCTGAGGCTATATCGGCCAGCAACATGATAGTTACTTGATCGGTGGGCGCATCACTATTGACACCGAGAACCACGATATCACCTAGGTTCAGTGCTCCGTGAGCCGGCAAGATAAACATGCTGCCAACAATTAATATGATTGCGTGAGAAATCCGTTTCAATAGTAACATAATGACCTCTGATATAGTCGCCACCAAGCTATCCTTGGTGGCGGGTTTAGATTGATCTATCTGCCAATCAATTTCTTGGTGGGTATATGCCCTGAGTCGCTATGATAAAATTTACCACTAGAGTCGGTTGTAGGTTATTTACTGCTGTTGACCCACCAGTGTTGCTAAGGCTGATGGCCTTGGGATTCATTGCCGTATCTGGGGTCTCTGTGGAGTAGGCGGTAATTGCATCGCCATTGACATCGGCTTCCTGAGCCCAGGTAGCGCCAGCTACCCCCGTTTCGTTTGCTGCTTTATTGACACCTTTAAGTGTCGCTATGTGTGTATGATTCGGCATTTGTTCCGTTTTAAGTTGATTAGCTTCCGTGCCAAATTTTTGCCCCATTATCCGGGCTGATACACCAGGGCCATGGCCTTGGTGCATAGGGGTGCGTCCACGAAGATCGGGCAACGCAAAAGTGGTGCGACCATCACCACCAAACCGAGTCCCTAACAAGGAAAACATCGCCTGGTTTTGTGAGATGCCGATAACGGCACCATCACAATTTGCAAATCCCTTGGGGACGAAATCAAACCCCACCATTTTGATCTCGCCGATAAAAGGTTCTGACATTGTTACTCTCCTAAAGCTTGTTATTTTCATCTCTTTGCGTATGTTGGGTACTTACCATCTACTACATAAAAATGTCCTAACATGAGCGATTTACAATTCGCATCGCTTGAGCTAAAGACCCATAGCGAAGCTGACTTGCCCTTTTTATTACAGCTCTACATCAGTGTGCGTCGAACTGAGTTTGCCGAAGCTAACTGGTCTGAGTTGCAATTAAATTCCTTTTTATCTGAGCAGTTTTCTGCCCAGTACCGCTATTATTGTCAGTATTACAGCACCGACAGATTCGATATTGTCTATTACCAAAATCAAGCCATAGGTCGTCTTTTTGTCGACTGCTGCCTCGATGCGCGTCTGGACATTCGTATTGTTGATATTTCTCTGTTGCCAGAGTTTCGTGGTTTAGGTTTAGGAACAGCGCTTTTTCGTCAGCTGTTGAATGAGGCCAAAACCTTAGGTGCTAGCGTATCTATCCATGTCGAGCGAGATAATCCCGCTAAAGTCCTCTATGAACGGCTCGGTTTTACGTTAAAAACCGTGACCGATGAGATTTATCTTCTGATGGAGTGGCGTTGTGATTAATTGGCTAAGGCGGTGATTGGCTAATCTTGCTGCGATTGATCACTATCTCGTAGTCAGTAGCTGACGTTGCGGTGCAAAACAGAAAATGTTGACCAATTTTTGAGTGACTAAAGTTGTAACTGCCTTGGGGGATACGCTGGGGTTCATTGTCTACTAGATGGGTAGTAAAGCTCTCATAATCATCGCTATGAGCACTGCCTGTTCTCACTCCTCTTACGGTAACTGACAAGCTATTACCTTGGGTATCTTCTACTAACAGGAGTTCGCCTTTTATGGCTTCAATATTTTTAAAGTTAAAGTCTTCAATGCTATGCATAACAGGTATTCCTTTACCAAACTAAGCAAATCCATGCTCAACCGACTGTTGGTGCTTATATTTATTACTTTAATATAGGAAGGAATAACAGTGTACGCAATAGTACAAATGGCGGATGCCTTGACGTCCGATTTTAGTACTTTAGTATACCAGTTGCATTAAGTATGTAATCAATTCAGAGCGCCACAGGGTTTTCAATTCAAGGCGCATTGATGAAGAAATGGTTTAATTAATGCAAAGCGGAAGTGGAAATCCTGAGGCACTCACGTAGTGCGGGTTTCAAAGCATTTTATGCTGCGTTTAGGGCTTTAGATATAGAATAACTATTAGCTTCAAGCCCCAGCCTTGCCTAAAACGTTTTGAACTCTCGCTGAATGGTTAGATACCTAATGCAATTGGTATCACTTCCCTATACAGAAAGAGCTGAAGATCTTACCGAGTAGATCGTCTGAGGTGAACTTACCTGTGATCTCAGATAAGGCTAGCTGTGTCATGCGTAGTTCTTCGGCTAATAGCTCACCGGCTAGATAAACTTCTAACTGCTCTTTGCCTAACATCAGGTGGCTGCTGGCTAGATCAAGCGCCTCTAAGTGACGACGACGTGCGATAAAGCCGCCTTCGAGATTGCTCTGATAACCCATAAGCGATTTAAGGTGTTGCTTGAGCTCTTCAATGCCTAAACCTGTTTTGGCCGAGATACGGAACACGGGATGGCCGTGATCTTCGGTGAGTGCTAATGACTCACCTGTGAGGTCTGCTTTGTTACGCACCACTGTGATACCGAGCCTATTAGGTAGACGATCGATAAAGTCTGGCCAGATCTCGTGCGGATCGACGGCGTCTGTGGTGGTGCCATCGACCATAAATAGCACTTGATCGGCTGTTTCAATTTCGGCCCAGGCGCGCTCTATGCCGATCTTCTCGACGGTATCGGCCGTTTCACGCAGGCCTGCTGTGTCTATTATGTGCAATGGCATGCCATCTAGATGGATATGTTCGCGCAGTACGTCACGAGTGGTGCCAGCTACTTCGGTGACGATGGCAGATTCTTTGCCTGCGAGGGCATTCAATAAGCTGGATTTACCGGCATTGGGTCGACCGGCAATGACGACCTTCATGCCTTCACGGATAATCGAACCTTGCTTGGCGCTGGCCTTGACCGAGTCCAGTCTGGTGATGATCTTGTTGAGTGATCCAGCTATTTTACCGTCAGAGAGGAAGTCTACCTCTTCATCGGGGAAATCTATGGCTGCCTCGACGTATAGGCGCAAGTTAGTGACCTGTTCGACCAATGCATGTACTTCTGCCGAAAATTCGCCCTGGAGTGAGTTCAGGGCGCTCTTAGCGGCTTGTTCGCTGGTGGCATCGATAAGATCGGCGATGGCTTCGGCCTGGGTGAGATCTAACTTGTCATTCATGAAGGCTTGTTCGCTGAATTCACCAGGCCTGGCGATGCGAATGCCCTTGGTTTCCATCACGCGCTTGATCAGCATATCCAGCACTATCTGGCCACCATGGCCCTGTAGCTCGAGTATATCTTCACCGGTAAAGGAGTTGGGTCCCTTAAAGTAGAGGGCGATACCTTGATCGATCACTTCACCCTCGGCAGTTTTAAAATCACAGTAATCTGCATAACGTGTCTTGGGTATATGTCCAAGCATGGCCATAGCGACTTCGCTGGCCTGATCGCCGGAGATACGTATGATACCCACACCGCCACGGCCTGGGGCAGTGGCTTGTGCCACGATAGTATCTGCTGTCATTACTGTGATTCCTAAGCTAAATAAGAGGGGGGTAAAACTGAAAGACTCAGTCTCTCATAAAAAGAAAAAGCGGTTAATACCTAAGTATTAAACCGCTTTTCAATTGACGCTTGTTTGGTCTCAGACTTATTTTAAGCCTTTCTTCGCCAGACCTGCGTAGATGATCTTCTGCTGCGTGATAGCAACTAAGTTACCTACTAACCAGTAAAGTACCAGACCGGCAGGGAACCAGAGGAAGAACACGGTAAAGACTACAGGCATCCACTGCATCATCTTCTGTTGCATTGGATCCATGGTCGGTGCCATAGGCTGCATTCTCTGCATGACGAACATGGAGATACCCATCAGGATTGGCATCACGTAGTAAGGATCTTGTACCGATAAATCGGTGATCCATAACATGAATGGTGCATGACGTAGTTCAACACTCTCCATCAGTACCCAGTATAGCGAGATGAAGATAGGCATCTGTAGCAAGATAGGCAAACAGCCACCCATAGGGTTAACTTTCTCTTTCTTGTACAGTTCCATCATGGCCTGACCCATCTTCTGACGGTCATCGCCGAAACGCTCTTTCATCTCAGCAAGCTTAGGCTGTAGATTACGCATCTTAGCCATAGAGGTGTACTGAGCCTTAGTTAGCGGGAATAACATACCACGCACGGTAAGCGTGATAAGAATAATCGCCAGACCCCAGTTAGACACTATTGACTGGAAGAACATAAGTAATTTGTAGATAGGA
Source organism: Shewanella psychropiezotolerans (assembly GCF_007197555.1). Classification (NCBI taxonomy): domain Bacteria; kingdom Pseudomonadati; phylum Pseudomonadota; class Gammaproteobacteria; order Alteromonadales; family Shewanellaceae; genus Shewanella; species Shewanella psychropiezotolerans. The sequence goes on from NZ_CP041614.1 coordinate 6,447,017, forward strand.
ACGGCTATCCACCAAAGGAAACCATAATCAACGACTAAGTTAAGTGAGTCTGAGATTGCAGAAAGTGCTTCCTGATCTTTAGGACCAACATAGAACTGAGCATTGATAGCCTGAGTCGCACCAGGTGCAACATCATAGATGGCGCCACGGAAACCGATATTAGCCTGACCGCCGGCACTGATGCTGGAGAAAATAGTGTTCTGGTCGTCAGCTGGTGGTACCCAGGCAGAAACGAAGTAGTGTTGCAGCATAGCTGCCCAACCACCTAGCGTCTTCTTATCCAGGTTCTTATCAGCCATATCATCGAAGCTGTACTTCTCGTAACGAATATCTGCTGTAGAGAAGGCTGGACCACGATAAGTCGGCATCATCATGCTGCTTTCGCTTTCTTTGATGCTGTGTTTGATCTGACCGTACATCTGAACTTGAAGCTGCTTATCTGTGGTGTTGTCTATCACGTAGTCGACATCAATTTTGAATTGACCACGGTGGAAGATAAACATCTTAGTGTAGTTAGCACCGTTTTCAGCAACATAGGTCAAGGGTACTTCTAAAGTATTTTGGCCCGCAGTCATGCTGTAGTCGCGTGATGTACTGTTGAAGTGAGCTCGGCCCTTAGTGCTACTGTCGATACCATCACGACCGATAAGACCACTCTGAGATATGTAGTTAATATCTTTAGTTTGTTCCAGAAGAACGAATGGCTCGTCATTTTCTAGCTCTAATTTATGTTCAATTAGGGCCGAGTAGACGATATCACCACCAATTGGATTAATCTTGATGACTAATTGGTCGGTAGTCACTGTGATCAATTCTTTCGAAGCGACAACTGCAGCTGGAAGCGCTGAATCTGCATTTGGAACATCAGAACTGTGCGCGTCTGTAGCATTTGATGCCGTCGTTACCGAACTTGTTTCAGTAGCCACTGGTTGTGGAGCTTGATCCATCTGCCATTGTTGCCAAAGCAAAAAGCTGACAAAAAGTAGACCGATAAGCAATATATTGCGTTGAGATTCCATAGCCTATTTGTTACACCTGTGTTTTTTTGAGGGGACGGGGTCAATACCGCCCGGATGCAAAGGGTGACATTTTAATACGCGTTTGGCCGTAAGCCAACAGCCTTTTACAAATCCATGCAAACGAATGGCTTCGATAGCATAATATGAGCATGTTGGATGAAAGCGGCACTTATTAGCCCCCAGCAGGGGACTGATAAAGAGTTGGTAGCCACGAATAATCGTGGTTGCTAGCCATTGTAGCGGCGACTGAGTTTTCGCCATAGCTTTTCTACCAATTTATGGAGCTCTGCATTTTCCATCTCTACGACGCCATTTCTGACCAAAACGACAATATCAACCGGAGGTAATTCGTGTTGATGCAAACGAAAGTTATCTCGGATGATACGTTTAATTCTGTTTCGCTGGTGGGCTTTCTTAACAAAACGCTTAGCAACGGTTAATCCAATACGTGGATGTTGCTCAGAATTCGGAATAGCAAGTAAGGTTATTTCAGCGGAAGAAGCTTTGATAGGTTTTGCAAATACAGATTTGAATTGCGCGGGAGTTAACAAACGTAACTCCCGCGTAAAGGTATAGCTAGTCACTTGCATTTCTACTGTTAAGCAGAAAGACGAGCGCGACCTTTAGCACGACGACGAGCTAGGACCTTGCGGCCTCCAACTGTAGCCATACGAGCGCGGAATCCGTGAGAACGCTTACGCTTTAGGTTGCTTGGTTGAAAAGTACGTTTACTCATTGTGGCAATCCGTCTTTATGTTAGTTGAACAAAACCCAAATTCTCAAAATTGAGGAATAGGGGTAAAAAAGAGGCCGAATTGTAATCACTTTAACTATGCCCGTCAACAAGCAAACGCATCAAGTGATAAAATTCTAGCCATTTATTTTCTAGCCGACCTAGCCAAAGCTACCATAATTTGTGGATAACTCTGTGCATGACCACTACATCTTGTGGATCCAGTGATCATTTAGTCGATCTAGCGGCGCCAATTATAGATCGATTCGGATCGCTTTATAAAGCTGGTTTTGCCGCTTTTTTAAAATAATAAGATCGCTGTAGATCCTTTTGGATCTGTATCATATGTTAAAGGTGATCTATCTGGGGATAATTATATTATAAAGGATAGCGATCCTAGTGATCTCACTATAGAATACACCTCTTTGTATGATCT